>JAYSNJ010000146.1:0-7510 GCA_043723905.1 Holophagaceae bacterium
CCACGGGTTCCTGGACGATGCGGCGGCTGTCCAGGTAGGCCACGCCGATGCAGGTGGCCTGCACCACCAGCGGGAGGCAGAGGATTGTCTTGAGCTGCAGATCCATGATGGACTGCTGCGCCATCAGCTTCTCGTCGGAGGCGACGTTGTGGATCCAGATGGGCTCGCCCTTCTCGAAGACCCGGCGGACGCTGGACATGGAGAGATGGATGTCCTTCTCGATCTGGGGGCTCAGGTTGCGGGCCACCTTGACCACCAGATCGCCGTCCTCGGGGAGCATGATGAAGCCGCGGTCGGTGTTGGAGAGGCTCAGGAGGCGATCCAGGGTCTGTTCTAGCAGATCGTCCAGCTCCACCTGCCCGGTGAGCAGGTGCGCGGTCTGCAGGATGGCCTGGAGATTCACCTCCGGCGCCATGGCTGCTTCCGAACGCAGGGTCAGGTAGTAGGCGCCGTCCGCCAAGCGGATGGTGGAGTCCGGTTCCCACTGCATGCGGGCGACCCGCTCGTCCTTGAAGTAGGTGCCGTGGGAGGATCCGAGGTCCTCCACCCACCACGTGCCGTCGATCTGCTCGATGCGGAGGTGATTGCGGCTGACCATGCTGTCCGAGAGGACGATCTCGCACTGGCTCTGGCGCCCCAGGGTGACGGAGCGGCTGATGGGGATGGTCCGCTCGAAGCCGTGCCGGTCGCGGATGGAGATGGAATGCCGCTCAGCCACGGTGAGCTCCCTGGTTGCGCGCAGATTCCCGGTTTTGAACTGGCAGGATGGACATGGAATTCAGGACCCGACTATCAAGGTAGCGTGTCCGGGGCTTTACACAAGGACGTCCTCCGTGCGGCAATGAAGCTGGAGCAGGCTGAACGCTTATGGAATTCCAACGCAATCCCGATCTGGATCCTGCCGAACGCGAGGAGACCTTCGAATACTCGCTGCGGCCCCAGCGCCTGGGCGAGTACATTGGCCAGGAGAAGGTGAAGGCGCGTCTGGAAATCGCCCTGAAGGCCGCGTTGAAGCGGGGCGAGGTGCTGGATCACGTGCTGCTCTTCGGACCACCGGGCCTGGGCAAGACGACCTTGGCTCACGTGCTGGCCAACGAGATGGGGGCACCCTGCAAGGTGATCCAGGCACCCGCCTTGGATAAAAAGGGTGATCTGGCGGCCATCTTGACGAATTTGGACGAAGGGGAATTTCTGTTCATTGACGAAATCCATCGCCTGGCGCCGGCCATCGAGGAGATGCTCTACTCGGCCATGGAGGATCGCAAGCTCGATATCCTCATCGGCCAGGGCCCCAGCGCCCAGACACTGAAGGTGGACCTCAGGGCCTTCACGCTGGTGGGCGCCACCACCCGCGCCGGGCTCATCACCAAGCCGCTGCATGACCGCTTCGGCATGGTGCACCGCCTGGACTACTACAGCCGGGCCGAACTGGGCATCATCGCCAACCGCAGCGCCCGCGTGCTGGGCGTGCAGATGGCACCCGAAGCCGCCGAGGCCATCGCCCGGCGCAGTCGCGGCACGCCGCGCATCGTGAACCGGCTGTTGCGGCGCTGCCGGGACTACGCCGAGGTCAAGGGGCAGGGCGTCATCACGACGGAAATCGCGGAGGCCTGTCTCCATCTCCATGAAGTGGACGACCTGGGCCTGGATGGCCTGGACCGCGCCTATCTGGAGGCCCTCTGCGGGAAGTTCAAGGGCGGTCCCGTGGGCGTGCGCACCCTGGCCGCCGCCCTGGGCGAGGTGGAAGGCGATGCCCTGGAGGATCTGGTGGAACCCTACCTCATGCAGATCGGCTTCCTGGATCGCACGCCCCAGGGAAGGAGAGCCACCCTGGCGGCCTACGACTACCTGGGCCTGAAGCCCAGCGCGGGGCCGCTCTTCGCCTGAGCTGGGGCGTGCTTCGCTCCCGTCTATCGCACGAGGCGCTGCCTCGTGCTCCCGCTCGCTTGGGGCTTCGCCCCTCGCTTGCGGAGACGGGTCCCTCGTCTATCGCACGAGGCGCTGCCTCGTGCTCCCGCTCGCTTGGAGCTTCGCCTCTCGCTTGCGGAGACGGGTCCCTCGTCTATCGCACGGTTAGCTCTTGGGCAGCGACAGGAACAGGAGCCCTAGGAGCGTGACCGCCACCGTGAACCCGTAGGCGACGGAGATCATGGCGGCCTTGAGGAGGCTCTTGATCCAGCCCTGGGCATGGAGCCGCCGGAGGGAGGCGGCCAGATGGAGGGGCGGCAGCAGGAAGAGGGCGAGGCCCGGAATCGTGCCCCAATCTTCGCCAGGGAGGGCCGCCAGTCCCAGCAGCGCCAGGATCACCAGGAAGGACAGGGCGTGGAAGTGGAGGGAAAGGATCAGGTGGTCCACGAAGAACGGTCTGCGGCGAAGGTACAGGAGGTGGAGCAGCGCCGCGAAGAGGGGCATGAGCAGGAAGAGGGACTTGGAAAGATTGGAGAGGAAGGCCCGCTGGAAGCGCTCGGGATCATTCTTGGCGGCCTTGGCGCGGGCATTGAGCGACGTCGCCCATGGGGCCTGGACCTTCGATGTCTCCTCGGAGGACTGGAAGTTCACCGTCACGGCGGGAGGCGCGTCGGAGGTCTTCTTCGCGCCGCCCACGGGCACCATGGCGAAGGCGGAGAAGAGCAGGAAGCTCAGGAAGATGTAGAGGCGGAAGGGGGGGACATAGCGGCTGCGCCGCCCGTCCAGGTAGGCGAGGGTGAGATGACCCGGCCTGAACACCAGGAGGCGCAGGGTCTCCAGCACCTTGTGGTCGAAGTGCCAGATGTCGTGGAGCACGTCGTGGAGGAGGGCCTTCAGGGGCAGGCGCCGGTCCTGGTCCCTCTGCCCACAGTGGTGGCAGAAGGCTCCCTGCAGTTCCGTGGCGCAGTTGAGGCAGGGGCGCGAGGTCGCGTCGTCCGTCATCGGATCTCCCGGTGGGCGCCCTCAGGGGCCGGCCCGCCTTCATCATGGCATGGCCTCAGTGCGCGGTCTGCCCCGCTCTCGCATTCCAGATGCGCGTCATGATGTAGGCGCCCAGGAAACTGAAGGGGATGATGCAGCCCACCCAGATCCAGGCGTTGCTGGGCACATGGCCATGGGTGGCGACACCGTCCCAGCCGTAGGTCTTGAGGATCCAGCCCAGGCCGAAGCCCGTGAGGCCGCTGCCCACGTACTGGATCCCGTCCAGGGCGCCCGTCACCGTGGCCGCGGCCTTGCGCCCGCCGAAGTCCATGCTGGCCGTGCCGCTGAGCATGCCGTGGACGCCGAAGATGAACATGGCCGTAAGGCCCAGCAGGCACACGGCCCAGACCTGACCCCCGAAGGAACCCCTGCCGAAGGAGAAGCCCAGGAGCGCAAGCATGACGATCTGGGCCAGGTAGAACATGAAGGCCACGGGGGGGCGCCTCGACTGGAAGAGCTTGTCGCTCATCCAGCCGCAGAGGAGGCCGCCCAGGATGCCCCCCACCATGAAGGCAACGCCGGTGAACCAGAAGAGATGGTTCGTCTTCGGGAGGTTGTAGACCTCGCCCAGGTATTCGGTGAAGTAGAGCATCACCCCCTGGCGCACGAAGCCCGTGCAGAACTCCGCGAAGATGAGGGCCACCACGATGGGATTGTGGAAGACCTTCCGCATCAGATCGCCCCAGGGCAGGGGCTCGTCCTCGGCGTGGTGCGCGTTGCTGCCATCTCCGGTGTCGAAATCCGGGAAGCCCGCGTGGCTGGGGCGGTTGCGCACCAGCAGGTAGTCCACCAGGCACATCACGGCCATGGCCGCGGCCGGGACGATCCAGATCAGCGTCCAGTGGAAGCGCGAAAGAATCCAGGCGCCGATGGTGGTGGCCAGGAAGTAGCCCGAGGAGATCATGATCCCGAAGATGCCGCCGAAGACGCCCCGCTCGTGCACATGGAACCAGGTGCTGTTCACCTTCACCACGGAGAGGGCGCCGAAGCTCTGGAAGTACATGTTCCCGCTCCAGAGCAGGCTCATGGAGACCAGCAGTTGGGTGGTGTGGCCGCTGAGGAACATCAGGCCGATGAGCAGGTTCATGAGCGCCCCCCCCGCAGCGCCCAGGAGGATGGCCTTCCGGCCCCCGAAGCGGTCCGCCAGGGGGCCGTTCAGGGCCACGGAGAGGCCGTAGGTCCAGAAGCCGGCCGTGGCGATCCAGCCCATCTGGGCCTTGTCCAGGTGGTACCAGGCGCCGATGTCGCTCTTGACGAGGTTGAAGTTGTAGCGGCCCATGTAGAGGGTCGCGTAGGTCAGTCCCAGGGGGAACCAGTTGAGGAATCGGCGGAAACGATAGGCTGGTTCTCGGTGCAAGGCGACTCCAGGGGGGCGCTGTTTCGTACCAGCCTAGTCCATGAGCCAGTGACACTCCAGTGACGAGCGCGTGACGACGGGGCGCTGTGACTCTGGGCACGGTTCCGGGCTCCTCCGGGGGCCTCTGGCTCGGCCGCTTTCGCCCCTAGGGCTGGGTCAGAACCTTCGGAAAATGCCGGCCTGGAGCCATGGGCTCACGCGCCTTCATCCCGCCTGCACTACCTTCACGGGGCGGTCCAGGAGGTGGAAGAGGAGTTTCCCCTTCTCCTGGAGGGCCTCCAGCTCCGGGCGGAGATCGCCGGCGCCGTGCACCACCAGACGGGCCTCCTCGGCCTCGATCTCCAGACGCACCTGGCGCACGCCCTGGTGCCGCCTGCGGTCCAGGGCATCGGCCACCCTCAGGATGGCGGCCAGCTTCTCCACCACCTGGCGATGCCAGGGCGCCAGGAGGGCGAAGGCTTCGTGCTTCTCCATGCTGGGCGCTTTCCCCCGGTGGAAGCGCACGATCTGGCTGATGAGCTCGCCCTCCTTGGGCCAGAAGCCCGGCAGGCTGGCGTTCTGGACCAGGTAGGCACCGTGCTTGTGGTGGCTCTTCTCGGCGAGGCTAAGGCCGATGTCGTGGAGGCGCGCCCCGTACCCCAGCAGTTCGCGCTCGGTTTCGCCCAGTTCGAAGGTGGGTCGCAGGTCCTGGAAGAGCTGGTCCGCCAGCACCTGCACGTGGCGGCTGTGGCCGGGGTCGGGGTCGAGGCGCTCGGCGAGGGACTCCACCGAGGCCCGCCGCCGGTCGGGCAGGGCGGGCAGGGCCACGCCGCCGTGGCGCAGAGCCTCCCAGATCATGCCCTCCCGCAGGCCCACGGGCAGGCAGCGCACCTGGGTGGCCTCCAGCCAGCGCAGGAGGGCCAGGGCCCAGGTGGCGCCCACGTGCAGGACTTCGGCCCGCTTGGGGTCCACACCCAGGGTGGCGATCCGATCCTGGGCCGTGCTGCGCCAGAGCCTGCGCTCGAAGCGCAGCAGTTCTTCGCGGGTGAAGGCGGAATCGCCCCCGGCCCCCTTGGCGAGATCAAGCAGCGTGCCCGACGTTCCGAGCACCAGGGCCACGGGGGGGAGATCCGCGGGCAGGCCCTTGCGGGCCTTCCTGAGCACCTTCTGGATGAATTTCCCCAGGCGGGCCATGTCTTCGGGCGTGGGGGGATTGGCGGTGGGCACGGCGTCCGCCAGGCGCTGAAGGCCCCAGGGCAGGCTGATGCTGGCGGGCACGCGCTCGCCGTGCACCCAGGTCAGTTCGGTGCTGCCGCCGCCGATATCCATGAGCAGGGCGGGTTCCTGGGGGAAGGGGATGGCCCGGCTCACGGCCAGGTGGATGAGCCGGGCCTCCTCCTCGCCGGAGATGACGCGAATGGAGATGCCGAGTTTTTCGGCTTCCTCGATGAAGCGCCCGGCGTTGGCGGCCTCGCGCAGGGCCGCCGTGCCGCAGGCCATGATCGTGTCGCAGTCAAAGCCCCGGATCACCTCGGCCATCAGGGCCAGGGTCTCCAGTCCCGCCTGGAAGGCCTCCGGCGCGATCTCCCCGGTCCTGGCGATGCCCCGGGCCAGCTTCACCATGGTCTTCTCCCGGGCCAGCACCCGCTGATTGCCCACGGAGTCCGCCTCGACCACGACCAGGTGGATGGAATTCGATCCGACATCGATGGCCGCGATTTTCATGGTGGGATTCCCCCCTCATCCTGGCACAGATGGTTCACTCCCATTTTGGGAACGCCTGGAAAAGAGATAGGCTGAAGAGCACATTCATCCCCCGGAGGACCCATGCCCGTCGTCAATGCCGCCCAGTACGTCCAGATGCTGGAGAAGGCCAAACAGGAGAAGTTCGCCTACCCCGCCTTCAACGTCACCTCCACGGAAACCGCCAACGCCGTGCTGCTGGGCCTCAAGACCGCAGGCAGCGACGGCATCGTCCAGATCTCCACGGGCGGCGCCGAGTTCATGAGCGGTCTGGGCGTGAAGGACATGGCCAAGGGGGCCATCGCCCTGGCCGACTACGTGCACTACATGGCCCAGCACTACGAGGTGAACGTGGCCCTGCACACGGATCACTGCCATCCCAAATACCTCGAGGGTTTCGTCCTGCCCCTCATCGCCGAGACCGAGGCCCGGCGGGCCGCGGGTCGGCCCAATGTCTTCAACGCCCACATGTTCGACGGTTCGGAACTGTCTCTCGCGGAAAACATCACCCGCTCCGCCGAACTGCTCAGGCGCTGCGCCGCCAGCGAGATCATCCTGGAAGTGGAGATCGGCGTGGTGGGCGGCGAGGAGGACGGCCATGACACCAGCCACATGGGCAAGGAGAAGCTCTACACCACCCCCGAGGACATGGTGGCCGTGCACAAGGCGCTGGGCCCCCTCGGACGCTACATGCTGGCTGCCACCTTCGGCAACGTCCACGGCGTCTACAAGCCGGGCAACGTGGTGCTGAAGCCCAGCATCCTGCGGGACGGCCAGGCCGCCATCGCAGCGGCCTGCGGCGGTGCCCGGAGCCTGCTGGTCTTCCACGGCGGCTCGGGTTCCAGCCTCGAGGAGATCCACGAGACCCTCGACTACGGGGTCATCAAGATGAACATCGACACCGACACCCAGTACGCCTTCACCCGGGCCATCGCCGACCACATGTTCAAGAACTACGACGGCGTGCTCAAGGTGGACGGCGAAGTGGGCAACAAGAAGGTCTTCGATCCCCGGCCCTACATGAAGAAGGCCGAACAGAGCATGGCCGACCGCGTCGTGCGCGCCTGCCAGGATCTGCGCTGCGCCGGCAGGAGCATGGGGAAGATCTGATACAGGGTCGCGAACAGCCAATTTGAATTTTCACAGATGGACTCCCTCCGGACTCCTGTGCATGGCTTGCGCGGGAGCCCACGGTAGGGCATGCGAGGAAAAGCATAAGGAACAGGGATAAAGGGGATAAAGGGGATGAAGGGGATGAAGGGGATGAAGGGGATCTGACCGGGGGCGGCTGACCCGATCCAGCTGAAACGGATCCTCGGCATTCCTCCGTCTTTTCTGCGCGTCCCTCGGGAAATCTCTCTGATACCGATTCGCATTCAATTGTCGAGAATGTAGTCGGGCGTTCGAAGTCGCTCCGCATCGCAGCCTCGGCCCCTGGCCGGTCTGCGCTGCTGCGCTTGACGCGCTCTGCTTCGCAGATCG
>JAYSNJ010000147.1:0-2775 GCA_043723905.1 Holophagaceae bacterium
CTGGGAGCGCCGGGGGGTGTCCCGCCAGGAAGGCGAGATGAACATAGTGGGTCTACGTGATTCGAGCCTGACGCCCCCGGGAACGCATGCGTTCCCAGGGATCGTACGTCACCGGGATGCCCCCCGCCGCCCCAGCCCAAGGGGTCCCGACTCCGCAAGCCGGAGGCGCGTGGGAGCACGGTGCGGGGCACCGTGCGTGAGGCGGGAGGGACGATGCCAGGCGGGCGCTCCTCGGCGTCAGCGCCCTTGAAAGATGAAGCACATCGCCCTGCGGGCCCTTCCTTGATGAGCATCCCGCCTGGCATCGTCGCGGCACGCGGGGGTTTTGGGACAGGCTCTTTCGTCTCAAGCCCTGGGAACCTGCGCCCTGGCTGCAGGGCAAGCGGGCCCTGAAGGACCAGGTGCTGCTGGAAGGCCTGGAGCGGACCCTGGAGCCCGAACTGGCCAAGGGCCTCAATCGGGGGGCTCAAGGGAGTGCTGCCAGTGTCCCTCATTAATGGGGACGTCCTCCTCATCGGACGGGTCGTGGATGCCGTGGGCGAGGCCGGTGACGGCATTTCCTATGGGTGTGAGCCTTTCATTTGATCTGAAGCTGGTGGATGGCGACACGGGTGAACTGCTGGGAGCCTTCCGCGACACCCTCACGGGGTCGAGTGCGGACATCCTCTCCCTCCATTACGCCCGGTGGTGCGTGAACCTTGGGCGCACCCTCGCGACAATGGCCGGTGCTCCCCCCATGCCCGTGCCCGTCGCGAAACCCTCCGAGATTCCGCTGCCTCCGGCCTTCGAGCTGGAGGGGGCCCTGCGCCGCATCGAAGGGCTCAGGCGCGAGGGCCTGCTCAGCGAGGAGGAAAGTCAGGTCTTGCGGAAGAAGGCCGCCGATAGGGTCAAGTAATTACAGGGGCCAGGGCCCTGCGCCCTGGCGCACGAGGAGGGGTTCCTCACCGCTGAGGTCGATGATGGTGCTGGGAATGCCCTCCGGCTGGCCACAGTCCACCACCAGATCGAGGGCATGGCCCTGCTCCTCCTCGATCTCCCAGGCAGTGTTCAGCACGGGCTGCTCGGGCAGTGTGGCGCTGGTGGTGACGATGGGTTCGCCGAGCAATCTGACCAAGGCCTGGCAAAAGGGATGGTCCGGGATCCGCAGACCCACCACATGCTTGTTCTGGAGGTAGCGCGGCACCTCGCGGCTGGCGGGTAAGAGCACCGTGTAGGGGCCGGGTAGCATCTGCTTCAGGATGCGGAAGGTGGGCGTGTCCAAGTGGCGGGTGTAGCGGCAGAACATCTCCATGTCCGAGCACAGGATGGACATGGGTTTCTTCGGGTCCCGGCCCTTGATCTGCTGGACGCGGTCCACGGCCTTCTTACGCGAGGCCAGGCAGCCCAAGCCGAAGAGGGTATCAGTGGGATAGGCGATGACGCCATCGCGGCGCAGCAGCTCCACGATGCGCTCAAGGTGCCGTGCCTGCGGCGTGTCGGGGTGCAAGCTGAGGATCATGGGGTGTCCAGGGCCTCCCAGCGGGCCCGACCGGGGGAGGGGTGATCCTGGGGCCGCTGGAAGAAGCGTTCCGCCAGGGTCGCCTCGAGCGCCGTGGTGATGCCGCTCCGCCGGGCCTGGAGGGATAGCAGGGCCATCACTGTGAGGCTGTCGGTGAGCTCCCCGCCCAGGACACGGCGCAAGCAGTCGTGGAAGGGTTCACGATGGACCAGCAGCTCCTCGTCGTCCTCCGCGTGATGGCCTTCGGTGGGGCTCAGCCCGGTGGCCAGGAAGAGGAAGGCTTCTTCCTCTGTGGAGGAATTGCTGGGATGGAAGAAGGCCAGGGGCTCCCACACCTGGGCGGCGAGCCCCGTCTCCTCGGCCAGTTCCCGACGGATGGCTTCGAAGGGGCTTTCCGACTCGTCCCCGCCCCCCTCGGGGAGCTCCCAGGAGTAGGCCTCCAGCGGGTAGCGCCACTGTCCCACCAATACGACACGGTCCTGGTCATCCAGGGCCAGCACGCCGCAGGCGGTGCGGCGGAATCCACAGACGGCATAGCGGCCTTCGGCGCCCTTCCGATGTCGGAAGCGGTCCTCACGCACCCGGATCCAGGGCGAGTCGTAGTGGCACCGACGGTTGAGGATGGTGTAGGGATCCGGATGCTCGGGGCAGGGGAGACGCGTCAGGTCCATGCTTTGAACATAGCAAAACGCCCGCGAAGGCGGGCGTTTTGCAAGGGCGGAACAACCTATCGGCGCAGGCCGAGGCGTTCGATCAAGGTGGCGTAGCGCTCCTTACTCTTCCGCTTGAGGTAGTCAAGCAGGCGACGGCGCTGACCAACCATGATCATGAGGCCGCGACGGCTGTGGTAGTCCTTGGTGTGGATCTTGAAGTGCTCGGTGAGATCGTTGATGCGCTTGGTGAGAATCGCCACCTGCACCTCGGGCGAACCCGTGTCCGACTCGTGCTGCTTGTAGTCGTCGATGATGATCTTCTTCTGGTCTACGGCGAGGGCCATGGTGGCTCCTTTTCGGGGGATCGCCCGTCACCCTGCTGCCAACGCTGCGCGTTGCCAGATATCGCCTTCGGCGATGAACCCTCAGTCCCGTACCGAAGGTGGGTCGAACCTGGAGGAGGCCAGGTACCTTTGTCAAATGTCAAATCGGTTTCTTTGCCCCTATCTTTTTTCGGCAACGCCGAAAAAGTGGTGCGGATAGAGGGACTCGAACCCCCACGTCTTGTGAACACTAGCACCTGAAGCTAGCGCGTCTACCAATTCCGCCATATCCGCTTGAAAG
>JAYSNJ010000148.1:0-5995 GCA_043723905.1 Holophagaceae bacterium
TCGCCATCAACGTGCACATCCACGACACCTACTTCATCGTGGGGCACTTCCACTACGTGATGTTCGGCGGCACGGGCTTCGCGTTCTTCGCCGCCCTGCTCTACTGGTTCCCCAAGATGTTTGGGCGCATGTACAACAAGAAGGCCATCTACGCTTCCTGGTTCCCGATGTTCATCGGCTTCAACATGCTCTACTTCGGCATGCTGATCCTGGGGATGCTGGGCATGCCGCGGCGCTACTACGTCCACCTCCCCCAGTACCACACCCTCCACGTGGTGGCGACGGTGGGCAGCTGGTTCCTGGTCCTGGGCCTCCTTGGCTTCTTCGCGACCCTGCTCTACGCGATCTTCAAGGGTGAGAAGGCCGAGGACAATCCCTGGGGCGGCCTGACCCTCGAGTGGACCATCCCCAGCCCGCCGCCCGTCGAGAACTTCGACGAGATCCCGACCATCACCGCAGGCCCCTATGTCTTCCCCCAGGAGGCCCAATGACCGGACACGTCCATCGTGACGACCTCGGCGCCAGGCTCGGGATGTGGCTCTTCCTCGTCACGGAGATGATCCTCTTCGGAGGGCTCTTCATCGCCTACTCCTACATGCGCTACCGCTACCCGGCCGAGTTCCACCACGGCGGCGGGGAGCTGAACGCCACCCTGGGCATCATCAACACCATCGTCCTCCTCACCAGCAGCCTCACGGTGGTGCTGAGCATCGTGGCCATCCAGAAGGCGGACAAGCGCAAGGCCATCGCCTTCCTGGCCACCACCATCGGGCTCGGCCTCGTCTTCCTGGTCATCAAGGGCTTCGAATGGGCGGCCAAGTTCCACCACGGCCTCTATCCCAGCGCCCCCCACCTGGGCACCCTTCCCCAGGGTGAACAGGTGTTCTTCGGCCTCTACTTCACGATGACCGGGCTGCATGGCCTCCATGTGCTGGTGGGCATCTCCGTCCTCACCGTCCTCGCGCGCATGGTGGGCACCGGTTCCATCCGGCAGGACCGCTACATCCACCTCGAGAACGGGGGCCTCTACTGGCACCTGGTGGACGTGATCTGGATCTTCCTCCTTCCCCTGTTCTACCTGGCGGCATAGGGAAACGGCATGAGCGACTACACGCACGACTCCCATGTCTCCACCGAGCACGCCGTGGCCCACCCCGGCTACGGCATCTTCATCAAGGTATGGGTGGCCCTGGTCATCCTCACGGGCCTCCTGGTCCTCTCCAGCCACTTCGGCCAGAGCTACGCGGTCTGGGGCCTCTTGACGCTCACCCCCATCAAGGCCGGCCTCGTCTTCTACTACTTCATGCACCTGAAGTACGAAGGCGCCCTGCTCAAGGGCGTGGTCCTGATCACGATCGGGACGCTGCTGATCTTCTTCGCTCTGTTGTTCTCCGATGTCGCTTTCCACTAAGGATCAGCCATGGAATGGATGAAGCAAGCCGCCATCTCCGCCCAGAAATCGGACGCGGTGTTCTTCTATGTGTTCGGGCTGTCCGTGGCCTTTCTCTTGTTCATCACGGCGCTGATGATCTATTTCGTCATCCGGTACGACAAGAAGCGCCACCCGGTGGCCTCCCAGATCGAGGGCCACGTGGGCCTGGAGATCGTCTGGACCGTCATCCCCCTGATCCTCTTCCTGTCGATCTTCTACTACGGCTGGACCAACTACGAATACATGAGCCAGGCCCCTCGGGAGTCCATGGTCGTCAAGGTCATGGCCCGGCAGTGGAGCTGGTCCTTCGAATACCCCAACGGCAAGCAGAGCAAGGTGCTCTTCGCGCCCCTCGAGAAACCCATGAAGCTCGAGGTCCGCAGCGCCGACATGGTGCACGGCTTCTACGTGCCCTCGTTCCGCCTGAAGATCGACGCCGTGCCCGCCCGGGCCAACACGACCTGGTTCCAGGCCACCAGGCTGGGCGCCTACGACATCGAATGCACCGTCATCTGCGGCGTGGACCACAGCCTGATGCTGAGCAAGGTGGTCGTGGTGCCCGAGGACGAGTTCAAGGCCTGGTACTTCGGCGGAGAGAATGCCCCCGAGCCGGGGAAGAGTCTCACGGCCGCCGGAACCCCTGCGGCACCGCCGGACGAGCCCAAGGGACTGGCCCTGCTCAAGGCCAACGGCTGTCTCGAATGCCACTCCGTGGATGGGAAGCCCATGGTCGGGCCCACCTTCAAGGGGCTCTTCGGCAAGTCCGAACAGATCAAGGTCGCCGGGGTAGACCAGACGGTCACGGTGGACGAGGCCTATCTTCGCCGGGCCATTCTGAACCCCGAGAGTCAGGTGGTCCGGGGCTACCCGGCCGACACCATGCCCGCCGCCGAGCTCAAGCCCGACGAGTTGAGTCAGGTCGTCACCTACCTCAAGACGTTGAAGTAGGCCGGTGCCGCCTTGACCGCCGCCGTGCTTCCCGCTCCCAAACCCAGCCTGGCTTCCACCCTGCTGGAGCTCACCAAGCTGCGCATCTCCGGCGCCTCCACCTTCACGGCGGCGGCCGGATACATCGCCTGCCTCCGGGGGGCGGATGCCGGCCTGATCACCACCCTGCTCGGCATCCTGCTCCTGGCCATGGGCTCCAGCGCCCTCAACGAGTACCAGGAGCGGCACTTCGACGCGATCATGCCGCGGACCTGGCACCGGCCCATCCCCCGCGGCGACCTCAGCCCCGCGGCGGCCCTGGCCATCGCCTGCGGCCTCGCCGTGTCCGGTTTCCTGGTCCTCCTCCTGGCCCACAACCTGGCCTCGGCCCTGCTCGGGGCCCTGGCCATGCTCTGGTACAACGCCTTCTACACCCCCCTCAAGCGCGTCAGCGCCTTCGCCGTGGTGCCAGGTTCCCTCATCGGCGCCCTGCCGCCGGCCATCGGCTGGACCGCGGCCGGAGGCCACATCTCCGATCCCTCCATCCTGGCGCTGGCCTTCGTCTTCTTCATCTGGCAGGTGCCCCACTTCTGGATGCTGGTGGCCCTCCACGCCGAGGGCTACGAGGAGGCGGGCTTCCCCACCCTGGTGAAGGTCTTCGGGCGGCAGCGCCTCGCCCGCCTCAGCTTCACCTGGATCTGCGGCACGGCGGCGGCCTGCGCCCTGCTGCCGATGTTCCGGGTGGTCCTTGTGCTCCCGACCCTGACGCTCCTCGCCGGCTCGGCCCTCTGGCTGGTCTACGGTGGCGCCGTGCTGCTGCGGCCCGATCCAGATGCCCCGGTGTTCCGGCGCGCCTTCATGAACATCAACCTCTTCGCCCTGCTCCTGACCGCCGCGGTCATCCTCGATCCGTTCCTGGCACGATAGCCAACAGGGAGGCTAGACTTCACGTCATGCCCCCCCGGAACCTGGATCATTCGCGCACGGTCCTGCCATGGACGTGACCCGCTTCCTGGGCGCGCATCGGTTCACGTGGCTCCTGGAACTCGGTCAGGGGCCGGGCTGCGCGTGGCACCTCATGCGGCGCGAGAGCGACGGCGGCCGCTTCCTGGCGCAGCTCTGGTCCCCCCGGCCCTCGGACCATGAGCTCGACCAGCTGCGGGAGACCTTTCTTAGGCGCTTCCTGGATGCGGGCCCCCTCGATCCGGTGCACGGCCATCTGGGCCATGACGATGAGCAGGCCTGGTATCTGCAGGGACTCCTGGGCACGCCCCTGTCCCGGCTGTGGCCCGAGTGGGACGAAGGCCAGCGCGAGGCGCTGCTGCAGCATCTGGCCGTTCTCAGTGCCGCCAATCCCCATCCCCGGTTCCTGCATCCCGAGGCCATCACCTTCGGCCGGGGCGTCACCCATCTGCCCCGCATCATGGGCGAGCCGCCCTGGGGCCTCGCCCGGCTGCCCACCTTGCTGCCCCAGGACCTGCCCGCCTCCCCGTCCCACGACGACCTTCCCTGGATCCATGCCCGGGACCTGTCCGAGCTCGTGTCGCACCCCATCCGCGGCCGGGGCCAGGAGCTGACCTACCTCAAGTCCCTGGTGCTGGGCCTGAGCGCGACCATCCCCATGGAGCGCATCGTGCTGCTGCAGGGGGAGGAGGGGGTCGGCAAGGAACACCTCGCTGCCTGGGCCTGCGCCGTGGCGGAGAGCGAGGGCATCTGGGTCCACCACCTCACCGCCTCCCACGAGGAGCCGCCGGGCCGCTTCCTGGGGCGCCTGCTGGAGGCGCTCCTGCTGGGCAGCGAGGTGGACCTCTATGCCCAGAACCCCGGCGTGGCCAAATCGCTGTCGCTGCGGGTGCAGGCCTTCGCGTTCCTGACCGGCGGCCGTGCCCTGAACCGCCAGGAGGCGGGCCCCGAACCCGAAGAGCTCAAGGCCGCCCTGGAGGCCATCGCCTTCTCGGCCACGATCCACCCGCGCTTCATCCACCTCTCGAACCTGGACCGGGCCACTCCGGAAGTGGTGGCCCTGATCCGCGATCTGGTTCGGGCCTCCAACGTGCCCTGGCTCCTCTCGCTCACCACCGGTGCCCAGGGCGCGGGGCTCAGGCCCCTCATCGCCGAACTGAAATCCGAGGCCAGGGCCGCCGTCGTGGGGCTCAACCGCCTGGAAGACGAGGATCTGCGGGACGTGCTGGGGGACCTGCTGGGCCGCCACACCCTGCCGGCGGACTACCAGACCGAGCTCCTGAGCAGCAGCCTCGGCAATCCCGGGCTCCTGCGCAATTTCCTCGAACTGGCCCAGCAGGAGGGTGCCCTGCTCTGGACGGAGGGCTGCTGGTCCCTGGCCCCAGGGCGGCCCCCCGCGCTCCGGGCCGAGGAAGACCTCATGCGCCAGATCTTCCTGGGCCGGCTCCAGCGCCTCGCTCCGGCCTCGGCCACCCTGGTGCGGCTGCTGGCCCTGGCGGACCGGCCCCTGCCCATCGCCTCCCTGGGGCGGCTCCTGGGCCTGGCCGGCGATCGCCTGGAGGACGCCCTGCAGGAGGCGGTGGGATCCCGCCTCGTCCTCCTCCGGCGGAACGATGCCACCATCCCGGAACCCCGCTGGCGGGAGCTGGTGCTCTCCCACACCCCCCAGCCGGAGCTGAAACGGCTGGCCCGGGCCCTGCTGGGCATCCTCCAGGAGAAGGGCGGCAGCCTGGCCCTGTCTGTCACCCTGCAGTCCCTCGCCTCGGATGAGGCCACCGCCCTGGCCGCTGTCCTCGAGGCCATCCGGAAGGGGCCCACCGGGACCCCGCAGGAGACCCAGAGGACGGTCGATCAGGCCCTGCTCCTCCATCCGCACCCTTCCGAAGAGGCCCTCCTCCATGAATACCTGGCGGATGCCTGGGCCACGGGGTCCCAGGGCGCCCTTTCCGGCCAGGGTGAAGCCCAGCCCCAGCCTGCGGCGATCCTGGCCCTGGAGGCCCTGGGTCGCGCCCAGCAGGCCCTTGCCCGCGTGGTGCAGAGCGCGCCCGACCTCCGGCTCCACGAGGCCAGGATCCTCCGCAAACAGGCCATGCTCGACCTTCAGCTGAGGCGGCTGCCCGAGGCCCAGGAGGCCATCATGGCCGCGGCCACCCGCCTGACCGACCTGCCCCAGCATCCGGAACAGCCTCGCCTTCGCCTGGCGATCGGCCAGCTCCACCTCCTCCAGGGCTACATGACCAAGGGGGTGAGGGCCCTCGAGGAAGGGCTCCATCTGCTCGGCAACGGCGGGGCCAAGGCCCATCCCCGGGACCAGGTCGGGCTCCTCGTCGCCCTGGGCCGGGCCATGGCGGGCCAGTCCCAGTTCCAGCGGGCCGCCACCCTCCTGCAGTCTGCCCAGCGGCTGCTGGAGCACGGCCAGGACTTCCGCAGCCTCGTGCCCGTCCAGATCTCCCTGGCCATGGTGCGCCTCTACCAGGGACAGTCCGAGCCCAGCATCCTGCTGCTGCAGGAGGCCCTCCAGACCGCGCGGATGCAGGGGGACCTCGCCCTCCAGGCCCATGCCCACCTGGCCCTCGGCATGGTGCGCAGCCTCCAGCAGTACCTGGCCCCGGCCATGTCCCACCTCGATCGCGCCCTGGAACGCTTCCAGAGGCTCGGGGACGGGGGCCAGAC
>JAYSNJ010000149.1:0-7868 GCA_043723905.1 Holophagaceae bacterium
CCATCATCTGTCCAGAAGCCACCAGGGGAATGCAGAGATAGCCGCCCTTCCCGGGGACGCCCAGGGGGCAAATGCAGGCGGTCGGGGCCCTGGCGTCCAGCATCACCGAGCCGCCCTTCTGAATGGCCCGGCAGGCCATGGCATCCTGCAGGATCCTGTGCGATTCAGCCTCGCCGGTGGTCATCTCCGGTATTTTCGCCTCGAGGCCGTCCCCGAGGGCGGGTCGGAGGAAGACCTGGACGCGGTCTGCGCCCACCAGGCGGCGCAGAGCCTGCTCGGTGGCCGCCAACAGATCCGACTCCCGATCGATGCGCTGCACCAGTTCCGTGAAATCCTGGAGGGCCTGGGCCTCTTCCTGCCCCTGGCGCAGGGTCTGCTCCCGCTCCCGGACCCTCTGGTCGAGTTCGAAGAGGGCCTGGCTCAGCACCTCCACCTCCCGCACCGAATGGATCGATTCGGGTTCGGGGAAGCCCATCCCCATCCGGGCGGCGTCGACCAGCTCCACCAGGGGATCGGCCACCTTCCGCAGGACCCGGCGGGAAACCCAGAGGCCCAGGAAGAAGACCAGCAGCATGGCCGAGACCGAGATCCACCGGGCCCTCAGGAGCTCGGTCTCCACGGCCGCGAGACGGGCATTGTCCCGGTCATCCAGGAGGCGCAGGAGGGATTCGCTGGCATCCCGAATGGCCTCGAAGTGCTGCTTCTCCCTCTCGAGCGTCTGCTTCAGGTTGGCGAGGGAGGCCCCCCTCCGCTGGCGGACCAGGGGATCGGCCACCTCCTCGTGCCAGGCTCGAACCAGCGCCTGGATGCGGGTGAGCCGAACCTGGGCCTCGTCCTCGTCGGCCGGATCCAGATTGTCCCGCGTGTTCTGGATGGCCTCCGCCTCGGCCTGGGCCCCATGGTAATAGGAGCCCAGCAGCCCGGGATCCCCGGTGGCCAAATAGCCCCGGAGGCCGACCTCCTCGTCCAGGAGGGCCAACAGCAGCGACTGCTGGGCCCGATGGCGGCTGAGGGCCCGGACCTGGGCCTCCGCCTGCTCGGAGAGGCGAGTCTCCACGTAGAGCCGAAGGCCGTAGCCCGTGAGGGCGAAGATCAGCGAGATCCCCACCAGGCCCAGGTAGAGGTGGGTCCGGAGGGAGCGGGGCTTTCGGTCCTGGTCCAGCACGAGTGTTCGAACTCCTCACTTACCTATCGGCAGGATCCTTGGGGAACCCATGAACGGGCACCCGGAAGGACCCTGGCTGGGCTAGTCTGATCAGATGCTCACCTCCCTGCGAATCCAGAACCTCGCCCTGGTTGAGGACCTGACGGTGCCCTTCCAGACCGGCTTCACCGTGCTGACCGGCGAGACGGGGGCGGGCAAATCCCTGCTGGTGGACGCCCTGGCCCTGCTGGTGGGTGCCCGGGGCGATTTCGAACTGGTGCGTGTGGGTTCGGAGCGAGCCATTGTCGAGGGCGTGATCGAGGACGGCTTCGAACCCTGGCGGGTCTTCCTGGAAGCCCGGGGCCTGCCCACGGAGCAACCCATCGTGCTGCGCCGGGAAGTGGGCGCCCAGGGCCGCAGCCGCGCCTGGATCAACGGCGCCAGCTGCAACCTCGGCGATCTGCGGGAAGCCGGAAGGCTCTGGATGCGCCTCACGAGCCAGCATGACCACCAGTCCCTGCTCTCCGAGGAACGCCACCTGAGTCTGCTGGACGAGGCCCTGGGCCTCCACCCGGATCTTTCACTGGAAGCCGAAGCCGTGCGGGAGACCGAGGCCGCCCTCAAGGCCCGCAAGAAGAGTGAATCCCAGCGGGAATCCCGCCTGGCCTGGCTGGTGGAGCAGATCCAGGAACTGGAGAAGCTCGCGCCCAAGCCGGGCGAATGGGCCCAGCTCCGGGGCGAACGGGAGCCCCTGCGCCACGCGGCCCAGCTCGAGCAGGCCTTCCGGGAGGCGAGCGAAGCCTTCCGGGAGGCCCTGCCCCAGATCGAGACCGCCCACCGCGCCTTCATCCGGGCCGCCAGCGTGCTGCCCGATACCCAGCCCGAGGTGGACCGCTTGCGCTCGGCCCTGCTGGAACTGGACGATCTCCAGGCCCTGGGCCGGGACCAGGCCATCCACTGGTCCAAGTCCGGCGTGGAGCGCATCGAGGCCGTGGAGACCCGCCTCGCCGCCTTCGAGAGACTGGCCCGGCGCCATCACTGCGAGCCTGAGGAACTGGCGGACCGCCTCAAGACCCTCCGGGAAGAACAGCGCGATCTCCTGGCCGGGTCCTCGTCTCTCCAGGAACTCGAGGGGCGCCTGGGCAAGGCCGCCGAAGCCTACCGTGCCGGCGCGGAAGCCCTGCACGAACGGCGGGGCGCCTGGATCCCCAAGCTGGAGAAGGAAGTCCACGCCCGGCTCCAGAAGCTCGGCATGTCCGGCGCGCGCCTCCAGGCCCGGCTCAGCCTGGCCCTCGATCCCGCCAGCCCCGTGCAGCAGGCCGGGCAGTTCGTGAAAGTCTCCGCTTCCGGTTTCTCCGCCCTGGCCCTCTGGATCGAACCCAATCCCGGCGAGGGTTTCCGGCCCCTGGCCAAGATCGCCTCGGGGGGGGAACTGAGCCGCGTGATGCTGGCCTTCCTGGGGGCGGGCATGGCCCTGGGTGAGCGCACGGAGGACGGCATGACCCTGGTACTGGACGAAGTGGACGCGGGCATCGGTGGCGAGACTGCCCTGGCCGTGGGGGCCGCCGTGCGCGAACTCGGCAAGTGCCATCAGGTCCTGGCCGTCACCCACCTCGCCCAGGTGGCCGCCCGGGCCGAACACCACGGCCGCCTGCGCAAGGCCACGATCGCCGGCCGCACCCGCAGCGAACTCACCTGGCTGCAGGGCGAGGAGCAGGTGAAGGAACTGGCCCGGCTGCTCTCGGGCCACCCCGAAGGCCTCGAGGCCCAGGCCCACGCGCGGAGTCTGCTGGGCGTCGGGTAGGCGCTACGCGATTCCCGCCGACAGCCGTGTCTCGCCCCGGGCCACCTTCACCAGGGCGTCCAGGGTCTCGTGGTTGCCCATGGCCAGGAGCACATCGCCCACCTGGAAGGTCTCGGTGCCGCGAGGGTTGAAGAGCAGCCCCAGATCGGTGCGGTGGATGCCCACGATGAGGGCGCCGGTGGTATCGCGCAGCCGGGCCTCCCGCATGGACAGGCCCACGAGCTGGGAGCTGGGGGTCACCAGGATGCGCTCGATGGCCATCTCCATGGCCTTGTGGTCCAGCACCACATCCACGTAGTTCATGAGTTCGGGATCCAGCAGCAGGGCCGCCATGCGTCGTCCCCCAATCTCGTAAGGGCTCACGATATGGTCCGCCCCGGCGGCCCTCAGCTTGTTCTCCATCCCCAGCTGGGCGGCCCGGGCCACGACGGAGATATCGGGAGCCAGCTGCTTGGCCGTGAGGGTGACCAGGACGTTATCGGCATCCGTGGTGAGGGTCGTGATCAGACCCCTGGCCCGTGTGATCCCGCCGCGCTCCAGGATGTGCTCGTCCATGGCGTTGCCGTAGAGGAAGAGCTCGCCTTCGAAGCGGGGATTCCTCGAACCCTTGTTCGTCTCCTTCTCGATGATCAGGAAGGGCACGCCCGCCTGCTTGAGTTCCCAGGCGGCCTGGAAGCCCATTTTCCCGAAGCCGCAGACGAGGATGTGATCGCGGAGGCCCTGCAGGCGTTTTTCCATTCGGCGCTCCCGGAGATAGCCCTGAAGATCCCCCTCCACCACGAGGGCGGTGAGGTTGGACAGGGCGTAGGTGGCCACGCCCAGGCCCGTGATGAGGTAGAGAATAGTGAAGAGCTTGGTGGCGTTGTTCACCTGGCCCAGTTCGCGGAAACCCACCGTGAACAGCGTGGTGATGGCCATGTAGAAACTGTCGAGATAGTTCAGCCTCGACAGGAAGTGGTAGCCCGCCGCGCCCGCCACCACGACGAGGATGAGCAGCATCAGCGTGTGGCGCAGGCGCTGGAGGGGAGGAGAATTCTTCGGCAGCGCCATGTCAGTCCACCCGCTTCCGCTTCACCATGAAGTGGCTGGTACAGAGCGCCGCGACCTTCCCGCCGCAGCGGAACTCGCAAGAAATGACGGCGCTGCGGGGAGAGAGGCGCAGCACCGTGGCCTCGGCCTCGACGACGCCCCGGGCCGGTTCCAGATAGCGGATGTTCAGATCCGACGTGACGAAGGGCATGGCGCCATCGAAGGCCGTGGAAAGGGCCAGGGCGCTGCCCATGTCCCCCAGGGCCGCCAGCACGCCGCCGTTGATGATCTCCCCGTCGGGATTGCAGGTGCGTTCACCGGGGCGGATCCTCAGCACCGCCCGGCCCGGCCCCATCTCGACAATCTCCAGGCCCCAGCCCTCCGCCACGGCAAACCGGGCGAAGCGGGCCCGGAGGCGATCCGGGAGATCGGTGGCGATCCGATCGGGAAGCTGGAGCCTTTGCATGAGGGTGAGTTTAACCGGGCTCAGCTCGGCCAGCCTTCCCGGGCGAAGCGCCGCAGCCGGTCCTCGCTCCCCTGCAGTTCCAGGATCCGGGCCACGTAGCGGCCGATGGGATCCACCTCCAGATGGAAGGCCTCGCCGGGGCGCGCGCCCTCCAGGCGTGTGCGCCGCACGGTCTCGGGGATCAGCGCGACGGAGAACCAGTCCTTGCCGCAGTCCACCACCGTCAGCGAGATGCCGTCCAGGGCGATGGAACCCTTGGGGGCGACCATGATGGCCAGCTCCGGGGGCATGCCGAAGCGCCAGAGGCCCTCGCCCTGGGCCCGGGCCAGCAGCCGGGCCAGGCCGTCCACGTGCCCCGCCACCAGGTGACCATCCAGGGGATCGCCCACACAGAGGGAAGGTTCCAGGTGAAGGAGGGCCCCCGGGGCGAGATCGCCGAAGGTGGTCCTCTGCAGGGTCTCCTCCGAGAGCTCGGCCTCGAAGGTCTGGCCATCCCGCGCCACCGCCGTGAGGCAGGCGCCGTTCACGCAGATGCTCGCCCCGGGTTCGGCCCGCGCCAGCAGCTCCGGGGGCGCCGCGATGCGCAGACGCACGCCCCCGGGCCTGGGGGAACGGGAATGAAGGTTGCCTAAGTGGCGGATCAGTCCAGTGAACATGAGGTCAAGCCTACGCCTTCTCGCTCTTCTCGTGGAGCACGCTGTTCCGGTAACCGTAGAGGAAGAAGATCACCAGCCCGATGGCCAGCCACACGAAGAACCGGATCCAGGTGGAGAAGGGCAGTCCCGCCGCCAGCCAGATGCAGGCGATGATGCCCGCGGGCCCCACGAACCAGATCCAGGGAGTGCGAAAGCGGCGCGGAGCCTCGGGCCTGCGGGCGCGGAGGATCATCACGGCGGCGCCGACGATGGCGAAGGCGAAGAGAGTGCCTATGTTGGTGAGCTCCACCACAATATCGATGTTCATGAGGCCCGCCGGGATGGCCACCAGGAACCCTGTGAGCAGGGTGGCGTTGCCCGGTGTCCCGTATTTCTTGCTCACCTTGCCGAACCAGGGCCCCAGCAGGCCATCCCGGCTCATGGACATGAAGATGCGGGGCTGGCCCACCTGGTAGACCAGCAGGGCGGCGGTGGTGGCGATGATGGCGCCGAAGCTGATGATGCCCGCCGCCGCGAACATCTTCTGCTGACTGAAGATGTAGGCCAGGGGATCGGCCTTCCCCGCCAGGTCCGTGTACTTCATCATGCCTGTCACCACCAGGGCCACGGCGGCGTAGATGACCGTGCAGATGGCCAGGGAGAAGAGGATGCCCCGGGGCAGGCTGCGCCCCGGGTCCTTGCATTCCTCCGCCGTGGTGCTCACGGCATCGAAGCCGATGAAGGCGAAAAATATTATGGCAGCCCCCGCCTGGATGCCCTTCCATCCGTGAGGCGCGAAGGGGATCCAGTTCTCGTGCCGGATGAACTTGATCCCGAGACCGATCACGCCGAGCAGGATGATCACCTTGACCACGACCATGATGGCGTTGGCCCGGGCGCTCTCCTTGATCCCCACGTAGACCAGCCAGGTCACGAGAATGGTGATGATCATCGCCAGCAGATTGAAGGTCACCGGAAACCCGAAGGCCATCGGGGCGTCCTTGAGCGTGGCCCAGTTGGTGAAGGTGGCGGCCCCGTTCACCAGGCCGGCCTTGGCCTGCACCAGGCAATGGAGCTTGGCCGACAGGCCCATGGCGGGCACACCCTCCGCCAGCTGCAGCGCGGAGCGGGGATCCAGCGCCAGCCAACCTGGGATGTGGAGGTGCATCACATTGGCCAGGAAGCTCCGCGTATAGTCGCCCCATGAAATGGCCACGGCGACGTTGCTCACGGCGTATTCCAGGAGCAGATCCCAGCCGATGATCCAGGCCATGAGCTCGCCCAGGGTGGCGTAGGCGTACGTGTAGGCCGAGCCGGACACCGGAATCATGGACGCCAGTTCCGCATAGGCCAGGGCCGTGAAGCCGCAGGCCACGGCCACGATGAGGATGCTGACGACCAGCGCAGGCCCGGCGGCGGGGCGACCGTCCGCCAGGTTCCCTGCCGCGGCAGTGCCGATGGCGCTGAAGATGCCCGCGCCGATGATGGCGCCGATGCCGAACATGGTGAGGTCGAAGGTGCCGAGACTCTTCTTGAGCTGGTGTTCGGGTTCCTCGGCCCTGGCCTTGAGCTGTTCGAGGGACTTCGTACGGAAGAGATTCTTCAGCATGGACCGTCCGGAAAGGGGAATTGAAGGTCATTGTGGCATCAGGAAGCGCCCCGCCATCACGGGAACAGGGTCATTGGGGCGCCGATGGCATACTCTTGCCTCACCATGAAACTCTGGAACGACCGCCGCCTCCAGCTCTCCATCACCCGGCTCGGGCTGGAGTACCTGGCGGCCATGCTGCTGGTGGGCATCTTCGCCGTCAACACGGGCAACAACCTGCTCTACCTCGTGTTCTCTCTGATGGTGGCCCTCTTCCTGGTCTCCGGCGTCGTGAGCCGCCGCACCATCTGGAACCTCGAACTGGATGCCATCGAGGAGGGCAATGTCTTCGCCCGTGTGAGGGGCGGGATTCGGATCCGCCTGAAGGACGGAGCGCCCCGGCGGATCCGGGCCCTGGAACTGCGCTTGGAGATGGATCAGGGCCGAGTGGAGCCTGGCTTCTACTCGGGAGGCGAGGGTCGAACCGACGCCCTGGTGGTCCTGCAGGCCCGGCCCGAGCGCCGGGGCCCCTGCCGCCTCCGGAGCCTCGAACTGCGCACGGCCTACCCCTTCGGCTTCCTGGAGAAGGCCCGGCGCTTCCCCCTGGACCAGGAGATCCTCATTCTGCCCCATCCCCGGGCCGTGGCTCCGCGCCTGGGACTCAAGGGCGAATCCATCCGGTCCCTCCCCAAGCCGGGCTCCGAGGCCCCGGAGGGCGCCCGCCCCTTCCGGGAGGGCGATCCCCTCAGCCGCGTCCACTGGAAGCGCACCGCCCAGCGCGGAGCCCCCTGGGTGCGGACCTTCGAGGACGAGGCCCCCTCAGGGCTCCGCCTCTGGCTGGAGCTGAGGCTCTGGAGCCCCGGCCCCGCCTTCGAGAAGGAACTGGAGCACCTTTCCGGGGCCATCCTCCAGGCCCGGCTCCAGAAACGGGAGGTCTCCCTGGAAATCCTCTCCAGCAGGGGGCGCCGGGAGATCCGAGGTTTCACGGCCTGCTGGAGGGCCCTTGCCCTGTCGGAAGCGGAAGGCGGCCCGGCTTTTTCCGATGTCTCCTAGCACTCGCCGGGCCCCGCGATTAACCTAGACCAATTAAAACGGGAGAGAGATGCCCTACACGACCCCCCACGATCCCCTGTGGGATCCCCTGCTCGAGGCCGCCTGGCGCGCCTGGGAGCAGGCCTACGCGCCCTATAGCCACTTCCAGG
>JAYSNJ010000150.1:0-4147 GCA_043723905.1 Holophagaceae bacterium
GCCATCCTCGCTCACCTGGGTGGCGGCCGCAGAGCCGCAGCCATGCTTCAACAGCTGTTCCTTGAGGGTGGCCCAAACCGACTTCTCTCCGCCCTGGAAGAGCGCATCGAGGCCGTAGCCCCGAAGCCTGTGGCGGGGCAGGCCCACCAGCCGGCTGAAGGGCCCATTCGATTCCAGCACCCTTCCTTTCTCGTCCACCAGCCATTGCGGTTGCCGAGGGTCGAGGCCCAAGGTCAATCCGGCCGATTCCGGGGCTTCGCCCTGATCCAGGAGGGCGAGCGCCGTCCGCAGCAGATGGCCCCGCCCCTCCACCCAGGCCCCCTGGTTTCGGAGCCAGTGAAGCTGCTGGGCCGCGACCAGACCCAGGAGGACCCCACCGAGCAGGGCCGCGGGCCAGGGAACGCGGGGAATCGACGCGGGAAGCAGGGCCTGGGCGATGGCCCCGAGCCCCAGGGCGAGAGCGCCGATCAAGGGCATGCGCAGTTCCAACAGCCGGCCCCGGGCCCAGCGGTAGGCGAGATCTGACAGGAGCAGCCAGAGCACGGCTTCGAGGATGGCACCGGCCCAGAACTGGGGGATGGCGCGCCAGGGAAGTCCCACCTGGACCAGGAGCAGGAGTTCGAAGAGGCTGGCGCCCCCCACCCCCACGCCAAGCCGGCGAAGGCCCTGGCCGCCTTCTCGCTGGGCCTGCAGAAAGAGCGTGAATCCGAAGAGGGCCCCCCCAAGCTGGGTGCTCGGGATCATTCGTCCGGTGAGTTCGGACCAGGGCAGGGCCAGGACCGCGAGGATGCCGCCCAGGAAGTAGCCGTAGCTCAGGCCGACCCGCCCTTTCCGGCGAAAGATCCAGAACCCCAGCCACGGTGGCAGCGCCAGGAACAGGGCCGAAATCACATCCGCCAAACCCATGGTGGGAGTCCTTTCCGGAAGCGTCTCACAGGATCGTCGCGGGCCATATCCCCCGCAGGGCGTTCAGGCACCAGAGCTCTTCCAGGAGTGCGTCCTCCAGGAGAATCGGCCCCTGCTGCCGTGTGAGGTTCCGTGCTTCACACCAGGGGGGAATCTCGAGCCGTTCGGCCAGGCTGGCAACCCGACCTTCTTCCGGCGGCAGGCGCAGGGTGACTCCCGACTGCAAGGCCACTGCGGCGATGGCGGTTTCCGCCAGGGTTCCATCCGGCCAGACGAGCAGGGCGTCCTCGGCGCCACGGCGTCGGGCCTCTGAGAGGGCCGCTCGTCGCCAGGGCCCGCTCAGGCCTTTGTGCTTCGACAGGATTCCAGAACGAGGGTCCCCCAGGGGGTGGGGCATGGGGGCGAGCCGGTAGATCGGGGGCAGGGCGGGGAGGGGCTCAAGGCGAGCCGACAGTAGTCCAAGATCGAGATGCAGTTCCAGCCGGAGGGCGGCCTCATGTGGGCAGTTGGAGGCCACCCAGTCCGAGAGCCCTGGGCCCAGGGGAGCCAGCCAGGGGACCTGGTCGCCCAGGGCCTTCGCCCCCTCGAGCAGCCGTTCCAGGTGGGCCCCCAGATGTCGGGGATGGCCGCCCACGACTCTGAGGGCGGATCGGGGGCCGTCACCTTGAGGGACGGGCAGTTCGATGGGCCAGGAGTCGGCCCCAGGGCCGAATTGTTCCCGCACGTCAAACCCCCGAAGCGGCGTCAGCCCGCCATGGTTTCCGTTTGGCGCGGCCTGCCAGACGGACGGCGAGGGCGGTGGCCTCCAGGAAGTTAGAGGGATCAGAGATCCATCGACCGGCCTTGTCAAAGGCCGTCCCGTGGTCAGGGCTGGTCCTGATGAAGGGCAGGCCGAGGGTGAGGTTCACGGCCCGCTGAGGTTCCAGCACCTTGATGGGGATGAGCCCCTGGTCGTGGTAGAGGGCCACCACCAGATCGAATTCTCCCTTGGCCGCCCGGTGGAAGAGACTGTCGGATGGAAGCGGCCCGAAGAAGCGGGGGGCCGGGCGGGCGCGGGAATCCAGAGCCGGGGTGGCGGTCATGATCTCGAGGCCGCGCTGCCCCGTGGGCAGGGGTTGGGGGTTGGGTTTAGAAGAGGGGAAGACTTCCCAACCTTCAGGCACGGGTCCTGGGAGGAAGGGCGAGGCCACGTCATCGTAGGGGCCCCCCCCGTCCAGGTCGAAGGCCATGAAGGAAGCTTCCGCATGCACCACGGCTTCGTGGAGCAGGCCTTCCTCGTCCCCGAAAGCGCCGTTCTCTCCCGCGTGCGGGTTGAGGGCGCACAGGGCCACGCGCAGATCCAATTTACCGGTGAGCTGAATGAAGCGATCCGCCGCGAAGCTCAAGGTTTCTGCCACCGCGTCGGCGGTGAGCTCATCGATGACGGATCGCAGACTCTGGTGAACGGTGTGCAGCACAACAGAGAGCCGCGGGCTGACGAAGGCCATCCGTGTGAGAAGTGACCCGGATAGTTCCTGCAGGTACTCCGTATGCCCTGGGATGTCGTGCCCGGCCAGATGGGCCGCCGCCTTGGACATGGGCAGGGTGACGAGCGCGTCCACGGCGCCGGCCAGGGCCATCAGTGCTCCGATCCGGATGGCCTCCACCGTGGTGCTTCCGGATGCGGCGGAGCCTTCACCGAGGGTCAGATCCGCGGCACTAATCTCCGGCCTTGGGTCAAGCCAGAGCGCCTCACCCAGCATCTCCGCGCCATCCATTCCGCCGTCTGCGGGACCGGTGACCAAGTGATAGGCCTGGCCAGTGAAGCCGGCTGGAATCTGGTCTGAAGGGTCGGACCAGCGCCAGTCTACCTTTCGCCCTGGCACGTTCTCGAGCAGGTCCACCCCGGCCCGGGAACCTACCACCACCACGTCCGCCCACCGGTGGATGGCCCTAAGGGATCCGAGCAGCAGCTCCGGGCCGATGCCACATGGATCCCCCAGGGTGATGGCGATGCGCGGGCGACGGCTCATGGGGCTCCCGGGACAGTGAAAGGTCCGGGCTCAATCGTAGACTGGCATGTCCACGTCCACCGCAATGGCCTCCTCCTTCTTGGAAGTGCGGCTGCGGCGGATTCTGGGTTCCTCTTCCTGTTTATAGATGTATTTGATGTTGTGTTTGGGAACGAGGACGTTGGGTTCCTTGAGCCTGTTGATCTTCAGACAGTGCTTGTCATACCACTCGATGACGCCGCGGACCTTCTCGTCGTCCTGAAGCACGATCACCATGGGTGTCTTGGCCTGCATCTGCTTCAGGTAGTAGAAGCTTTCGGCGTTGGTCTGCTCGGGCGGCGCGATCTTCCGGCGGGGACTGCCAAGACCCTGCGGCGCCGTTGCAGTACCTGGGTTGGCGGCGGGGTTTGGTTCTCCTCCGGCCATCAAGGCCGGGGGAGCTGGTGTGAGCAATTCACTCCCTCCCCCCTTTGCAGGAATCCCAAGCCGGTCTTTGAGCTCGCTTAGATTCGGGCGGATGAGCTTACGATTCATAGGTGATCCTGATGGCTGCAGCGGTAGGTCGAGCGTGTCAAAGGCATGAGCGGCAGAGCCCCATCCCGAGGGCTGAACAAGCGACGCCGCTGATTGCCTGCGGGGTTTCATGTCAGAGGGGATGACACACTTTGGCAGGAGCCAAGCAGGCCCTGCAAGAGTGTTTGCCGGATTGTATGCGCTAAAGCTGAGGAAAGTTTAGGCCCTTCCTGCCTCAGATGCCATCTCATCTGGGGGGTCGCCCACCGGAATAGTGATGTCGACCAGGGTGCCCTCGTCAGGGCGGCTTTGAACGTGGATAACCCAACCCATTTCCTGTGTGAGCTTGTAGATCAAGCTCATGCCCAGTCCGGAACCTTCTTCGAAACTCCCGGAGAAGGGGACGAAGAGCTGATCGATCTGGCGGCTGTCCATGCCGCAGCCGTTGTCGAGGACGCTGAGTCGAAGGCGGTCCCCCGATGCCTCGGCCCCCAGGCGCACCTTCGGAAGGGCCGTCAGCCGTACCGCTTTCCTGGCGTTGCTCAACAGGTTCATGAGGATCCGATGGAACACCAGAGGGTCGGCACGAATCCACAGGGGCGGCGCCGGGTCCAGGTCGAGTGCGACTCCTGCCGTGCGTGGATCCATCTCCCAGCTGGCTTTGGCCTCCTCCAGAACCCTGGGAAGATAGAGGGATTGAGTCGTCTGCTCTCCAGGCCGGGCGAAATCCAGGAAGT
>JAYSNJ010000151.1:0-19409 GCA_043723905.1 Holophagaceae bacterium
CCGGAGTTGATCCAGGAGCAGGAGGAGTTTACTTTCTTCTTTGCACACGAAGTCCAAGTCATGGAAAGATCCGGGTTTGAAAGTATCGTCTCAGGTCCCGCCTCGCATGCGGAATACAAGTTCCGTCAGCGAGAAGCGGTCAGGAGACGCGTTCTGCAAGGCATTACGCCGCAGGAGGCCTCATGTTGAACATCCAGACACGCCAGGAAGCCAATGCTTCCGTGGTCACCATCCAGGGGAAAGTCAACTTCGAGGTGACGGCCCAGTTGCGCGACGTGATCCGGGACACGGTCACCACGCATCAGCCCAAGCTCCTGGTGATCAACCTGGAAGGTGTCAGCTTCATCGATTCCTCTGGTCTCGGACTCCTGGTGGCCGCACGCAACAGCGTGGACAAGAACAACGGGAAGCTGCATCTCTGCGGCCTTCCACCCCAGGTCAAGAAGACCTTCGATCAGACGAATCTGACGAACTACTTCTCCATCTTCGCCACGGAGCAGGACGCCCTCCGCGGGGCCTGAGCACACCCATCCTCGACTTCATCAAGGACCCGGCATGAACAAGGGTGTTGTCCTGGTCGTCGATGACGAGGCCCAGATCCGGGACATCCTGGGGTTTTACCTCAAGCGGGCGGGTTACCAAGTGCTCGCGGCCGAGAATGGCGTCAGGGCCCTGGAGGTGATGGAGAAGATCCAGCCGGATCTCATCTTGTCCGATCTCCGGATGCCGGAGATGGCCGGCGACGAGTTCTGCCGGATCATCAAGGGCGCCGCAGCCACCCGGGATATCTACTTCGTGCTGGTCTCGGCCATGGACGGCACGGCCTCCAAGATCGGCGGCCTGAACCTGGGCGCCGATGACATGATCGCCAAGCCCTTCCACGCCCAGGAAGTGATGGCCAAGGTCGAGAGCGCCTTCCGCATCATCGCCATGCAGAAGGAGATCAAGCGGCAGAACCAGGAACTCACCCGCTTCCAGGAGCGGATGACCACGGAGCTCGCCCTGGCTGCGCGCCTGCAGATCGGCCTCCTGCCTCGGCTTCCGGGAGCGGCCCCCTGCTTCAGCTATACCCATCGCTACCTGCCGGCCGAGGGCATCGGGGGCGACATCTACACCATCCTGCCCATGCCCGAGGGTTGCCTCGCGCTGATGATCGCGGATGTGAGCGGACACGGCGTGACCGCCGCGCTGATCTCGGCCATGGTCAAGACCTCATTCGAGAGCCAGGTCCGCCTGGGGGGAAACCCCCTCGCCTGGGCCCAGGGGATGAACCGGGATCTCGCCCGCAACACGCTGGCCGAGCAGTTCGCGACGGCCTTCCTGGCCCGCTTCGACCCAGCTCTGGACGAGATGAGGTACGTGGCGGCGGGCCATGATGCCCCCTTCCTCATCCCCCACGGCGCCGAGGGCGGTCTCCATCGCCCCCAGGTCCTGACCGGCCATGGATTCATGCTGGGCATCGAGGAGGATCTTCCCTTCGAGGAGAAGCATTCGCCCTTCCAGGCCGGGGATCGTCTCGTGCTCTTCACGGATGGCTTGGTGGAAGTGGAGCGGGAGGACCGCCAGCTGCTGGGGGAGGAAGGCCTCCTGCGGCTCTGCGCCGAACTCCCCGCCGATGAAGACGAAGCCGCTGATCTGTTGGTCGATCAGGCCAAGGCCTTCAACCACCCGGCTCCCTTCGTGGACGATGTCACCCTGGTGATCCTGGATCGCCTTCCATCAGACCCTGCATTCAATCTCGATTGAATGCAGGGTCTTATCACCCGGCGGCCGCTTCCTCACCGGCTCTGGATTTCAGCCACTTCGGACCGAGTTCAGCCAGCAGCATGGCGGCGAAGAGCACGCCGCCCCCCAGGAGCTGCATGCCCCCCAGGCGGTCATGGACCCCGGGCACCCAGCCCGACATCGCGAGCAGGGCGGTGTAGACGGGCTCCATGGAGTAGATGATCGCGGCCTCCGTCGCCCCCAGGTAGGCCTGGAAGGTGGACATGCCCCAGAAGGCCAGGGCCGTGGCCAGAAAACCCTGGTAGGCGAGGGCGATCCAGACCCCCGGATCCGAGAGGGGCTTGAGGATGCCCTGGAATCCGAAGGGAGCCGGGAGGAAGGCCGTGACCAGCGCCGAGATGATCGCGACCACGGCCACCTGAACGGTGGCGAGCACCCATCCGCTGGAGCGGCGGGAATAGTGGGCCGTCAGCACGATGTGGAAGCCGCAGGCCACGGCGCAGAGCAGGGTCTCCGAATCGCCGCGGTTCCAGCCTCCGAACCGGGCACCGGGTTCGTGGACCAGCAGGTAGAGCCCCACCGTGGCGATGAGGGCCCCCAGCCCATGGGAGAGCTTGAGGCGGTCCCGGAAGAGGAGGCTCACCATAGGCGTGAAGAGCACGTACAGGCCGGTGATGAAGCCGCTCTTGGACGTGGTGGTGAAGCGCAGCCCGTCGGTCTGCAGCCAGAAGACGAGGGTGAGCCACAGGCCCAGGATGGCGCCGTCCCGCAGGGCCTGGCGGGGGAAGGGAATCCGGAAGGCCCGGGCCAGCAGCCCCAGGGTCAACCCGCCCAGCACGAAGCGGAAGGTGAGCAGGGCGCCCACGCTGAGGGTCGAATTGAGGGTGAACTTCATGGCCGCGAAGCTGCCTCCCCACACCAGGGCGAGGCCCGACATGGCGAGAACGGCCACGAGATGCTTGCCCGGATCGGGCTTGGCGAGGCTCATGGGAGGCGGGGCTAGCGGAGGACGGCCGAGACGCGGATCTCCATTTCGGGCTGATCGGGATCGTCCAGGGTCAGGACCACGCGCTCGTTGTAGCTGCCCACCTGGGCCTTGGCTCCCAGGAACACGGTCAGCTCCTGCTGGACGGCGGCAGCCCTGCCGATCCCTTCGACCCGCAGGAGGGGATGGGTGGGCTTGGCGGAAAGCACCCGGAAGGGTTTCCCGTCCGCATGCTTGAGTGTGAGCGTGGCGCGGAGTTCCTTCCCGGCCGATTCCACCCAGGCCAGCCGGGCCGGCGAGGCTGTGACGGAGGGGCGCAGGGCCCACTGCACGTTGATGGGGATGAGGGGCATCCGCTCGCTGTTGGTCCGGATGGTCAGGACATCCACCCCGCTCGAGTGGCTGGCGGGAATCTTGCGCCCGTCCAGAGCCACCTCCACCACCACATCCTTCCCTTCGCTGCGGAAGGAGGCGCTGAGGTAGAGGGCGCCGGGAGCCTTGGCATCCAGGACCTGCACGGGCTGGCCGTTCCCGGATTCGAGCCGGAGGGTCGCCTTCCGGGGCGCGTTGCGGAGCACGTCATCGAAGAAGAGGGCCGTGGTGCTGGGCATGATCTCCTGGATCACCTCCGCCTCGAAGGAGAGGGTGGTGGCGGGATTGACGGGGTCCTCGGAAATCACCTGCATGGATTTGCGCACCATCCCCCGCATCCCCGCAGGGTTGAAGGTGGCCTCGATCTCCGTGGATTCCCCCGGCTTGAGGTACCACTGGCCCACCAGGGTGTAGGTGCAGCCGCAGGACGGGACCACCTGCTTGATCTGGAGGGGGGCCCCCCCGGTGTTGGTGGCCTTGAAGCGGTACGAGACCTTCCGGTCCGCCGAGATGCGCCCGAAGTTGTGGTGCAGCTTGGCGAAGCTCAGGATCGGCTTCGGGGCCTCGGCCTGGGCCAGACAGACGCAGCAAATGGCAAAGGGGACGATTGAACGCATGGCAACCTCACATAGTCATTCTACGGGACTTCAATAGCGGGGGTCCCGTCCCGTCTGCCCAGCCTGGGCCGCCCGCACGCCCCGCCAGGCCGCCCGGAGCAGATCGAGGCGCCCCTGGAAGAGACGCATCTGGAAGACGTAGAGGGCGATGCAGAAGCGCTCGAAGGCACCCCGAGGATGCAGCTCCCGGTGCAGGAGGAGCCGGTTCCGCGCGCTGTAGAAGGCCTGGAGCGGGCTGCGCTTCCCCACCGTGCGGGCGCTGCGGTGCAGGATCCGGAGCTCCGTGATGGCGATGGGAAGCCCGAGGGCATGGGCCCTACGGCACCAGGCAACGTCCTCCCAGTAGAGGAAATACCCTGTGGGCCAGGGGCCGAGGCGCTCCCACGCCTGGCGGGGCACGAGCAGGGAGGCCCCACTCAGCGTTTCCCTGGGTTCCAGCTGCCGGCAACCCGGGGGCAACGGCACCGGTGCCGTGTGAACTCCCCGGCAGAACCACCCGTCCATGCGGTCGGCCCCCTGCCTTCGCCGTCCATTGAGCTGGTGCGTTCCCCACAGACCGACGCCCGGATGGGCCTCCACCAGCCGCAGAAGGGGGGCCAGAGTCGGGCCCTCCAGCACCGCGTCGTTGTTGAGGAACCACACGGCCGGAGCCCCTTGGGCGAAGGCATGCTGCGCGCCGCGGTTGCACCCGCACCCGAAACCGGGATTGCTGAAATCCTCCAGGACCGTCAGCCGGGGGTGGCTGCCCTCCAGGCTGTGGCCCAGCCCAGGCCCTGGGCCATGGTCCACGACGATCACGGCATGGGGTTCGGTCTCGACTTCCCGGAGGGATTCCAGGCAGCGGCGCGTGAGGTCCGGTGGGCCAAAGTGAATGAGCACCACCGCAGGCAGGGGCGCGTCGGGGGCCTGAAATTCATGCAAGAATACACCTCAAGATGAAGGTATCGCCAACCGGGGGGGGCATGCGAGTCAAAGGTGTCGTACTGGCAGGTGGAACGGGATCACGCCTCTTCCCCCTGACGAAAGTGACCAACAAGCATCTGTTGCCCGTGGGCTACGCGCCCATGATCTGGCACCCCGTCTGGAAGCTGAAGGAGGCGGGGGCCGAGGAAATCCTCATCGTCACCGGCACCGAGCACATGGGGGACGTGGTGGGCTGCCTGGGCTCCGGGAAGGAGTTCGGCTGCCACTTCACCTACAAGGTCCAGGACGAGGCCGGCGGGATCGCCCAGGCCTTGGCCCTGGGCGAAAACTTCGCCGGGGGAGGTCCCCTCTGCGTCATCCTCGGGGACAACATCTTCCAGGACAGCCTGGTGGACGAGTTCAAGGTCTTCGAGCAGCAGGGGCAGGGGGCCCGCATCCTCCTCAAGCCCGTGACCGATCCCCACCGCTTCGGCGTGGCCGAGGTGGTGGGCGACAAGGTGGTGGGCATCGAGGAGAAGCCCAAGGATCCCAAATCGAATCTCTCGGTGACGGGCATCTACTTCTACGACAACCAGGTCTTCGACATCATCCGCCGCCAGAAGCCCTCGGGGCGGGGCGAGATGGAGATCACGGACGTCAACAACGCCTATATAGAAAAGGGCCAGATGAGCTTTGGCACCTTCCAGGGCTGGTGGTCCGATGCGGGCACCTACCCCAGCCTGGCCAAGGCCAACGAATTGGCCCTCGGAGAGGCCATGCCCTTTCCGAACATTCCGAGGAAGATCTGATGGATTTCCAGAAGGGCCCCATCGAGGGCGTGAAGGTGACGGCCTTCAAGAAGTTCGTGGACGAGCGGGGCTGGCTGGCGGAGATCTTCCGGCACGACGAGATGGCCCCCGAATTCCATCCCGCCATGTCCTACATCAGCGTCACCCTCCCCGGTGTGCTCCGCGGCCCCCACGAGCATGTGGACCAGGCCGATCTCTTCGCCTGGGTGGGGCCCGGGGACTTCAAGCTGAGCCTCTGGGACAACCGTCCAGAGAGTGCCACCTACCTGAACCGCATGGAACTCTACCTGGGCCTCAACAACCCGGGATCGGTCCTCGTCCCCAAGGGCGTGGTCCACTGCTACCGCTGCGTGAGCGCGGAGAGTGGCTGGGTGATCAACTGTCCGAACCGCCTCTTCGCCGGCGACGGGAAACGCGAGCCCATCGACGAGATCCGCCACGAGGACAACCCCGAAAACCCCTTCGTGAAGGACGAGGCCGCCCGCAGGATCCACAGCCGATGAGCGGGATGCGGGTGCTGGTCACGGGGGCAGCGGGCCAGCTGGCCCACGCCATTCGGGAGACCTGGGCGGAGCATGAGCTCATCCTGCCGGAGGAATCGGAACTGGATCTGGGGCGTCCCGATTCCATCCACAGGGCCGTCGCAGAGGCTCGCCCCCAGGTGGTGATCAACTGTGGCGCCTTCACCCAGGTGGACCGCTGCGAGGCAGAGGCGGAGCTGGCCATGCTCATCAACGGCACGGCCGTGGGCTGGCTGGCGGAGGCCTGCGGGGCCCAGGGTGCGCTGCTGATCCAAATCAGCACGGACTATGTCTTCGACGGCACGGGGACGCGGCCCTACCGGGAGGACGACCCCACGGCCCCCATGTCGGTCTACGGCCGCACCAAGCTCGAGGGCGAGCGGCAGGCCGCGCGCTGCCCCAGGCACCTCATCGCCCGCACCAGCTGGCTCTACGACGCCTGGGGCAAGAATTTCCTGAACACCATGCTGAACGCCGCAGCCCAGGGTCGTTTCCTGCGCGTCGTGGACGACCAGCGGGGAGCCCCCACGAGCTGCCGGGCCCTGGCCCGCCAGCTCAAGGTGGCCGCCGAGAGGGACTGGCGGGGCCTGCTCCATACCACCTGCCAGGGAGAGACCACTTGGTATGGGTTCGCCAAGGCGATCTTCGAGGGCAAGGGCATCTCCGTCGACCTCAGCCCCTGCACCACCGCGGACTATCCCACACCGGCTCGCCGACCCGCCTATTCCGTGCTGGACGGCACGCGCCGACAGAGCCTGGGAATGGACCTCATGCCGACCTGGCAGGAGGCCTTGCGCGAGGTATTGGAGGGGGCTTCCTCCCTTTCAGAAGGAAGGGCCCTCGCGCCATGACCCGGAACATCCTCCTCACGGGAGCCTCGGGCTTCGTCGGCCGGCATCTGGCAGAGGCCTTCCTCCGGAATGGGGACCGCGTCGTGGCGCTGGATCGGGAGGCCGGGATCGGCCTACCCGAGGGAATCGAACTCCGGGTGGTGGATCTGCGGGATCCAGCCTCCCTGGCAGACCTGCCCAGAGTCTGGGATGCGGTCGTGCACCTGGCGGGCACCACCATCCCCAGCCTCTTTGCCACCCCCGCCCCGGTGATCCTGAACCTGGAGATCACCTTGAACCTCCTGGAGCATCTCCGGGATTCCAAGGTCCTCCTGGTGAGCAGCTGCCATGTCTATGCACCCTCGGAACAGCGGCGCAGGGAGAGCGACCCCATCGTGCCCCAGGGGCGCTACGGACTCTCCAAGCACCTGGTGGAGCAGCTCGCCCCCCACTACCAGGGACGCCTCGATATCCGCGTGGCCCGTCCCTTCAACCACCTGGGCTCCGGCATGCGCCCCGAACTGGTGGTGCCCTCCCTGCTCCAGCGGCTCGCCTCGGACAAACCGGGTACGACGGCTCCGGTGAAGATGGCCGGATGGAACAGTGTCCGGGACTTCATCGACGTCCGGGACGTGGTCTCCGCCTATCTGGCCATCCTCGCCCTGGATGCCCCCGGCCATTCCACCTTCAATGTCTGCACGGGCCGGGCCACCAGCATCGAGGATCTGGTGCGCACCGTGCTGGATCTCCAGCATGTGCGGCGCGAGATCCAGTTCCAGGACACGCCCAATTCCACCGACGACATCCCCTACCTGGTCGGGGATCCCACCCGGCTGGCCGATGCAGCCCACTGGACCGCCCGCCACTCCCTGGCCGACAGCCTCCGCAGCATGATGTAGGTTTTCCCCCACCCAGAGGTTCCCATGTCCAAGATTGCACTCATCACCGGCATCACCGGCCAGGACGGCAGCTACCTGGCTGAACTACTGCTGGCCAAGGGCTACCAGGTCCATGGCATCGTGCGCCGGGTCAGCCTCTTCAACACGGACCGCATCGACCACCTGCACGTGGGCGAGACGCCCAATCCCAACTTCCACCTGCACTATGGCGACCTGGCCGACGCGGGTGCCCTGCGGAACGTCCTCGACGACATCCTGCCGGACGAGGTCTACAACCTGGGGGCCCAGAGCCATGTCCGCGTCAGCTTCGATCAGCCCGAATACACGGTGGACGTGGTGGGCGTGGGCGTGATCCGCCTGCTGGAGGCCATCCGCAGCCACATGAAGCACAGCGGCAAGCAGATCCGCTTCTACCAGGCCGGCAGCTCCGAGATGTTCGGCAGCGCCAAGCCCCGCCAGCACGAAGGCACCCGCTTCCAGCCCCGCAGCCCCTATGCCTGTGCCAAGGCCTACGCCCACTACCAGGTGATCAACCACCGGGAAAGCTACGGCATCTTCGCGTGCAACGGCATCCTCTTCAACCCCGAGAGCCCGCGCCGCGGGGAGACCTTCGTCACCCGCAAGATCACCCGCGCCGCCACGCGCATCAAGCTGGGCCTCCAGGACAAGCTCTTCCTGGGCAACCTGGACGCCAAGCGCGACTGGGGCTTCGCGGGGGACTATGTGGAAGCCATGTGGCGGATGCTCCAGCAGGACGAACCCGGGGACTACGTGGTGGCCACGGGCGAGAGCATCAGCATCCGCGATTTCCTGGGCCTCACCTTCGGGCGCCTGGACCTGGACTGGCAGAAGCATGTGGAGATCGATCCCCGCTACTTCCGGCCCGCGGAAGTGGATCACCTCGAGGGCGACGCCAGCAAGAGCCGCGAACTGCTGGGCTGGGAGCCGAAGATTGATATCCGGGCCCTGGCCGCCATGATGGTGGATTCCGACCTCAAGCTGGCCCGGAAGGAACTGATGCTGCGGGAGGCCGGCCACGGCGACGAAGCGGCTCGCGCCGGATACTGCTGAACTCATCCAAAGGACCCCACGATCATGTCTGACACCATTCTCATCACCGGCGGCGCCGGCTTCATCGGCAGCAATCTCGTCCACCGCTGGCATCGCCAGCACCCCCAGGACCGGATCCTGGTGCTGGACAAGCTCACCTACGCCGCGGACCCCTCCCAGCTCGAGGACCTGGAGCGGGTGGAACTGATCCGGGGCGACATCCAGAACCTGGAACTGGCCCGGCACCTGATCGAGCGCCACGGCGTGAAGAGGATCTTCCACCTGGCCGCGGAAAGTCATGTGGACCGCAGCATCACGGGTCCCTCCGAGTTCATCCAGACCAACCTGGTGGGCACCTTCTCCATGCTGGAAGCCGCGCGACAGGCCTGGGCTGGCGACAAAAACTGCCGGTTCCTCCACATCAGCACCGACGAGGTGTACGGCTCCCTGGGGGAAACGGGCAAGTTCCATGAAGCCATGGCCTACGCGCCCAACAGCCCCTACAGCGCCAGCAAGGCGGGCAGCGACCATCTGGTGCGGGCCTACCACCACACCTACGGGATGGATGTGGTGACCACGAACTGCTCCAACAACTACGGCCCCCGCCAGCATCCGGAGAAGCTCATCCCCCTGGCGATCATGAAGATGGCCAAGGGTGAGCCCATCCCCATCTATGGCGACGGGCAGAATGTGCGGGACTGGCTCTACGTGGAGGACCACTGCGCCGCCCTGGAAACCGTGATGCTGAAGGGCGTCGCCGGGGAAACCTACTGCGTGGGCGGCGATAACGAGCAGAAGAACCTGGACCTGGTGGACCTGCTCTGCGACACCGTGGACGCCCACCTCGGGCGCCCCCAGGGCACGAGCCGCGGGCTCAAGACCTTCGTCCAGGACCGTGCCGGGCACGACCGGCGCTATGCCATCGACGCCTCCAAGATCCAGCGGGAACTGGGCTGGAAACCCCAGCACCGTTTCGAGGCCGGGCTCCAGGCCACGGTGGCCTGGTACCTTCCGGCGTCGGCACTCTGAATCCCCTGATGCCACCCATCGTGCGCGGCCATTCGGCCGCCTCCACCCCGGGGATCCGATGACCCACGCCCGACCAGAATCCCCTGAGCAAGAGACCTCCCGGGTCGCTCGGGAGTGGTCCCGGATCAGAGGCCAGATCTGTAACAATTATTCCTTGTTCAGATCCTTCGCCTTTCGACGCAGAGCCCTGAAATCCATTCGGGACCGGGTCCACCATTTCGAGGCCATCCCCCTCCATGAGCTCGCGCCCAGGATTGCCCGGGCCTTCCCGCTGAAATCCCAGACCGCTCCCCGCGTCAGCGTCATCATCCCGGTCTTCAACAAGTTCTCGTTCACGGCGCGGTGCCTGCTGTCCCTGGCGGAGCTCGCCACGGATGTCCCCTTCGAGATCATCGTGGTGGACGACGGTTCCACCGACCAGACCGAGCAGGCCCTCGCCGGACTGCCCGGCCTGGGTTTCCACAAGAACCCCGCGAACCTTGGATTTGTGGATTCCTGCAATGCCGGGGCCCGCACGGCCTCCGGGGAATACCTGGTCTTTCTCAACAACGACACACTGGTCATCCCCGGCTGGCTCGAGGCCCTCCTGCATACCTTCGCCATCCGCGAGGACTGCGGACTGGTGGGATCCATGCTCATCTACCCCGACATGACCCTGCAGGAGGCTGGAGGCACTCTCTACCGGGATGGATCCGCCTCCAACCGGGGGAAGGGCCGGGATATCGGCGCTCCCGATTTCAATTTCCTATGCCCCGTCGACTACTGCAGCGGGGCTTCGATCATGATCTCCGCCGAACTGTTCAGGAGGATCGGCGAATTCGATACCCGCTACCGCCCCGCCTACTACGAGGACGCCGATCTGGCCTTTGCCGTCAGAATGGCCGGATTCCGGGTCTACTACCAGCCGGCATCCAAGGTCGTCCACTTCGAGGGGATCACGGCAGGCAAGAAGACCTCCCAGGGAGTGAAGGCCCACCAGGTGACCAACCGCCTCCGCTTCCTCGAGAAGTGGGCGGAACCCTTGGCCCACCACCCTGAGCGCCACGGGGCTGAGACTACCGAGGCGCCCGAGGGTTCTGTCGGCCGAATCCTGGTGCTCGATAACCAGACCCCCAAGCCGGACCGGGATGCCGGCTCTCTGGAGATGTTCAACGCCCTCCGGATCATGAAAAGGCTGGGCTATCAGGTCGATTACGTGCCTCTCTACCGTCCCAAGTTTGTTCCCCGCTACACGCAACTGCTCCAGCAGGAGGGTGTTCGCTGTTTCTTCCGACCGTACTTCCGCAGCCTGAAAACCCACCTGAAGCAACATGACGACTACGACTTCTTGTTCATCTCGCGAATCAAGACGATTCGCAACAGCTACGCCTGCGCCAGGGACCTGGTTCCAGACGCGAAGATCATCTTCAATACGGTGGACTTGAATTTCCTGCGGGTGGGCAGAGAGGCCGAGCTCAAGGGCAGCCGGGCACTCGCGCGCAAGGCGGAGAAATTCCGCGCGGAGGAACTCCACTACCTCAACCGCGCGGATGCCAGCATCATCATCAGCCCGGTTGAACTGGACCTGATCGCCAAGGATATCGATCCCAGCCGGATCCAGATCATCCCCCTGATCCGCGAACTGCCTTCCGCACGGGCCTCCTTCCAACAGAGCCAAGGCATCGCCTTCATCGGGCACTTCACCCATCGCCCGAACGTGGATGCCATGCGTTTCTTCCTTTCCGAAATCTGGCCAGCCCTGAAAATCAAGATGCCAGGGGTCAGGTTCAACATCATCGGGCAGGGCTTCCCTGCCGACCTGCCGCCCCTTCTGGATGAATCCGTCAAGGTCCATGGCCTGGTCCCCGACCTGGACTCGATCTTTCCCACGCTCAGGCTCTGCGTCGCCCCCCTCCGCTATGGAGCCGGCCTCAAGGGCAAACTCGCGACCTCCCTGGCCTACGGGGTTCCAAGCGTCGTCTCGCCCATCGCCGTGGAGGGCATGGCCCTCCTCCACGGACAGCACGTGCTGGTGGCCGACAGCCCCGAATCCTGGGTCCAGCACGTTTCCGAACTGTATTACGACCAGGCCCTGTGGGAAAAGATCTCCAGCGCCGGCCTGCAATTCGTAGAGGACGAATTCTCCCTGGAAATCAACGCCAAACGGTTCCAGGCCCTGTTCCAGAGACTGAAGCCCGCCCAGGGTTAGCGGGCGCCCGGGTTCATTCCTCGCCTGCACCATGCGCGAGGATCTTCTGGCGGATGGCCCCCAGAAGCTCCGCCAGGGGGTGGGCGCGGGAGCGGGCGCAGGCGTGGGCAGCCTCCCCGCAGAGGAGGCAGCGCCTGGGTGGAAGGCCCAGAGCCCTTCGCGAGATGGAGGCCCCTTCCGGGCAGATCACATCCAGATCCCAGAGGCGCCCCAGGGGATGCTCTTCTTCCAGCTGGGCCACCGCTCCCTTGAGCCCCAGCGCCTCCGCATCCACCACCAGAAGGGCTTCCGGTCCCGTGGGATCCAGCCGCAGCTCCAGGCTCAGGATCGGCCAGCGACGCTGCTCCAGAAGGAGCTCCAGGGCCCCGAGAGCTGAGTCCATCAGGAGTCGGGCCTCCGGGGAATCCTTGACGGGCCCCGGCATCACGAGGCTGACCGACAGCACTGGCCTCTGGAAGGCCCCCAGTGCCTCGCGCTGGAGGAGGACCCGGCGATCCCGGTTCGCCAGGACCTCCTCCAGTGTGACGGCCCGCCCCTTCCACTCTGATTTTGTCTTTCGGATCCTGAGATGGACGACTGAACCATGGAGTGCACAGAGGAAGACAGAGGGCACAGAGAAAGGCCGTACGTCTCTTCTCTGTGTCCTCCGTCTTTTGCCTCCGTGTCCTCCGTGGTTCTTCATTCTCTCAGGTATAGATGCATGTTCCAGGCTCAGGGCTTCACCTGCCGCACGACGTCGATGACGCTGCCATCCCGGTAGCGGATGATGCCCACGATCCGCTCCAGGAACTCGATGGGCGTGGGTTCTCCCGTTATGGAGACCGCGCGCTCGTACAGCTCCTGGATCGGCATGACCGGCAGGCCGGCCGCACGGAGGCGGGCTTCCACTTCAGGGCGGTTGGGATTCACGGCGATGCCGTGGTCCGTCACCAGGACTCCGATGCATGCGCCAGGGGTCACCAGGGTCGTGACCCGCCTCACCACGGTGGGGATGCGCCCCCGGGTCAGGGGGCCCACCACGATGGAGAGGTTCGCCGCGGCGGCCACATCGCTGTGCCCGCCGGATGCGCCCATCATGAGGCCGTCCGAGCCGGTGATCACGTTCACGTTGAAGTCGAGATCGACCTCCAGTGCGCTGAGGATCACCACATCCAGGCGGTCGCAATAGGTGCCCTTGGAGCCGGGACTGGCGTACTCGTTGGTGGAGACCTCGATGTGCTGGGGCGACGTGGCCAGGGATTCCGCTGCGGCCGCGTCGAAGCTCTGGGTGTCCACCACCTTCTCGATGAGGCCCTTCCTGTGCAGATCCACGATGCCAGCGGTGATGCCGCCCAGGGCGAAGCTTGCGGTGATGCCCTTGCGGCGCATGCGGTGTTCCAGGAACCGCGTGGCGGCCGTGGAGGCCCCGCCTGAACCGGTCTGGAGGGAGAAGCCCTGCTCGAAGTACCCGGAGTGCTCGATCACGTCCGCGGTCCTGCGGGCGATGAGCAGTTCCCGCGGGTTCTTCGTGACCCGGGCGGCCCCCACGCTGATCTGGGTGGGGTCCCCCACCTGCTCCACCTGGACGATCCAGTCCACCTGGTCCTGGGAGATGCTGGCGGGGGTATTGGGAAAGGCCACGATCTCCTCGGTGAGGAGGATGACCCGTTCAGCGAACTGGGCGTCCACCATGGCGTAGCCCAGGGAGCCGCAGCGGGATTTCCCGACAACGCCGTTGGCGTTGCCGAAGGCGTCGCAGGCAGAGACACCAAGGAATGCCACATCCAGCTTCAGTTCTCCCGACTGGATCAGCTGGACCCGGCCACCGTGGGAATGGATCTGGATGGGTTCCTCCATCAAGCCATTGGAGATGGCCCTGGCCAGCTGACCCCGCATGCCCGAGGTGTATATCTTGGTCACGAGTCCCGACTTGATGTGTTCGATGAGCGGCGCGTTGCAGCCCAGCAGCGAGGACGACGCCAGGGTGAGGTTCTGGAACCCCATGCGGGAAAGCACCTCCATCACGCTGTTGATGGTCTTGTCCCCCTCCCGGAAGGCGTGGTGAAACGAGATGGTCATGCCGTCCCTGAGGCCTGAGCGGCGGATGGCCTCCTCCAGGGAGTCCACGAGCTTGCGCTCCAGCTTGTCCTTGGGATCCTTCAGGTAGGGCGTGTGGGTCGTGAAATCCGCGAAGCGTTCGAAGCCCTGGAGGCAGGGGTCCTGGAGATGAAGGGTGCGCCGGTTATTGTCCATGGTCATCTGTTCCCTTCGGCGCGAATCCCGGAGGTCTGGGCGAGCTGCAGGATGCGCTTGGCACTGTTGACCACGGGCGCGTCCACCATCTTCCCGTTGAGGGATACCACCCCCAGTCCTTCCCGCTCCGCCCTTTCCGCGGCTTCCACGATCCGCTCTGCCCTGGTCACTTCGTCCGCCGTGGGGGCGTAGGCGTTGTGGAGCAGTTCGATCTGGCGGGGATTGACCAGCGACTTGCCGTTGAAGCCCAGGCGCTTGATGAGCTCCACTTCCTTCAGGAAGCCCTCGTCGTCGTTGATATCGGCGAACACCACATCGAAGGCGTCAATCCTGGCGGCGCGGGCGGCATGGAGGACGGCGCAGCGGGCATAGAAGAGCTCCGTGCCATCTCCCCGCTGGGTCTGCATGTCGATGACGTAATCGAAACCCGCCAGGGCGATGGAGTCCATGCGCGTGCTGGACATGGCGATGGCCACGGCGTTGACCACGCCGGAGGCCGATTCGATGGCGGCCATCAGGCGGGTGGAGCCGACCCGGCGGCCGCATTCCTGCTCGATGCGTTCCACCTGGGTCTCCAGCTCGTGCACATCCCCGGGGCAGTCGGTCTTGGGCAGGCGGATGATATCGGCGCCGCCTCGCACGGCGGCCTCCAAATCGTTGTGGCCGAAGGTCGTGGCCAGGGGATTGATGCGCACGACCGTTTCGATATCCCGATAGACCGGATGCTGAAGGGCGTGGAAGACCAACAGGCGGGCGGAATCCTTCTCGCGCAGGGCCACCGCGTCCTCCAGGTCGAACATGATGGAGTCGGGCCGATACACGAAGGCCGTGCTGAGCATGGCGGCGTTCGACCCCGGGATGAACAGCATGCTGCGGCGGGTCTTCCTCATCACAGGGTCCCCCAGTCCAGCTCTGTGCTCCCGGCGCCTCGGAGAAGAGCGGCCTGGACACGGGCCCGTATGGTGCAATCCAGGGCGCCCTTGTCCTCGATCACGATCTGACCATGTGTGACACCCTGCTTCTGGAGGGTCTCTTCCACCACCTTCCGGATCTGAGCGCCGAACTGGCGCAGGACTTCGCTGGAGATGACCACCTCCAGGCCCTCGGCCGGGGCGACCTTCACCAGCAGGTCGTTGGACTCCAGAGTCCCGGCCACGGCTTCCTTGACGATATCCATTCATCCCACCTCATCGGCTTTTTTCGACGACCTACGCGAGTACTTCTTCCCGGAGAGCGTACCTGGCCCGCATGCATGCGAGCGTCGTTCCGGGCACCAGTGAGGCCATGGCTTCGAAGTCGCCACGCACCAGCATCCGCCTCACTTCGGAGGCCGAGATGGGTCGCCCTGTCGCCTCGCAGCGGGGCACCTCCACTACCCGGATCGCCGCGCCCAGGGCGGAATCGCATTCCAGCCAGCGGGACATGTCCTCGTTGTACTTGCGCGTCAACCGACAGAACGGCTCGGTTCCCACGAATCGGTGGGTGATGCCGAGGGCCGGGGCGATGTGCTGGCGGAACATGAGGAGATCCATGGCCGTGCTGCAGGCCTCCACCACGCAGGTGTCCTTGATGAAATAGCTGGGGAAGGTGGCCTTGGAGATCAGGTACTGCGAACCGCCGTGCACCGTCAACCGCGAAAGGCCCGCCAGACCCGCACGCACCAGGTCCAATCGGTCCTCGTAGAGGATCGCCGAGGCCTCCTCCGCGACGACGAAGACATGCAGCCAGTCGCATCCCTTCAAGGCCTCGCGGACCAGGTGGAGGTGGCCAAGGGTGAAGGGGTTCGCGTTCAGGACCGCGCACCCGATCCGCTCCCCCGGTTGGCGATGGGCCCCCAGGCGCTGGCAGAAGCCCTGGATCCCCACGGGCGTGTTCTCCAGGAGGCTCGCATGCCCCGAGACTTCCACCAGGAGGTGGAACCCGCAGCCCTCGAAGAGGGCGACATTCTCCGGCTTGGTGTAGAGGAAGAGATGGGCGTAGCCTCGCTCCAGGGCCAGGTGGATGAGTTCGTTCATGAGCTTCAGGGCCAGATTGGCACCGCGATGCTCGGCGGCGATGGCCACGCACTTCACGATGCCCCCGGTCAGGCCGGCGCAGGCCACGATCCGCTGCTCGATGCGCCCCACCACGAATACCTGGATATCCCCTTCGATCTCCAACCCGCTTTCGGCCAGCAGGCGCTTCAACTCCCCTGCTCCCCGCGCGTCCAGGCGGGGATCGAGGGTTCCGAATTCCAGTTCTTCATCCACGGGAGGATCCTGTTCTTAAAACAAATTCACCACGGAGCCCTCCGTGGTGAATTTGTCAGGCCTGGGTTGTGAAGTTCAGGAGCCCGCCCGCCAGCAGGATCTGGCGCTGGCGTTCGGAGAGGTTGTAGGTGCAGGACACGGGGGGCAGGCCTGGAATCCGCAACTGGATCGGTTCGCCCTGCTCCAGGTTCTCGCGCCATTCCGGGGCCTCGATCGCCGCGCCCGCCTCGATGCGCTCGTAGTCCAGGGGGTCGGCGAAGAGCAGGGGCAGGATGCCGAAGTTCACCAGATTGGCCGCGTGGATGCGCTCGAAGGACTTGGCCACCACGGCCTTCACGCCCAGGTACATCGGGCACATGGCGGCGTGCTCGCGGCTGGAGCCCTGGCCGTAGGAATCCCCTGCGACGATCACGTTGTGGACGCCCGCATCGCGGTTCTGGAGGCAGCGGCTCGAGAAGGTACCATCCACATGTTCGAAGACATACTTGGCATAGGTGGGAACGTTGGAGCGGTACTTCAGGCGGGCCCCGGCGGGCATGATGTGGTCCGTGGTGATCCTGTCGCCCACCTTGAGGGCGACGACGCCCTTCAGGGCCTGGGCCATGACCCCGCTGCTGGGGGGTTCGCCGATGTTGGGCCCGCGGAAAACGGGAGTCGAACGAGCCTCTTCCTTGGGGAAGACGAACATCGAATCGTCGATGGTGAAGGCCGCGGGCTCCTGGATATCGGGGCAGCCCATTCCGGAGGTCAGGGGGTCGGTGAAGGTGCCCGTGATCGCGGCCAGGGCGGCTACCTCGGGGCTCACCAGGTAGACCTGGGCGTCCTGTGTGCCGCTCCGAGCCTCAAAATTCCGGTTGGAGGTGCGAAGGGAGACGCCGCCGCTCTTGGGGGAGAAGTGGTTTCCGATGCAGAAGCCGCAGGCGGATTCCAGGATCCGGGCGCCGGCATCGAGCATGGAGGCGAGACCGCCGTCCCGGGAGAGCATCTGGAGCACCTGGTGGGAGCCCGGTGCAATGCCCAGGCTGACCTCCTCGTGGACTCGGTGACCCTCCAGGATGGCGGCGGTGGTGCGCATGTCCTTGAGGGAGCTGTTGGTGCAGGAGCCGATGCAGACCTGGTCGACCTTCATGCCCGCCAGTTCCTTCACGGGCCTGATATTGCCCGGGCTGTGGGGGCAGGCGGCCAGCGGCTCGAGGGTGGAGAGATCGACATCGATGATGCGGTCGTAGGTGGCACCTTCATCGGCCTTCAGTTCCACCCAGTCCTGGGCGCGGCTCTGGGCCTCGAGGAAGGCGCGCGTGACTGCGTCCGAGGGGAAGATGGAGGTGGTGACGCCCATCTCGGCGCCCATGTTGGTGATGGTCGCGCGCTGGGGCACGGAGAGGGTCGCCACTCCGGGGCCGCCATATTCCAGCACCACGCCCACGTTGCCCTTCGTGCTCAGCAGGCTGAGCAGGTGGAGCACTACGTCCTTGGCCGTGACCCAGGGGCGCAGCCTCCCCGTAAGGCGCACCAGCTGGACCCTGGGAGCGGTGAGGTAGAAGTTACCGCCCCCCATGGCCACGGCCACATCCAGTCCGCCCGCCCCCACGGCGATCTGGCCGATGCCGCCCCCCGTGGGCGTGTGGCTGTCGCTGCCCAGCAGGGTCGTGCCCGGCTTCCCGAAACGCTCCAGGTGGACCTGGTGGCAGATGCCGTTGCCTGGGCGGGAGAAGACCAGGCCGTAGCGCTGGGCGATAGTCTGGAGGTAGCGGTGATCGTCGGCGTTCTCGAAGCCCACCTGGACGGTGTTGTGATCCACATAGGACACGGAGAGATCGGTCTGGATGGCGGGCAGGCCCATGGCCTCGAACTGCAGGTAGGCCATGGTGCCCGTGGCGTCCTGAGTCAGGGTCTGGTCGATGCGGACGCCGATCTCCTGGCCGATCCGGTACTCGCCCTCCCGCAGGTGGCCCTTCAGGATCTTCTCGACGATGTTCTGGGCCATGGACGGAGTCTCCTGGTGTGCGCAAGCTCTCGCCGGGCACAGGCCTCCATGCGGACCGGGTCCGCACGGGCCAAGGGTTTGATACCGCCTCTCCCGGGCGGGATTCACATGCGCAGGCACCGACATGCAGGGCGAAAGCCTTTGCAGCAGCGCTGGGGAGGCAGTCTCTTCCAAGCGAGGGGCGTGCCAAAATCCTTGGCAGGCAGGCAATGCAGACAGGACGGGGATCTTCCACCCCTGGCACGCCCCGGAGGGGAATCCAGTGGGGGTTTCAGGTTCTTTTTAGGTCTAATTGGTTAATTTGTTGACCTATTGTTTGACCATTTAGCGAACTGCTCCCCCAGGCTGGAGAGCTGGGTGCCCTGGCGCCCCACGCTGGAGCGCACGAACCCCAGTTCCCCCAGCACCTGGAGGACACTCCTCACCTCGGCCTCGCTCAGAGGGCTTCCCTGGCTTTGGAGGGCCGCCTTGATGGTGTTTCGCCCTGCCTTGAGGCCTCGGCTGGCGAACTGATCCAGGCTCCTCAGGACTGCCAGGGCCCGCTCCAGGCCGCACCGGCTCCGGAGGATCGCCTCCTCCGCCTCAAAGGAATCGGTCCGGTTCACCAGGTAGGAGGGCAGGGTCTGGGCCGTCACGGGATTATCGGCCATCAGCGTGACGTGGTTGGCCACGTTCCCCAGTTCGCGGATGTTTCCTGGCCAGGCGTAGCGCAGCAGAAGCTCCTGAGCCTCTGGCGTGAAGACCACCTGGGCCTGATTCTGCTCGGCCAGGAAGTGCCTCAGCAGCGGGAAGATATCCTCCGGGCGATCCCGAAGGGGGGGCACGATCAGGGAGAGGGCGTTGAGACGGTAGTAGAGATCCTCCCGGAACTGCCCCGCCTGGATCCGCTCCCGCAGGTTGCGGTTCGTGGCTGCGATGACCCGGATATTCACCTGGGTCAGCTTGGGAGAACCCACCCTCATGATCTGGCGCTCCTGGAGGACCCGCAGCAGTTTGGCCTGGAGCATGGGCGG
>JAYSNJ010000152.1:0-56144 GCA_043723905.1 Holophagaceae bacterium
CCTCCGGCAGGCCGAAGCCACCCATTGGAAGGTTTTACGAGCCCGCTACCGGAAGATCACGGGGACTCGCTCATCCGCCCGGTTAGGCGGCGAGGGCCAGTTCGAAGTTATCGTTGGCAGTTTTGTTTTGATCGGCTTGATGAGGGGGCCCACCGATCAACCCCCGCCTGCACTCCGCACCCCAGCGTCAACCTGTCGAAACCGGTCACCCCCAGGGTTCTCTCCGGGGACCCCTCGAGGCCCGCCGTGGATGTCTCGAGTATGGGGCCCCTCGGCAAGGGCCACAAGGGAAGTAAGATGATGGGAGGGAGTCGCCTTGCCTCAGACCGGAACCATCTTCGTGCTTTCTGCGCCCTCGGGGGCCGGGAAGTCCACCCTGGCCAAACGCCTGGTGGCCGAGACTCCGGAGTTGATCTTCTCCACCTCCTTCACCACCCGCCAGCCCCGACCCGGTGAGCAGCACGGCCGGGAGTACTTCTTCGTGAATGATGCGACCTTCGACCGGATGATCGCCGAAGGGGATCTGCTGGAATGGGTTCAGGTGTACGCCAATCGGTACGGCACAGGCAAGGCGTGGCTCCGGGGACAGGTGGCCCAGGGGCTGGACGTGCTCCTGGATATCGAAACGGTGGGCGCGAAAAACGTGAAGGCCCAACTGCCCGAGGCGGTGATGATCTTCCTGCTGCCCCCCTCCGCCGAGATCCTGGCCCAGCGCCTGCGGGGGCGGGGCGACACGGACGAGGGCCAGATCACCTTGCGCATGGCCCACGCGCGCCACGAGGTGGAACAGTATCCCCACTACGATCATCTGGTGGTCAACGATGATCTCGAGGCGGCCTACCGGCGCCTGGAAGCCATTCTCCTGGCCGAACGGTCGCGCAGGCCCCGGATGGAAGCCACCGTGCGACAGATTCTTCAGACCTTCAATTAGCCTCGAGGCAGGAGCGGCAGTGGCATCATTCCAGGAACAGGGCAGGACGGGGCAGACCATGGCGCGATGGATCGGGAAGAACTGGATGTGGACGGTGGCCCTGGGCACCGCCGTCGTGTACGCGCCCCTGGCCGGACGCACCGGCGATGAGCGCGCCAAGCAGCGCCAGCTCGAAACGCTGACGGAGGTCATGGGCCTCGTTCAGAAGGAAAGCGTGGAACCCCCCACGCCCAAGCAGATCACCCACGCCACCATCCAGGGGATGTTGCACACCCTGGACCCCCACTCCAACTACATGGACGAGAGCGAGTTCCGCATGATGCGGGACGACCAGCGGGGCACCTTCTTCGGCATCGGCTCCATCATCCAGCAGCAGCCCGATGGCATCGTGGTGATCAGCACCGTGCGCGGCGGCCCCTCGGAGAAGGCGGGCATAAGGCCCGGCGACTACTTCCGGGAGATCGACGGCAAGAGCACGGAGGGCTGGACCAGCACCCAGGCCGTCCAGAAGCTCCACGGAGACAAGGGCACGGTGGTGGAGATCGCCATCCAGCGGGCCGGCCTGCCGGATCTGCTGCGCATCACCCTCACCCGGGCCGAGATTCCCTCCAACAGCGTCTACTACAGTTTCATGCTCACACCCACCACGGGGTTCATCACCGTCAAGGACTTCGGCGAGACCACGTCCGAGGAATTCGAGAAGGCGGTGCTCGCCCTCAAGAAGCAGGGGATGAAGGAACTGATCCTGGACCTCCGCAACAACCCCGGCGGCATCGTGGACGCCGCCGTGGGCATCTGCCGACAGCTCCTGGGGCCCAACGAGATCATTGTGAGCCAGAAGGGGCGCGACGGCGTGCTCGTGAGCGAGACCCGCACGCCCAAGGGCGCCGCCCTGGATCCCTTCCCGCTGGTCGTCCTGATCAACCGCGGCTCCGCCTCGGCCTCCGAGATCGTCGCCGGCGCCATCCAGGACCACGACCGGGGGCTGGTGGTGGGCCAGACCAGCTGGGGCAAGGGGCTCGTCCAGGTGGTCCTCTCCATCGGGAGGAGCCGGGGACTCGCGCTGACCACCGCCCGGTACTTCACGCCCTCGGGCCGCTGCATCCAACGGGACTACCAGCACGGTCTCGACGACTACCTGCTCCCCGAGGATGCCAAGGAGGCCGAGCCCAAGGGTCCCGAATACAGGACCTTCCTGGGCCGGAAGGTGTACGGCGGAGGGGGCATCACGCCGGATTACACGGTGGATACAGGCAAGCTCACCAATTTCGTGGCCAATCTCCGCTTCCGCCATTCGCCTTTCTTCAAGTTCGCGGTGCTCGAAAAGGAGCGCCACGGGATCAGGGCCCAACAGGTGCCGGACGAGACCCTCATGGCGCGCTTCCGGGAGTATCTCAAGGACCAGAAGATCCCCTTCACCGATGCCGAATGGAGTGACGCTCAGAACCAGTCCGATATGCGGGACCAGATCGCCTTCGAGATGCAGAACATCGCCTTCGGCGTGGAGGGCGGGTGGCGCTACCTCTGCACCAAGGATCCCCAGGTGCAGAAGGCCCTGGAGGTGTTCCCGGAAACGGAACAGCTGATGAAGAAGAAGATCCTCGCCCAGCAGGCCCAGAACGAGAGCAACCTCGCCGCCAAGATCTGAATTCACGAAGCACGGAGCCCCCATGCGCATCCCGATCCTAGCCTTCGGCCTCGTGGCCGCTTCCCTGCTGGCCTCGCGCCCGCTGCAGGTGGACGATCTCTTCAAGGTGAAGCGCGTCGCCGACCCCCAGGTCTCCACCCAGGGGGACGTGGCGTACCAGGTGGCCGTCCCGGATCCCATCGCCAACACCATCACCACCAAGCTCTGGTTCAAGGCGACCGGGAAACCCGCCCAGGAACTGGATCTGGGCCCCGGCAGCCAGGGGCGCCCCCGTTTCAGCCCGGATGGCAAGCGGCTCGCCTTCGAGACCGAGGGGCAGATCTGGGTGCTGGATCTGGGGACGCAAAAGCGCACCCAGATCACTCACCTTTCCGGTGGCGCCGAGGGCCAGATCTGGAGCCCGGACGGGACCATGCTGGCCTTCACCAGCACCACGGTGCCCAGCGGCGATGACGCGGAAAACGCGGCCTACCTGAAGGCCAAGGGGGAACGCAAGGCCACGGGCATGGTCTTCGATACGCTGATGTACAAGCACTGGATGGGCTGGCGGGATTCCAGGCAGGTGTCCCACATCTTCGTGGTGAAGGCCGACGGCGGCACCCCCAGGGACCTCACCGCAGGCTGGACACAGGACGCGCCGGGCTTCAATTCCGCCATGGTGGCGGCCGGGGATGATATCTCCTGGAGCCCCGACTCCAAGGCCCTGGCCTTCGCCAGCAACCTGGAGGCCGGGAAGGCCATCAGCACCAATCACGAGATCTTCGAAGTGAAGCTGAGCGGCGGCCCCATCCGCAAGCTCGGCGATGGCGACAGGGTGAATGAAGCGGCGGATTCCACGCCCCGCTATTCCCCGGACGGGAAATACCTGGCCTGGCGCGCCCAGCGGGTGCCCGGCTTCGAATCCGACAAGTGGGAGCTCTGGATCCAGGATCGCCAGAGCGGCAAGGTGATCCGCACGACGCAATCCTTTGACGCCCAGGTGGGCGACTTCGAGTGGCAGGGCTCGGACATCCTCTTCACGGCCGCCGACAAGGCCCACCAGGAGCTCTTCCGCTGGGACGGCAAGAGCGCTCCCAGGGCCATCACCAGGAACCTCTTCGTGGCGGGCTTCGCGGCCATGGCCGGCGGTCGAAAGGCCCTGGCCCTGGTGAACGATTCCGCCACGCCCCCCGATCTCTATGAGATCGATCTGGCCAGCGGCGCGAGCACAAGGGCGACGCACCACAACGAAGCCCTCACCCTGGAACTGGGCCTGAACCGCGCCGAGAGCTTCTGGTTCAAGGGAGCTGCCGGTCCCGATGGCAAGGCCCCCATGGTGCACACCCTGATCCTGAAACCCGTGGGCTTCGATCCTGCCAAGCAATACCCCGTGGTCTTCCTGGTCCACGGCGGCCCCCAGGGCTCCAACGAGGACAACTGGCATCCCCGGTGGAACTATCAGGTCTTCGCAGGCCAGGGCTTCATCCTCGTGATGCCCGATCCCCGCGGCTCCACGGGCTATGGTCAGGAGTTCACCAACCAGATCTCCGGCGACTGGTCCGGGCTGGTGATGGGCGACCTCATGAACGTGCTGGACGGCGCACTGAAGTCCGTCCCCCAGGCCGATCCCAAGCGGGTCATCGCCGCAGGTGCCAGCTATGGCGGCTATGCCATGAACTGGATGGCGGGCCACTACGCGGACCGCTTCTGCGCCTTCATCAGCCACGCGGGCATCTTCAACACGCAAAGCATGCAGCTGGCCACCGACGAGATGTGGTTCCCCCGGCACGAATTCAACGGCTTCCCCTGGGACAGCGCGAAGACCCAGGCCCTGTGGGAGAAGCACAGCCCCCACAACGCCTACGCCGATTTCAAGAAGCCCATGCTCGTGATCCACGGCATGCGCGATTTCCGTGTGGTCTACACCGAGGCCCTGCAGCTCTACAATGTCCACCAGCTCCGGGGCATCCCCAGCGAACTCCTGATCTTTCCAGACGAGGGCCACTTCGTGGCCAAGCCCGCCAACGCCAAGCTCTGGTTCGATACCATGCTGGCCTGGTGCAACAGGTGGGCGAAGTAAGTCCCTCCTGAGGAAAGAGCCCCGGTCGGGGCTCTTTCCTCAGCTGAGAAGAGATTCCAGCCCCAGGGCCCTGAGGGGTTCCATCACGAAGTCCCGCAGGAGGGCGCGAGGATGGGGCAGGTTCAGGACGAGTTCCTCCCAGGGCACGGCGAGGCCTTCCGGACGGGGCCAATGCCACGTGCCCCGCAGGCCCTCCACTGCGATCAGATCCAGGTCCAGTGTGCGGGGCGCGTTGCGGCCCGCGCTGCGATCCCTGCCTTCGGCCAGCTCGATGCGGAACAGGGCCTCCAGGAGGCGCCGGGGATCGTGTTCCTCGCTTTCCAGCAGGGCGACCGTGTTCAGGTAGGCGGGACCCTGGCCCGATTCGTCGGGCGTCTCCATCACCAGGGAAGAGGGCGTCACGGCACCCAGCTTCCGAAGGCCCGCCAGACCCGCCTCCAGGCGGGCTGAGCGCTCCCCGAGATTGGAGCCGAGAGCGACGAGGGCTCTCATTTCAGCGTCGCGTTCCGTGCTCCGCGACGACCAGTGTGCGGATGCCGCCGCGGATGAGGAAGTCCCCTTCCACACGCATCCACTGGGGCTTGGTGGCCAGAACCAGATCATCGAGGATCTGGTTCGTGACGGCCTCGTGGAAGGCCCCCTCGTTGCGGAAGCTCCAGAGGTAGAGCTTGAGGCTCTTGCTCTCCACGCAGAGCTGGTCGGGCTGGTAGAGGATGCGCAGCTTGGCGAAGTCCGGCTGGCCTGTCATGGGACAGAGGCAGGTGAACTCCTCGGTCTCGAACACGATCTCGAAGGGCCTGCCCGGACGTGGGCTCGCGAAGGTGTCGAGCCTCTTGGAGGGCTCCGTCACCGTGTGCTTGGGCAGAGTCTTGAGCGTGGGTTCCAGCTTCTTGGGTGCGGCCATGGGGCTCTCGTCAGATGCGAAGGTTGTCGGGGATGAAGGCGTAGGGGATCGGATCGGGGCTCCCCGCCTCCTGGAACCCTCTCAGGCGCAGGAGGCAGGAATCGCAGACGCCGCAGGCCTCTTCCTGGCCCTGGTAGCAGCTCCAGGAAAGGTGCAGGGGCGCGCCCAGCGCCAGGCCCCTGGAAACGATCTGGGACTTCTTCAGGTGAATGAGGGGGGCGTGGAGCTTCAGCTTCGTCTCGGGCTTTGTGCCCAGATTCGCCGTCTCCTCGAAGGACTTCAGGAAGACCTCGCGGCAGTCCGGATAGCCGCTGCTGTCCTCCTCCACGAAGCCCACGAAGATGTGGCCGGCCCCCAGCACCTCGGCCCAGCTCACAGCCGTGGCGAGGAGATGGGCATTGCGGAAGGGCACGTAACTTACGGGAACCCCCTGGCGGTCCAGATCCCCCTGGGGGAGGGGAATGCTCGCATCGGTGAGGGCCGATCCGCCGATCCTGCGGAGATTCTCGAAACTGATGACCAGGCGGCGGTGTTCGGGCACGCCGTAGTGGTCGGCGATCGCTTCGAAGGCCCGCCGCTCGCGCTGTTCCGTGAGCTGGCCGTAGTCAGCGTGGAGCAGGGCGAGTTCGAAGCCTTCCGCCCGGGCCATGGAAGCAGCCACGCACGAATCGAGGCCCCCGGAGAGGGAGATCAGGGCGAGCTCAGCCATGCTGGAATCCCTCCGCCCAGGCTTCCAGTTCGTTCAAGGTAGTCTCCAGGGATTTCAGACAGGGTTCTTCCTCCTGGCGAGTGTCAACGCGGAAGGGCTGGCCGAAGTGGACGCAGACCCTGGCAAAGGGCTTCGGCAGCAGCATCTCGTCCCAGGTCCGGAGCTTCCAGGCTCGGCTGTAGGCCACGCAGACGGGCACCACCCAGGCGCCGGTCTTGCGCGAGACGGCCAGGACGCCAGGTTTGGCCTGCTGGCGGGGGGCCCGGGACCCGTCCACGGTGATGCCGAGATCCCAACCCTGCTTCACGATCTGGATCATCTTCACCAGGGCCTGGGCGCCGCTGTGGCCGGCCGTGCCGCGCACCGCGTGGATGCCCAGCCACCGCCAGGTGGCCGCGCTCCGCTCGCCATCCTTGCTGTCGCTCGACAGGATCGCGACACCCCGAGGCTCCCCTTGAGCGTTCCTCCGCTTGAAGGGATAGGCCAGGGGCATCATCACTAGGCGCCTGTGCCAGAAGGAGAGCACGAAGCGCTCGTCCCGGTCCACGAAGCCCTGCACGGCCTCGAAGCCCACCCGCTCCACGCGGAGAGTGGCCCTGAGGAGCCGGTGGCAGCAGAAGGCCACGAAGGGCACCAGGCGGAAATTAACCCACTGGGAGAAGGGTGAACCCAGGGGGCGGCCCCGCTGGACGATCTTCACATCGGGCTTAATGGCCATTGCACAGAACCTCCTCCCGATGGATCGCGAAGGCCCGTCCGCAGTAATCGCAGCGGACCTCCGCGGGGCTCCCTTCGACGAAGACCTCCTCGAGCCTTCCCTTCGGGAAACTGCCCAGGGCGGCCAGCAGGGCTTCCTTCCCGCAGCGGCAGCGGTACTCGATGTCGTGAGTCGAAAGCCGGATGGCCCCCTCGCCCTGATTCACCCAGCGAATGAGGAATTCCGGGTCCCGTTCCCAGTTCGGCACCACCTCGAGCCCCTCGATGACCTCCACGAGGCGCTGCATCCGTTCGGGAGGGCACTGGGGGAGCGGCTCCACCAGGAGCCCCCCCGCCTCGCCCGTGCCCGGGTCGCACCACACCGTCAGGCTCGCCTGGATCTGTTCGGACTGCTGCAGGTAGGCTTCGATCTGGGCCGAGATGCCGCCCTCCACCAGGGGCAGCCTCCCGATGTAGGGTTCGCCCTTCGGGCCCGAGCGCATCACCTGCAGCAGCCCCGGAGCGGCCACCCAGGGGCCCTGGGCCTCTTCCGCCTCGTCGAGCATGCCCCGGACCATGCCGTCCGGCCAGGAATCGGAGACCACGGCCCGGGCCCGACCGGCCCCCCGCACCAGGAGCTGCAAGCGCTCCAGGAAGCTGGACCGGGACTGGAGCAGGAGGGTCGCCGCCAGGAGTTCCACCAGGCAGGCGCAGGCCTCGGCCTCCAGATGGGGATGTCCCACCCGCACGCCGTTCCAGAGCGGTCGAGCGTCCAGCACGGCTAGGCGGATGTGGGTATCGGTACTGAGGGCCCGGACGACCCGGGCCGAGGGGAGGGATTCCGTCATGCCACCAGTGTAGCGGGTGCCCGCGCCCCGCTTCGGGTACCCTCAAGTTCCGGATGCGCCCATGCCCACTGAAAGTCGAACTCGCGTCGCCCTTGCCCTCCACGGTGTCTTCGGACGCTCGTACCGGGTACCCGACGCCTGGCATGCCGAGCTCTCCACGGAGGATGCCGCCCTGGCCCAGGCCATCCTGGGGCTCTGCCTGCGGCACTGGGGCCGCCTCCATGCCTGGATCCGGCCGCGCCTCAAGAACCCGGATCGCGATATCCCCCTCGGCAGCCGGGTGGCCCTCGCCATGGGACTCGCCCAGCTGGCCTGGCTTCCGGGCGTCCTCACCCACGCCGCCGTGAACGAATCGGTCCTCCTGGCCGCGGATCCGGAGGTGGGCTTCCCGCCCCACAAGGGCCTGACCAATGCGCTGCTGCGCCAAGCCTCCCAGGATCGTGCCGCCCTTCGAACCCAGCTGGACGCGCTTCCCGCCTCCCTGGACCGCACGGGCTTTGCCGAGCGCGCCCTGCATGCGGCCCTGGCGGCCCGAGGCCTGGAGACCCAGCTGGAAACCCTCTGGGATTCGCTCCAGCAGCCCCCTCGCCCCAGCTTCCGGGCCCTCGCCGAAGACCCCCTCCCGGAAGGGCTGGAGCCGGATCCCCTCTTTCCGCCAGCCCTGCGCCTGGCTCCGGATTCCCCCTTTCCCCGGGAATGGCTCGCAGCGGGCCAGGGGATGGTGCAGGATCTCAGTTCCCAGGCCATGATGGCCTTTGCCTGGGACCGGGAGCCCCGGCGGATCCTGGACACCTGCGCGGCCCCCGGAGGCAAGACCACCTCCCTCGCCCAGCGCTGGCCGAATGCGGAACTGCTCGCCCTCGAATCCGATGGGAAGCGGGCCCGGCGCCTGGAGGAGAATCTGGCCCTGCGCCATGTGCAGGCTGCAGTGATTCCCGAAGAGGCCGGGGCTTGGCTGCGCCAGGAGGGCCCGGCCTTCGACCTGATCCTGGTGGATGCCCCCTGTTCCGGTTCGGGCACCCTCAGGAAGCATCCCGAACTGAACTGGCTCGGGGACTTCCTCGATCTGCCGAGGCTGGTCTGGAATCAGCGTAACCTTATCGAGGCCGCCCTGCCCCGGCTCGCTCCCGGGGGATTGCTGGTCTACGCCGTCTGTTCCTGGCTCCCCGAGGAGGGACTCGATCACCGGAGATTCCTGTTGGAGAGCCATCCCGAGCTCCAATCCGCCACCCTATGGCCCCCGGCCTTCGGCACCGGGGATCTTTTCCGGCCGGACCCGATCTCCTGGCCGGGGGAGGGCTTTCAGGCCTTCGGGTTCATCCGCCCGGGACGATGATGCCAGCCCCGTCGATCCGCTAGGATGAGCGCAGGAGATTCCATGTTCCTTCACCCTCTGGCGGCCTTCGCATGCGCAGCATCTCTGCTGGGCCAGCAGAGCCCGGTCATCCATCCGCGGGTGCAGGAGGCCCCCCTGCGCGCCCACCTCTCCTTCCTCGCAGACGACCTGCTGGAGGGACGGGGCACAGGCCAGCGGGGAGGCCGCCTCGCCGTCCGCTACCTGGAAACCCAGCTTCAGGCCCTCGGCCTGCGCCCTGCCTTCGGAGACTCCTTCCTGCAACCCGTGAAGCTCCTGGGCATTCGCACACGTCCCGCCGAGAGCCGGTTGGCCTTTGTAGGCCCCATGGGCGAGCTCGGATTGCGGTGGGAGCAGGATTTCCTTCTGGGCAGCGGGGCTCCGGTCCCCGAGTTGAACCTGGACGCTCCCCTGCTCTTCGTGGGGCATGGCATCACCCTGGGGGACCGGGATGACTTCAAGGGAGTCGAGGTTCGAGGGAAGATTCTGGTGGCCTTGGTCGGCGACCGCCCCGGAGAAGCTCAGGAATGGGGAAGCCCCAGCCATTTCGCGGGCCGGTGGACCTACAAGATGGAGGAAGCGCGTCGGCGCGGCGCTGCAGGGATCCTGCTCATCCACATGCCGACCCTGGCGGGCTACGACTGGAAAGTCGTGCGTTCAGGCTGGATCCCCGAGCGCTTCCATCCCGACCCTGCCCCCGCGGGTTCCGGCCTCCAGGGCTGGCTAACCGAAGATTCGGCCCGCAAGCTCTTCAGCGCCAGCGGACTGGACTTCGACTCGCTCTGCCGCACCGCCCACGGAAGGGACTTCCATCCCGTGCCCCTGGCCATCCGGCTGAAGGGAAACTTGGCGAGCACCCTCCGCCGCTTCGAGGACATGAATGTGGCTGGCCTCCTGCCGGGTTCCGATCCCGGGCTCCAGAAGGAGCTCGTCATCTACTCCGCCCACTGGGACCATCTGGGCATCGAGGCCGGTTCGGGCCGGATCTTCCATGGCGCGGTGGACAACGCGTCCGGCTGCGCCGGCCTCCTCGCCATGGCCCAGGCCCTGCGCCTCCAGCCCAGCCGCCGCAGTCAGATGTTCCTCTTCACCTGCGCCGAGGAGCCCGGACTGCTGGGGGCCCAGGCCTTCGTGGACTCCAGAGTCTGGCCCCTGGAGAAGATCCTCGCCGTGCTCAACCTGGAGAGTCTCAACTTCGCGGGGCCGACCCGGGACATCGGCCTCGCGGGTTCCGAGCGCACCAGCTTCCGTGACCAGGCCCTCCGAGTCGCCCTGGAAATGGGTCTCACCGTGGCACCTTCCGGACCCGACCCCGCGGGGCTCTCCTTCCGGGCCGATCATTTCGCCTTCGTGAAGGTCGGCATTCCCGCCTTCTCGCCGGGTTTCTCCCTGGATGGAGGATGGGACTTCCTCGAGTCCAGCCAGGCAAATCTGGCCAAAGGCTTCGTGGTCAACCACTACCACCAGCCCTCGGATGTCTACCTCCCCTCCTGGGATCTCCGCGGCATGCTGCAGCAGGTCCAGTTCATCCTGAACCTGGGCCGGACCCTGGCCGATGCCCCGGAGCGGCCGGCCGGCAAGGGCCAGGTCTCCGCGAACCTCCCCGCCCGCAAAAATATCCGCTGAACCCGGATCGTGCAGCTGGTGCTGCCGAACTTAGCCAGATGGACGCCGCCAAACGCCATTTCGACACGCAGCGAGTGGGCCTGCGCAGAGACCCGCTCTGATACCAGGGTGCGTTCGAAGATAGCGATCTGCGAAGCAGAGCGCGTCAAGCGCAGCAGCGCAGACCGGCCTGCCCCCGAAGGGGGTGCGACGAGGGCCGAGGCTGCGATGCGGAGCGACTTCGAACGCCCGACTACATTCTCGATTATTGAATGCTAATCGGCATGAGCGCTCCCCACACTTTCCGAAACCGGCCGAGAGCTTCCGGCTGGAGGCGGCTGATTGCCCCGGCGGCAGGATTCAGACCGGACATTGCCTGTCTCCCGCCCCAGATAAACTAAGGGCGCGTACGCCGCGCCCTTCGTGCCTGCTTGGATGGAAACCCGGGTCAGTCCTTGCCCATGACGTTGGCAAGGTTGAAGATCGGCATATACATCGCGATGACGATGAACCCGATGATGCCGCCCAGAACCGCGATGATCAGGGGTTCCATGAGGGCCGTGAGGGCCGACACCGCATTGTCCACCTCGTCCTCATAGAAGTCGGCCACCTTGTTGAGCATGGCGTCCAGGGCCCCCGTGGCCTCGCCCACGCCCACCATCTGGACCACCATGGGGGGGAAGACCTTGGTCTCCGCCAGAGGCGTCGCGATGTTGCGCCCCTGCTCCACCGCGTCCTTGCACTTGAGGATGGCGTTCTGGATGACCAGGTTGCCCGAGGTGCGGGCCGTGATATCCATGCCTTCCAGGATGGGTACGCCCGAACTGGTCAGCGTTCCCAGCGTCCGGCAGAACCGGGCCACCGCCGTCTTCCGCAGGATGTCGCCCAGGACGGGGATCTTCAGGAAGATGGTGTCGATCTGGAGATGGCCCGCCGAGGTCTTGTAGTACTGCTTGAGGCCCACCACGATCACCGCCAGGAGAATCCCGACAAGCCAGAAATAATTTATTAGAACGTCGGATATTTTCATGCACACGATGGTCGGGAAGGGGAGGCTTGCACCCATGCCCTCATACATAGCAGAGAAGACCGGGATCACCTTGACCATGATGATCACCACCACCGTCACGGCCAACGTGATCACGACGATGGGATAGGTCATGGCGCCCTTGACCTTGCTGGTCAGCTTCACGGCCTTCTCGATGTAAATGGAAAGGCGCTGGAGAATGATGTCCAGAATGCCGCCCGCCTCGCCGGCGCCGACCATATTCACGTAGAGATCGTTGAAGGCCTTGGGGTGCTTGGCCATGGCTGCCTGGAGGGTGGCCCCCTGTTCGACGTCTCCCCGCACGGCCTCGATGATCCTCTGGAAGCCCTTGTCCGGCTGCTGAGCCCCCAAAATCTCCAGACACTGCACCAGGGGCAGGCCTGCATCGATCATCACGCTGAACTGACGGGTGAAGATGGCGAGATCCTTGGCCTTGACCTTGCCGAAGCCCTTGGTCGCCGTGGTCTGGGGCTTGACGGAGAGGACCTGGATGCCATTGCGTTTCAGGGTGGCCGAGGCCTGGTCCTTGGTGTCGGAGACAATGATCCCCTCCTGGACCTCGCCCAGCCGATTCTTGCCCTTCCATAGGTATGCAGGCATGGGGACCTCTTAGTGAAGAATGGATGAACGTAAATTCAGGATAGGCAGTAAAGGGATCTCGGGAAAGCCCCCTAAGAATACTTGATGTTTGGGTTTCTTCCACCCAGGAGGGCGGAGCCCGCGGACTTCTGGGCGGCATGGGAGGCCGCATTCGCCGCCGCGGCCCCTTGGGTGCCCACGCCCCGGTTGATCAGTTCCCGGAGTTCGTCCTGGTTGGAACTGTAGCTCAGGGCCATCTCCTGGTCGATATCCCCCCGGAGCACCAGATCGGAAAGACTCTGGTTGAAGGTCTGCATCCCGAACTTGAGCTGGCCCGTCTGCATGGAACTGTAGACCTGGTGTATCTTATCCTCGCGGATCAGATTGCGGATGGCCGGATTCGGGATCATGACCTCCAGGGCCAGGGAGCGTCCCTTGCCGCTGGCCTTGGGGATCAACGACTGGCAGATCACTCCCTCCAGCACCAGGGAAAGCTGGGCCCGCACCTGGGGCTGCTGGTAGGCAGGGAACACGTCGATGATGCGGTTGACGGTCTGCACCGTGGAATTGGTGTGGAGCGTGCCGAAGGTGAGATGGCCTGTCTCCGCGATGGTCAGGGCACTCTCGATGGTCTCCAGATCCCGCAGTTCGCCCACGAGCACTACATCCGGATCCTGGCGCAGGGCGGAACGCAGGGCCTTCTTGAAACTGTGGGTGTCGGCGTGAATTTCCCGCTGGTTCACCAGGCAGCGCTTGTGCTTGTGCACGTACTCGACCGGATCCTCGATGGTGAGGATGTGCAGTTGTTCCCGCTCGTTGATGTAGTCGATCATGGCGGCCAGCGTGGTGGACTTGCCCGAGCCCGTCACGCCCGTCACCAGGATGAGACCCCGAGGCTTCTCGCACAGCGTGGCGGCCACCGGGGGCAGCCCCAAGGCCTCGAAGCTCCGGATGTTCTCGGGAATGGTGCGGAAGGCGCCAGCCGTGGCGCCGCGCTGGTTGTAGACATTGGCGCGGAAGCGCGCGACGCCCTGGAGCCCGAAGGAGAAATCGACTTCCAGATCCTCTTCCAGGCGATGCTTCTGCTGGTCGGTCATGACGCTGTAGCAGAGCCAGCGCGTCTGGGCGGAGTCCAGGGAGGGCAGCTTGAGGGGCACCATCCGCCCGTCGATGCGGATCTGGGGCGCGCTGTCCGTCGTGATGTGGAGATCGGTCCCGCCGTACTCCACCATCGTCTTGAGCAACTGCTGAAGCGGAGCGACGTACTGGGTGCTGGCTTCGACCATGGGGGCCTCCCGGGGCTTAGAGTATTGTCTCTCGGACGATTTCTTCGATGGTGGTGACGCCATCCAGCACCTTGCGGCAGCCGGAGCGGCGGAGGGTGATCATGCCCTCCTTGACGGACTGCTCCCGGAGTTCCATGGCGCTCGCCCCGGTCAGGATCATGTCCCTCAAGGTCTCGGACATCTCCAGCACTTCATAGAGACCGACCCGACCCTTTAGCCCCGTCTTGTTGCAGGCCTCGCATCCCATGCCCTTCATGACCGTGATGCCCTTGCGGATCTCCTCATCGGTGAAACCCACCTTCAGGAGGGCTTCGACGGGCGGCTGATGGGGATCGGGGGCCTTGCACTTCACGCATACGCGCCGAATGAGACGCTGGGCGCAGATGATGTTCACGGAGGTGGCCACCAGGAAGGGCTCCACGCCCATGTTCATGAGGCGGCTGATGGTGCTGGGGGCATCGTTGGTGTGGAGGGTGGAGAGCACCAGATGCCCCGTGAGGGAGGCCTTGATGGCGATTTCCGCCGTTTCGAAGTCGCGGATCTCGCCCACCAGGATGATGTTGGGGTCCTGGCGCAGGAAGGAGCGCAGGGCCGCCGCGAAATTGAGACCGATCTGCTCCTTCATCTGCACCTGGTTGATGCCCGCGAAGTTGAATTCCACGGGGTCCTCGGCCGTGATGATGTTCACGTCCGGCTGGTTCAGCTTGGCGATGGAGGAGTAGAGCGTGTTCGTCTTCCCCGAACCCGTCGGCCCGGTGACGAGCACCATGCCGTAGGGTTTCGAGATCTGCCGGTCCCACTGCGCGAGACTCTCGGGCTCGAAACCCAGCTTGGTGAGATCAAGCATGAGCTTGTCGCTGTCCAGGAGCCGCAGCACGATCTTCTCGCCGAAGAGGGTGGGCAGGATGGACACACGGTAGTCGATGGTCTTCTGCTGGCCCCCGAGGCTCACCCGCAGCTTGATGCGGCCGTCCTGAGGGAGCCGCTTCTCGGCGATATTGAGCTTGGCCAGGATCTTGATGCGGGAGGTGACCGAATCCTTCAGCTTGATGTTGGGGCGCATCACTTCCATCAGCAGCCCATCGATGCGAAAGCGGATGCGATAGCTCTTCTCGTAGGGCTCCACATGAATATCCGAGGCCCCCTTCCGGATCGCGTCGATGAGCACCATGTTCACGAGGCGCACCACCGGGGCTTCCTCGCTGCCCTTGGCCAGGGCAGCTGCATTGATGTTCTCATCCTCTTCGAGGGTTTCGTAGGTGGTCTCGCTGTCCTCCAGTTCGTCTTCCAGTCCCTTGAGATCCAGGGCCTCGTCCGCGGCGTTATCGAAGGCGCCCCTGTTGAAGGCCCCCAGGCTCCCAGGTTCGGGAGCGCCGAAGGGCTGCGCAGGGCCCGCGTAGGCCTTCTTGGCCCCGGGGGCCACATCGTCCCGGAGACGAAGACCACTGGAACCCCCGTAGTAGCGTTCGATTCCGCGCACCAGTCCCATCTCGGAGGACACGACCGGATCGATGTTGTAGCCCGTATGGAAGCGGACATCGTCCATGGCGAAGATGTCGGTGGGATCGGACATCGCCAGGGTCAGCACGTTGCCGGACCGCTGGAGCGGCAGGACCTTGTGCTTGTTGGCCAGTTCCGCCGGCACCAGGGCGATCACGGAAGCCTCGATGGTGGGCCACTGGTCCAGGTCCGCCGCGGGCACGCCGTACTGCATCCCCAGGAAGCTGACGATGTCCTGGTCCGAGCAGAAGCCCTGGCGGACGACGATGCTTCCGAGTTTTCCGCCCTCCCGGCGCTGAATCTTCAAAGCCTCTTCCAGCTGGGGGTCGGTGATCAGCTGGGCCTTCACAAGCATATCGCCGAGCTTGCTAGCCAATGGTTGCCTCCGATGGGGGGGAGGTCAGAAGTCTACCACCCCGATAGCCAACGTGCTGCACATGGCGAGTTTCAAATGAGCGGCTATGCTTTGGAGCATGTCCTCTTCTGTCCCGCCAACCCAGCGGCTGAACAAGGCCCGGGAACTCATCCGGGAGAAGGGGCTGTCCCGGCAGGACCTGGAACTGCTCGAGGAGATCCTCAAGCTGGGGGCCGCCGATCTTCCCCCCATCCTTGTGACGGCGCCCGACGCCCCGCCCCTGCTCGGGGAATCGCTCCCCCTGGAGAAGCTTCGGCGTGCCTTCGGACTCTTCCTGGCCTTCCTGAACCAGTTCTCGGATCGACGCCTGGGCGAGGTCCGTCCCGCCATGGGCCTCGTCCTGCAGCACAGCCTGGGACACCTGGGCCTGATGGCCAAGGCGGCCCACCACGACCTGCTCAGCCAGCACCGGGAACCGGAGTGGGTGATCAACCTCCTGGATCTCATCGCCAGCCTCCGGACCATGTCGTCCTCCCTCGGTACCGAGGGAGCGCCCCGGCTTCTGGAGCACTGGGCCGCCTTCCTCCAGGAGAACCGCGACCACTTCCGGAATCTCTTCCAGGTGGCGGAAATGGGGGAACAAGTCCCGGAATTGCCCCTCCGCCTGAACCAGCAGATGAAGGCCCTGAACCAGGCCCTCCAGACCTCCACAGGGAGGCCCCTCGACCACATTCGCCGCCTGGAAACCCTGCTGGAAAGCGCGCTCCCGGAAGCCACTCGCACCCGGGTGGAACCCCTCCTGCTGGTCCAGCATGTGATCGTGAGCCTTCGAATGAGCCTGGTCCGTCCCCTGGATCGGGGCATCCACTGGCCCGCCGTCGAACATGTCCGCGGCAGCCTCCAGTGGCTCTGGAATCACCTGGGTTGGACCCTGGCCCGGATCGAAGGCCACTATTTCGAGAAGCGCCTCCCCCTGGAAGTCCGGGAGCTCCTCAAGCAGCTTCGCCAGGAACACCCCATGGCCTTCAGGGTGGTCGCCCGAGCCCTGGCCAGCCATCTCGCGCTCCTCAGCCTGGTGGAGCGCATGGAGCCTGCAGCCAGCGCCTCCATCCCCGAACGCTACGCCGCCGTGCCCACCTTCTTCGTCGTGGAATCCGAACTCGGTCGCCTCGCCGAACGCGTCTACCACCCCCGAGCCGCCGAACAGCTGCCCAAGGGCAGCGAGGAGGGGCTGCTCCTGGGGGCCTTCCTTCGCCAGGCCGTGCTCTCCCTCCTGCAAGACCAGTCCACCATCCGGGGCCTCCTCCAGCAGGCCCTCGCCAACAATGATGTCGACCAGCTGGCCAGCAGTCTCGACAACCTCAGGGCCCTCCTCCTCTCCCATCAGCGCCAACTCATGGCCGACCTGGTGGGTCTCTTCTCGCCGGATCTCCGTCAGCGCCTCTTCCCGGATTCGCCCTCGCTGACCGAAGAGGGCGACCGTCTCCGGCAGCGCCTCCGCCGCCTCTGGGAATACCTGGATCCTGCCCATCAGCAGGTCCTGCTCCACCTCGAACTCATGGACCTGCCGCGGCTGGCCCTCTCCCTGGGGCAGGCCCAGAACCAGGTGGCCTCCTTCCGCCGCAGTCCGGAATTCCTGCTGATCCGCAGCCAGGATCGCCAGGAATTCGACCGGCTCACCCAGCAGTTCGGCCGCACCCTCGACTGTCCCGAGGACATGGAGGAGGCGCTCCGGGAAGGTTGCGAGCTGCTGGGCGAGCTGCTCCGGTTCCTCGATGTGTTCCTGCTCCGGATCAACGCCCGGGTCCCCCTCATCCGCCTCGATCTCAACACCGCCCGGGAGGCCCACAGGCTCTGTACCAGCATGGCCAGCATGGCCCGGGAATCACCGGACCGGGCCCGGACTGCCCACAGACTCATCCAGACCACCAAGCCGCTGGCTGTCCGCGACTCCCAGGCCCTGAGTCTGCTCAAGCGCTGGGTCCGTGCCGAACGGGGCGGCAAGGATACCCAGGCGGCTCTGGATCCCCTGGGCTCCCATCTTGAACATCTGGCTGCGCGGCTCGAAGCCGCCCTCGACTGAGCCGAGCCATGGCGGATGTCTTCTGGATGGAAATCCACCGGGCCGAGGATGCACCCCTCATGCGCCGTGCCCTCGAGCAGTGGGGCTTCCGGATCCACGTCGGTCCCGGCCGAGGCACGGTGCTCATCGTGGCCGATCGCCCCGACCCCCGGCTCCTTCCCCCCCAGGCCCTGGAGGTCCTCTGGTGGGTGCGGGACGCCACTCCCGAAGAGGTGAGTGATGTCCTGGCCCGGCGTGCGGGCTGGGTGCTCCGCCAATCCATGCCCCTGGAAACCGTGCATTCCGCCCTCCAGCATGTCCAGCAGCGGGATCTGGGCAGCGAAGGCTGGCTCCGCCAGATGCTGCACCTGGCGACCCTGGACGAACTCCTCCGACTCGTGCTGATCCGCGCGGAGCAGCTCTCCGGCGCTCGGCATGGCGCCATCTGGATCCGCCTGGAGGACGCCTTCTTCCAGCGCTGTGGGGAAGGTTTCCCGGAGGCCCCCCTCAGCCACCGCGAGGCCGCCGAACTCGTGCGGCAGGGCTTGGCCTGGCCCCTGTGCCCCGGCACCCAGATGGGGATCCTCCGCCTGAAGGACCCCCAGGGGGACTCTGAGCACTATCTGGGCTGGATCAAGGATGTGGAGGATCTCCTGCTCAACGCCTGGAACCTGGAGACGAGCCAGGCCCTCTCCTTCCGGGACGACCTCACAGTGGCCCGCAACCGCCGCGCCCTGGAGGCCGACCTCCCTCAGGTCATCCGCGAGGCTGCGGCTCGCGGAGAGTCCGTCTCCCTGCTCTTCCTCGATGTCGACAACCTGAAGGCCCTGAACAGCCAGTACGGCCACCCCACCGGCAGCCGGGTGCTCACCCATGTCGCCCTGGAGGCCCAACGGATCATCCGGGCCCAGGACCGCCTCTACCGCTATGGAGGCGACGAATTCTGCATCGTCATTCCCGGAACCACCACCCGGGGGGCCGGCAAGATGGGCGAGCGCCTGCTACAGAAACTCCTGGAGACCCCCGTCCGGGTGGGGGAGTGTGATGTGCCCGTCTCCACGAGTATCGGGATCGCCTCCTATCCCGCCCATGCCGATGGCGCCGAGCACCTGCTGGAGCGCGCCGACCAGGCCCTCTTCCAGGCCAAGGCCGAAGGCAAGGCCCGGGTCGTGCTCGCCGAGTGATCGTGCATTCCCGGACAGTCAGCCCCGAAGGGCCAGCACGATCTCCCGCAGCAGGGACTCGGCGAAGGGATTCCGGATCAGGTTTCGCTGGGCCTCGTGGACGGCTTCCACGGGCCGCTTGAGATCCAGCGGCGATCGGGCCAGGCCTTCGAGCCCCGCCCGCCAGGGCTGCAGGCCGGGGGTTCGCCCCTCCCTGAGGCGCCCCACGTCGCCCAGGATCCGCAGGAGGAGTTCCAGACCCTGGGCCATCTGCTCGCTCTGGGCCACGGACGAATTCTTCTCGGGCAGGAGGGGGCCCGCAGCTTCCATGAAGGTCGCGCCGGCGGCGAGGGCGAGCCAGGCTTCCACCCGGGCGACGGCCAGGGCGAAGTCGGCGGGGTCCAGGTAGCGCAGAGTGCCGGCCGACAGGGAGGTCCAGGGCTCCTGGTCCCCGGCCGCCCAGCCCGCCACCGCCGCAACCCTCCAGGCCTCCCCACCTTCCAGGGCCTTCAGGGGGATGCGCTCGCAGCGGGAGCGGATGGTCTGGAGCATGGCTTCGGCCCGATGGGTGACCAGGAGGAAGTGCGTCCCAATCGGAGGCTCCTCCAGGGTCTTCAGGAGCATGTTGGCGCTGGCGCCGTTCAAGCGATGGGCGTCCTCCACGAGGATCCAGCGATGAGTGCCGGGAAGGGAGGCCTGGTGAGCCCATCGGATGACCCCCCCCTCGACGAGATCATCCTCGCGGATGGCGCCGATCCGGATCAGACCCGCCTTGCCCTCGGGGGCGATGCGAAGGAAATTGGGCAGTTCCAGGGGCAGCGGCTCGGACTTGAAGGGCTTGCAGCCGGCACAGACGCCGCAGGCGGTGCGCCGGAAGCAGAGCTCCCGCTGGGCGAGTTCCAGCGCGACACGGCGCTTGCCGATCCCGTCCGGTCCCGTGAAGAGCAGGGAGCCGGAGAGCCTGCCGGACTGGACCCGCTCCCAGAGGCGTTGCCGGACAGGAAGATGCCCCTGGATCCCGGGATCGAACATCAGGGCACCCGGAACCCGGCCCGCCTGAGCCGGGGTGCAATTTCGGCCCAAAGGGCCGCTTCCACACAATCGGGATCCGACTCCGCGGCCACCAGCCGCACACGATCAGGCTCCTGCCGGGCGATCGCCTGGAAGCGCTCCCGGACCCGGCGGTGAAAAGCCAGGGTCTCCCCATCGAACCGCGTCTCCTTGAAGGTCTCTCCGAGCGCGCCATTCCGGGCGGCCACCCGCCGCAGGGAGGCCTCCGGCTCCATGTCGAGCACCAGGGTCAGATCGGGGCGGAAATCCCCGAGCACGAGTTCCCGCAGTCGCCGCAGCGAGTCCTCATCCACCCCCGAAGCCCCCTGGTAGGCCCGGGTGGAGTCCTCGAAGCGATCCACCACGACGATCTTTCCCCCTGCGAGGGAGGGCCGGATCAGCGCAGCCAGATGCTGGGCGCGATCCGCATAGAAGAGCAGCAGTTCGGCCTGGGCACACCAGGACTCCCCGCTGTCATGGGGCGCCAGGAGCAGGGAACGCAACTCCCTCCCCAGGGCCGTTCCCCCGGGTTCCTTGGAAAAGACAGCCGGGAGTCCGCATTTCGCCAGCCTCGCCTCGAGGCGCCGGATCTGCGTGGATTTCCCCGAGCCCTCCACGCCCTCGATGGTGATGAATACGCCCGTCAATGCGCCTCCGGCAACCCCTTGAGCATACCCGCTGGACACGAAGAGCATGGATGACGCTGCACATTCCCCGGGAATGCGCCTATCCTGGATGGAAATGCCACTGGAGTCGACCGTGCTCGAATCCCTCAGCTGTCCCAGCTGTTTCACCCACTACGGGCTGCGGCCCGAGAGGGTTCACCCAGGCATCCGCCGCGCCCGCTGCTTCCGCTGCGGAGACGTGTTCGGAGTCGAGGAGGCGATCCATCATCTCCTGGCCCCGGGCTTAGCCGAGGGATCTGCCACGGACACCCTGGAAGGTATTCAGCCCGAGGATCTCCTAGAGCTCGACGGAGTCCTCCCGCCACCGCCCCCCATTGAGGCCCCTCCGATGGATACCGCCCTCACCCTCGGCGATCTGGAGGGCAGCGAGGACGAGATCCTCGAGAAGACCCTGGTCCTGGAGGCCCCTCCCGAGGTGGGAGTCCCGGATGCGGATGGCCAGGGCGCCTACTCCTCCGCCAAGGACGCCATCTCGAAGCTGCTCGGGGACGCGCCCGCATCGGCCGCATCGGAACGCCGCGGCCCGGGTCGAGGCAACACCATGGACGTGGAAGCCACCCTGGACGCCCTGGAGCACACACTCGGAGGAACGCCCAAGAGGGGCCTGGAGGTATCTGCTGCCGCACCGAGGCAGGAGCCTCCTCAGCCGACCATGGGCAGCACCATCCGTCTCAGCTCGAGCGAGCTCCAGGCGGCCATGGCCGCGGGAGCCCCGGGCACTGCCTCTCCCTCCCAGGCGCCGACCGTGGCCATTCCCTCCCTGGCTTCCACCCGTCCGGCCTTCCCCCTTCAGCCCCAGGCCCCTTCCGCCGCAGAAGCCGCTCCCACAGGGAACCCGAATCTGCTGAAGATCCAGGTGGGTCAGGACACCTTCCAGAATGTCACCCTCGACCAGGTCACCAGCTGGATCGAGCAGGGGCGCGTCCAGGATTGGCACATGGTCGCTCGCCAGTTCAGCGAGAACTGGATCGAGGCCGGCAAGGTCCCCTCCCTGCGGCCCATCTTTGAGAGGGTCCGCCGGACGGCGCCCCAGGGCACGGCCCCCCTGCCTCTGGAGTCACCCGCCCCCTTCGAGGCTGCCCCCGTCAAGAAGGGCCTCTTCGGCTGGATGTCCAATCGCAATTGAGGCTGCCCATGTTTCACCTGCTCCTCCCAGCCCTTCTCAGTCTTCAGGCCCCTGCGAGTGCGCCCGCCCAGAAGGCCGAGTCCCCCAAGGCACAGGAACTGAAACCCCTTGGCTTCTTCAGTCAGAAATTCCCGTACCAGTGGGACGTCGTGCTACCCCTCAAAACCGAAGTCGATGGCCTGAAGCTGAACACCATCTTCTTCAATCGCCGTGAGATCCGCTCCGGTCTCCTGAAGGGTGCCGAATTCGGAACCCGGGCCCAGATCGAGGTCACCAACACCGCCCAGAATGTGCGCGTGCCCAACTTCGCCGTGGCCGTCTTCGATGAGGAGGGTCGCCTGCTCGGCGTGGCCACCGGTGGAACCCGGGTGAGGGGCGTGAGCCCGGGGGCGACCGAAACCTTCGACCTGAACTTCTCACGGGTCCTCCAGAGGCTGCCCAAGGGCACGCACTTCGTGCTTAGCCTGGAGTTCTCGGAGTAGCTCATCCCGAGTTGCGCACAAAGAAAGGCCAGCGAAGAGGAAAACCTTTGTGGGCATTCCTCGGATGCGGATTCAGCGCGTGGAGGCGTGAAGATTCCAGTCGGGCACTCCCGGACGCTGCGCCCCCCAGTTCGCCCTGCGGGCGAGCCTGGTTCGCGCAGCTCCACGCAGCCTCCTGCGTCGGCTGCTGCCGGGAGCTGCACCTTTCGGTCAGATCGCTTCCTGTTCCTGGTAGCGGGTGAGGATCTCCTCGGCCGTGACAGTGGCCGTGCCCATCTTCCCCACCACCACACCAGCGGCGGCATTGGCGAGCATGGCCGCGTCCTTCCAGTCCGCCCCGGCGGCCACCGCGGCACTGAACACGGCGATCACCGTATCCCCGGCGCCGCTCACATCGAAGACCTCCCGGACCACGGTGGGTATCCACCAGGGGGTCTTGTGGAGCGGATCGGGCGCAATGAGCGCCATGCCCTTCTCGCTCCGCGTCACGAGCAGACCGCCCAGGCAGAGCTCCTCCGCCAGTTTCCGTCCGGCCCGGGCCACCTCCTCGTCCGACTTGGCGGAGAAGCCCGCCAGTTCAGAGAGTTCCTTGGTGTTGGGCGTCATCAAGGTGGCACCGCGGTAGAGCGCGCGATGGGCGGGCTTGGGATCCACGATCCAGGGCAGGTCGGCCTTCAGGCAGAGATCGCGAACGGCGCCCATGATCCCTTCGCCCACGACGCCCTTCGCATAGTCCGAGACGATGAGGGCACCCGCTCCCCTCAAGGCCCGCTCCAGACTGACCTGGAGGCCCGCGATGGCGTCCGCTTCGATCTCCCCGGGTTCCTCGCGGTCGATGCGCAGCATCTGCTGCTGCTGGCCGATGACCCGCGTCTTGATGATGGTGGGGCGGGCGGGATCCAGGACCACGCCCTCCACGCCGATCTCGTGACGGGTCAGCAGGTCCAGCATGCGCCGACCCGCGGCATCGTTCCGCAGGGTCCCCACCAGGTAGGGCTCCGCGCCGATGGCCTTGAGATTCGCGGCCACGTTGGCGGCCCCGCCCAGCACGGCCAGTTCCCGCAGCACCCGCACGACGGGCACGGGAGCCTCGGGGCTGATGCGGTCCACTTCGCCGAAGAGATACTCGTCCAGCATGAGGTCGCCCAGCACGGCCACCCTGCACCCCTGGATCCTCTCCAGCAGCGCCTTGGCCTGACTTCGTTCCAGCCTCACCCTTCCACCAGCCTAGCCTCTTCCACCAGCATCACGGGGATGCCGTCCTGGATGGGATAGAGGAGCCCGCAGGTCGTGCAGCGCAACCCGTCGGATCGCTCCTCCAGCTCGCCATGGCAGGGCGCCCCGTTCCGTTCGGCGGGACAGCAGAGGATCTCAAGCAGGCGGGGGTCCAGCATGATTCAGGCTCCTAGGTCGTCGTTTCGGGATCACCCTTTCGTTCTGACAGTGAGAACGGCATAAGGGACCTTAGCGGAACAACCCGAAGGGTGCAGGCTGTTCCGCGACGGTCCCTAACAGAGGGTGTACTTGGGGCCGCCCCCGCCTTCCGGCGGTGTCCAGATCACGTTTTGTTCGGGGCACTTGATGTCGCAGGTCTTGCAGTGCACGCAGTTGGAGAAGGCAATCTCCACCTTGGCCACCTTGCCTTCGGCATCCGGGTGCATCTCGTAGACCTGGGCGGGGCAGAACACCGTGCAGGGCGCTCCCTTGGTCTCATAGCAGGCCACGCAGACCTGGTCGCCCTTGAGGATCTTGAGATGAGTCGGCTGATGTTCGTCGTGCATGACGCCCGCGAGATAGACATCGTCGAGCTTGGGGAGGAGGCGCTGGCCATCGAACTTCACGCCCGGATCGAGATCCCTGCGCTGCAGACCAGCCTTGCCGTAGAAGCGTTCGGTGGTCTCGGTGTTCGCCGCGTCCGGCGCGGATTTCAGGGGCTCGCCGGGCACCCAGCCCTCGGTAACCAGGCTGAGCCCCAGCTTCAGCCCGGCACTCGGCGTGAGGCCGTGGGCCACGATCGAATGGAAATTGCGGGACTCCTTCAGCTCCTCCCCGGCCCAGGACTCCTTGAAGTCCCGGGAATAGCGCATGAGGCTGGCCTCGGAGAAATCTCCGTCCACCAGCGCATCCAGAATGGTGCCGGCCGCCTTCATCCCGCCCTTCATGCCCAGGTGGATGCCCTTGAGCCGAGCCGCGTTCACCATCTGGGCCGCGTCCCCCACCAGCATGCCGCCCGGGAAGGCCAGGCGCGGCATGGAGTGCCACCCGCCGATGGCCAGGGCCTTACCACCGTACTGGACGAGCTTGCCGCCGTCGAGGAGAGCCTTGATGCGCTCATGGGTCTTGAACTTCTGCAGGGCGAGATGGGCATCGATGAAGGGATCGGCACTGTCCAGGCTCACCACGTAGCCCACGGCCAGATGCTGGCCCGACATCCTGTAGACGAAGGAACCGCCGCTCTCCCCGTCCTCCATGGGCCAGCCCGTGCTGTGCAGGACGAAGCCCTCCGGCACGCGCCCCTCGGGGATCTCCCAGATTTCCTTGGCGCCCATTTCGAAGACCTGGGGGCTGGGCGCATCCTTCTGCAGACCCAGCACCTCCTCCAGTTCCCGGGCCAGATGGCCCCGGGGCCCCTCGCCGAAGACCGTCACCTTGGCGCGCAGATTGTTGCCGGGCTCGAAGTTGGACCGGGGCGTGCCGTCGGGGTTCACCCCCTTGTCCGCTGTCTGAACGCCCACGACTTTGCCTTCTTCCCAGAGCACCTTGAGGCCGGCGAAGCCAGGCAAGAGCATCACATCCACGCCGGGCACTGTCCGGGCTTCGATCTGGGCGGCCATCCAGCGGACCATGCGGGAGAGGGACACGATGTGGGAGCCGTGGTTGTGGAAGAAGGGCGGCAGCACGGGGAACTTGAAGCCGCTGCGTTCGCTGGTGAGGAGCCAGACCTCCTCCTCGCTGACCAGCCCCTCGGAAGGAAAGCCCCGCTTGAGGAAATCCGGACAGAGTTCCTTCAGGGCGATGGGATCCAGCACGGCGCCGGAGAAGGCGTGATCGCCAATCTCGTCGGCCTTCTCGATCAGGCCAATGGTCAGGCCCTCGAGTTTCACGGTGCCGGAGCGGCCGTTGTGAACCTCGATGAGATCCAGCAGGTGCCAGAGGCCCGCCAGGTTCGCGGGCCCCCCGCCCACGAAGAGCACATCGAAGTCCAGATCCTCCCGTTCCACATCCGGTCGAGCGGACTGAGTCGAATAATCACGCATGGGGTCTCCAACGGGCAGAACTGTCAGTTTAGCGGAGCAGTGTCAGAATCGGGGGATGGCCGGTCCCGTCCACACCTCCCCTCTCCGATTCCAGGCCGCCGTGGAGCGGTCCCTCTCCGTGGTCTTCCGGCACCCCGACGGCCACTGGGAAGGCCACGACTACCGTGTGGAAGTGCTCACGGAGCGCCTGGGGCTGGACGCCTTCGATGTGGTCATGGACTTCCGGGACCTGGAAGCTGCCCTGGACGCACTGCTGGCGCCCCTGGAGGGGCGAATGCTCTCGGAACTGGGCCTGACCGGTCCCCGAGACCTGGCCGAACGCCTCCTCGCCGGACTCGCCCCCCAGGTGCCCCCGCCCGCCCAGCTCGTCTCCCTCGCGCTCACCGATGGCTGCGGACGCCGACTGGCCCTGCGGCCCTGACCCCTCCGATTCCCTTGAAACCCTGGGTTCCCCTCCTCGCACTGGCTTTGGCCCTCTCGCCCCTGGCGGTGGTCCATCCAGTGCGAGTGCATGGGCGCAGCATGGAACCAACGCTGCATGACGGCCAGACAGGCTGGGTCCTGCGCACCTGGGCGGCCGGCCTCCCAGGCCACCGCCAGGTCTGGCTGGTGGATTCCCCGGAGGGCCCCTCCCTCAAGCGGGTCCTCGCCCTTCCCGGTGAGCATCTGGAAATCCGCAGTGGGGATCTCCTCCGCCTGGGAAGGCGCCTGGAGGAACCCTATATCCAGCATCTTGAACGCGGCCACGGGGGCCCCTGGGAGGCGGGAGACGGCTATCTGGTGCTGGGTGACAATCGCCCCGAGAGTCGAGATTCCAGGGCCTGGGGCTCCCTGCCCAGGGGCGCCTTCCGGGGCAGGGTGCTGGGCGTGGAATAGGCGCCGCCCCGCCGGGGTGGAGGGCCCCTTTCTCCGCTAAGCTGGAATCTCGGATATGGAGTGCGAATGGATCGGCTGGTCATTGAAGGCGGTGTGTCCCTGCACGGGCATGTGCTGATCTCGGGAGCGAAGAACGCGGCCCTGCCCTGCCTGGCGGCGACCCTGCTCAGCGCCGAACCCGTGACCCTGCGCCATCTGCCCGCGGTCTCGGATATCCGCACCATGGTGAAGGTGCTTCAGGCCCTGGGTTGCTCCGCAGAGGTCGAGAAGAACCCCGACGGTTTCGAACTCGCCGCGACCCTCTGTGCCGCCGGCCTGGAACAGGGCGATCTGCGGGCGCCCTACGAACTCGTGAAGACCATGAGGGCCAGCATCCTGGTGCTGGGGCCCCTCCTGGCCCGCTTCGGCAAGGCTTCCGTGAGCCTACCCGGGGGCTGCGCCATCGGCGCCCGGCCCGTGAACATGCACCTGGAGGCCCTGGAGCAGATGGGCGCCGAGCTCAGCATCGACCGAGGCTATGTGGAGGCCCAGGTTCCCGGCGGGAAGCTCAAGGGCATGGACCACACCTTCGAGAAGGTGAGCGTCGGTGCCACGGAGAACATCATGATGGCGGCGGCCCTCGCCGAGGGCACCACGATCCTGCGCAACGCGGCCCAGGAGCCCGAGATCACGGATCTGGCCCATCTGCTGGTGAAAATGGGCGCCCGGATCGATGGCATCGGGACTCCCATCCTGACGATCCGAGGCGTGGCCCACCTGGGCGGCTGCGAGCACGATATCGTGCCCGATCGGATCGAGGCGGGCACCTTCCTCTGCGCCGTGGCGGCGGCAGGCGGGGATGTGGTGCTGGACCGGGTGGTCCCCGAGCATGTCCGCTCCCTCATCGATCTGCTGGAGCGGTGCGGCTGCGCTTTCACCGAGCGCCAGGGCCAGGACGGCATGCAGTTGCGCATCCAGCGGGAGCCGGGCCAGAAACTGCGGGCCCGGGATGTGGCCACCTCCCCCTACCCAGGCTTTCCCACGGATCTCCAGGCCCAGGTCATGGCCGTCCTGACCCAGGCCTCGGGCATCAGCGTCGTCAAGGAGACCATCTTCGAGAACCGCTTCCAGCACGCCATGGAACTGGAGCGGCTGGGCGCCAACCTCCGCATCGAGGGGCCCACGGCCATCGTGGCGGGCCCCTGCGCCCTCAAGGGCTGCACGGTCATGGCCACGGACCTCCGGGCCAGCGCCACCCTCGTCATCGGGGGCCTGGTGGCCGAGGGCCAGACCACCGTGGACCGGATCTATCACCTGGACCGCGGCTACGCCGGTCTCGAGCGCAAGCTCCAGGCCCTGGGTGCCCGCATCCAGCGCATCGGGGGCGGAAGCGTCTGATGTGACCTCGTTCGCTGCAATCCCTGGGTGGGAAAGGTAGACTGACCTCGGGGGTGCTCATGTTCGGTGAGATGAAAGTGTTCGCGGGGTCCAGCCATCCGGAATTAGCCTCGGGCATCGCCGCCCACATCGGAATGCCCCTCGGAAAATCAAGAATCTCCCGTTTTACCAACGAGAACATCAAAGTGAAGATCGATGAAAACGTCCGCGAAGCGGACGTTTTTGTCATTCAGACCAGCTGTCCGCCCGTGAGCGACAACCTGCTGGAGATGCTGATCATGCTGGACGCGCTGAAATTCGCCTCGGCCGGCCGCATCACCGCCGTCCTGCCCTACTACCCCTATGTCCGCAGCGACAAGAAGGACGAGAGCCGCATCTCCATCACGGCGCGCCTGGTGGCCGATCTCCTCCAGACTGCGGGGGCGGACCGGGTGCTCACGATGACCCTCCACGCACCGCAGATCCTCGGATTCTTCCGCATCCCCGCCGACCAGCTGCTGGCCACGCCGATCCTGGTCAGCTATTTCAAGAATTCGGACACCTCCAATTCCATGGTGGTGGCCACCGACGCAGGCGCCGCCAAGTTCGCGGGCCACATGGCCAAGCGTCTGGGCCTCCCCATGGCCATCATCGACAAGCGCCGCTACAACGACAACGAGCAGGCCCAGAGCGTGGCCCTCATCGGCGATGTGCGCGGAAAGGACTGCATCATCTTCGACGACGAGATCGCCACCGGAGGCTCCATCAAGGAAGCAGCCCGCATCCTGCGGGAATTCGGCGCGGCCAAGGTGCGGGTGGGCATCACCCACCCCATCCTCTCTGGGGCCGCCACGGAGGTGCTGTCCCAGGCCGATCTGGACGAACTGGTCGTCACCGATACCATCCCCGTGCCCCAGGAGAAGCTGCTCGCCATTCCCAACTTGAAGGTCCTCTCCACCGCCAGGCTCTTCGGCGACGCCATCCTCCGCATCCACGGCGGCCGCAGCCTCAGCGAAATCATGGAATGACCCGCAAGCCCCTGTCCCGTCCCGACGGGCTGGAATTCGCATTCTAGTCGGACCCTTCCCTTCCATCCTCCCGTTGCGCCCTCCCTCCGGCGGCATCCAAGGGCCTGATGGCCATCCCCCTCCGTCACTTGCTCGTGGGGCGCGCCGCGCGACTCCAGGACCGCCCAGCCCTAACTTCGCCGGAGTGGGGCACCCTGAGCTACTTCCAGTGGAGGAACCGCGTCGAAGGCGTGGGTCTGGGGCTCATGGCTGCACGGCCCTGGCGGGGTGGCGTCTTCGCCCGCACGGGAACGCCCTGGGACTGGGCCTGCGAAGTGGCGGCCGCTTGCTGCGGCCTCCAGTGGGACCCGGCGGCCCCACCTGTATATGAGGAAATTCTCGGCGGCTCCCGCTTCAATGACGAGGCCGGTCGGGAGCCCTACCACCATTGCGAGGACCTCCTCGACGCCGCGGTCCCCTTCCTGGGGAGTCTTTCCCAGGGTCAACTCCTGCAGCGCCTCCACCGCTTCAACGGCCGGCTGGGCTGGGATCACGAGACCCGCCTGATCCTGCCCCTGTCGGCCCTGGCCACCGAGGAGGGCCGAGGCGCCCTCTGGAGCGCCCTGTTCGCGGGGGCCCATGCCGAATTGGTCGCCCTGCCCCCAGGGCCTCCATGGGATGCGACCCCCTTTCGGGCCCTCTTCTCAGAGTGAATCCCAGGCCTGCCGAAGATGGCCCCCCGCCCGCTGGATTCCGGTGCCCGTGATCGCCTTGACCCCGACCCGCAGGGCCTCCGGCAACTGCAGGGCCGCTCCCAGGGCCTGGGTCCGCAGGGCGACCGGGAGGGCCGACCACTCGTCGCGGAAGGCCTCGGCCCAGGCCTCATCGCCCAGGCGAGCCCGGGCCGACCAGCGCCAGGGAGCCCCCAGTCCGGGCTCCTTCAGCGCCGCCAGCGCCTCGGCGGTGCGACCCGAGCGCTGGGCCACGAGGCTCGCGGATTCGGCGGCCTCGCCCCGGGCGAAGGGGTCTCCCAGCATGCCCAGCAGGATGGGCAGGGAATCCCCGCTGCCCACCAGGCCAAGCGCCCCCGCGAGGGCGAACCGCGCGCCCTCTGGACAGCGGGCCAGGGCCTCGATCAGGTACGCCTCGTCGCCCTGTCTCGCGGCGCTCCGCAGTCCATCGGCCGCGCTCCTGCGGCTGCCCACGCCTCCCGACTGCAGGGCGTCCAGATAGGGGTCCAGGCGCGCCGAGGGGCTCTCGTCCTTTTCCCTGCGGGCATCGGCGCGACTGAGGGTGGGCGCCTCCCGATCCTCGAGGCGGAAGCCCGGGAGGGCCTCCTCGCCCCAACCTGCGGCCTCGGCCCGTTCGAGCCAGGCCGAGAGCTGGTCCCGGAACGCCTCCATGGAAGGCGTCCGGCGCCCGGGGTCCGGCGCCAGGGACTGCATGAGGATTCCCGCCAGCCCCGGCGGGAATCCGGGGCGCACGGCCGCGGGCGGCAGTTGCACCTGGCTGTAGGGCTGGCCCGTGGTGAATTCGTAGAGGATCGCGCCGAGGGCATACACATCGCAGCGCCCATCCACCCTCCGGGGATCGCCGTGCTGCTCAGGCGCCATGTAGCCCACGGTGCCCACCACCATCTGGGAGCGGGTCATGCGGGTGCCCTCATCCCCCTCCCACAGGCAGACCCCGAAATCCGTCACCTTGAGTCGGCCGTCGGCGGCGAAGAGGAGGTTGCTGGGTTTGAGATCCCGGTGGATGACCCCGGCTCCGTGAGTGTAGGCCAGGGCGTCCATCACGGGCACCAGGCGGCGCAGGAGGGCTGCAGGAGCCTCCCCACGGCAGCCCTTGATGCTGCCTCCCGGCAGCAGCTCCATGAGCAGGTAGGGCGTCGAACCCGCCCGGCCGAAAGCCATCACTTCCACGAGATGGGGATGCCGCAGGCGCTTGAGCACTTCACCCTCGCGCAGGAAGCGGCGCACGATTTCCTCGTCGGAGACGGTCTCGGGGCGCAGGAACTTGACCGCCAGCTGGAGCTCTGGCCGGAAGACGTCCTCGGCCCGGTGGACGAAGGCCATGCCGCCTTCGCCGAGCCTCTCCAGGACGCGCACGGAGCCTATCTGCCTGGGGATGTGCACAATCATGGGGATTCGTCGGATTCGACCCGGTTCCGCCCCCCGGTCTTCGCCCGATAGAGCGCCACATCCGCCCGCGCCAGGAGGGAACCGCCGCTGGTGTCCCGCTTCGCCAACTGGGCCACCCCGAAACAGCAAGTCGCTCCTATGGGCTCCGGCGAAGCCTCGACGGGGATCTCCGCCATCTCGAGACTCTTCCGCAGGGCTTCGGCCACCTGGACAGCCTCCCGCCCGGTGGTTTCCGGTAGGACGAGGAGGAACTCCTCACCCCCGATCCGCCCCGCCTGATCGCTGGCGCGCAGACGCCCCAGCAGGAGAGCGCCGAAGAAGCGCAGGACTTCATCGCCCGCCGCGTGCCCCCAGCGGTCATTGATCTGCTTGAACGAGTCGAGGTCACAGAGGACCACCGACAGAGGGCGACGATGACGAGAGGAGAGATCCGATTGCCTTTCCAGGAAGCTGAGCACGGACGCGCGATTGCTGACTCCGCAGAGCGGGTCCCGGGTGGTCTGAACCCGCATGGCTTCGTGGTAGCGGCGCTCCACCGCGTCCAGACACTTGAGCTTGAAGGCGTGGATCCCCACACGAAGGACATCACCGGGATGAAGGTTCTGAGGCACGTGCGGATCCCCGATCCGGTGGCCGTTGATGAAGGTCCCGTTCGTGGAGCCCAGGTCCATGATCTGCATGGCCGGACAATCGCCTTCGCTCAGGACCCGTTCGAGGATGGCGTGGTGGCGACTCACCTCGGCCTCCGGAAGATAGAGATCACTGTCCGGGGCTCGTCCGAGGCGGAGTTCCCCGCCCTGGAGGGGAATCACCTCACCGATGGGTTCCCCTGCGTACCGGATGAGGGCCCATTCGTCCTGGGCGGCCTCGCTGCGAGGCCCAGGCACATAGGTGTAGAGTGTGGCGTGATCGGGTTCCGCCAGGTCATCGGGCTGCAGGGGTTCCAGGTTCATGGGATGAATCCAAGGGCTGGCTCCTAGCTTAGCGGAAGCTCAGCTCTTAGGCGCTGAGACCACGCGGTTCCTGCCCTGGCGCTTCGCCTGGTAGAGGGAGCCATCCGCACGGCCCAGGAGCATGCCGCCATCGCGATCGGCGGCGTTCCGCTCTGCCACCCCGAGACTGCAGGTCACCTTCAGGGGACCGCTGGCGATGGCCAGGGGCGTTCCTGCCAGGGCCGTGCGGAGGCGCTCCGCCAGGAACATGGCGCCGTCCATCTCGGTCTCAGGCAGCACGATCAGGAACTCCTCGCCCCCGATCCGCCCCGCCAGATCCGTGCCGCGGAGGTTCAGGCGCACCAGGTCACCGAAGGCACTGAGCACCAGATCCCCGGCTCCGTGTCCATGGGTGTCGTTGATCTGCTTGAAGTGGTCCAGGTCGCACATCAGCACGGAGAGGGGACGGCCATGTCGACGGCTGAGATCGAAGCGGCTCTGCAGTTCCCCCAGGATCGCGCCGCGGTTCGCCAAGCCCGTCAGCGGATCCCTGGTGCTCTGGTCCAACAGGGTCTCGTGGAACGAGCGTTCCAGAGGGTCCATGGCCACGAGCTTCAGGACATGCCCCCCGATGGCCACGCGATCCCCGGCGAGGACCAGGTGACGCCCTTCCACACGCTGCCCGTTCACGAAAGTGCCGTTGGTGGAGCCCCTGTCTTCGAGGGTGAGCCGGTCCCCATCCCTCCCCGTTTCCAGCCAGAGTCTGCTGTGGACCCGGCTGATCTCCTCATCGAGCAGAGTCACCCCCACCGCAGGCGAGCGCCCGATGACGTTCTCACCGGGCAGCACGGGAAAGACCCTGCCCAGCTGAGTTCCCGCATAGACCACCAGGGCCCATCCGAAGGGTTCCGGGAACAGATCATCCTCCTTGCGCTTCCGAAGGGCCGTCTCGAAATCCTCCCATGCACTGGCGGGGAGCGTGGGATCCGGCGCATCCGGGTCCTCGGGCCACGAGTTCGGCGCGATAACCATCAACCCTCCTCCAGGAAACAGCTTACGAGGGTTCGGTCATCCCGACGCCGGGCCAGGAGGAAGGGCAGGCGGGAAGCCCCTGCCGCCTCCCGCTGCAGATCCAGGAGAAGGCGCCCCGTCTTGGCGTCGTGGCGCATGCCCGCGACCCCTTTGGAGGGGATCCGGTAGAGCCCCAGCACTTCCAGATTCCGGATGTTCTCGCCGGTGGCCTTCACCAGCTGGAGACTGTAGCGCATCCACTGGACCCTGGGCAGCGTCTGCACATCCTGACCCTGAACCGCGATGGGCAGCCCCAGGGCGACCTCCAGACCCCCCCGCACCGCCGGGGAGGGCAATCCAGGCGTGCCTCCCCGCGTCGCCGGAGGGGCAAAACCCTCCCGGAACCCCCGGCTGGACGGCCGGAAGGCCTCCGGTTCCACTCGGTGGCAGGGAGGTCGGCGCGGAAGGGGGGGAACCTCCACCCGCCGCTGCCCCCCCACCCCGAACCTGGGCATCTCGAAGACCTGGGCCCCGGCTGCCCAGTGGGCCCAGCCTTCCTCCGCCAGCAGGCGACCCTCGAAACGCACGGAAACCTCGGTGAGCGTGGCCGGAGTCTCCAGCGGAATCTTCACGGAGTCCACTCCCAGGTGGTAGACCGGGCTCTTGAGTGCCGCCACCAGGGGCGGAATCCCGCAGGGGCGAGCAGACATGGGTCTCATCTCCAGGGAGTGCGAGGGGGGATCGCTGAAGATGCGACGCAGGGTCTCCTTCAGATCCGAGACCGCTTCCGTGATCCTCCCGAAGGCCATCCTGCCCCCTCAGTCGGGCCGAACCAGAGCCTGGAGGGCAGCCGTCACACGCTCCAGGGGCTCCGCGAGATCCATCTGATAGCCTGCCTCCAGCAGCTTGAGGGCGGCCGCATCCTGGGTCGGGAGATCCACGGAATTCGCGAAAATGACCCTCAAGGGTGCAGCCCCCTCGCTGGTCTGGATGAGGAGCTCGCGCTGGGAGGCCCGGAAGACCTCACCCACCCTGGAAAGGGGTGCCTCCTGAGTCTTCTGCAGCGCCAGAGCGGGGCAGCGCGTATCGGCGTTCCAGCCTCCCGCCAACTCGGTGGCCTGGAGAATGAAGAGATCCGGTGCGCCCTTGAGTTCCTTCAGGAGCGTCTTCTGGATGACCTCCTCCTTCAGGTGCGGTTCCAGGGCCTTCCCGTAGAGCAGCGACTGGAGCTTGGTGGGCGTGATGGGCTCGGTGTAGCGGAAATCCAGAGGAATCCCCGAGGTGTCCGTCAGCAGCAGTCCCCCCAGATAACTGCCCCCCTCCTTCACCGCCACGAAGTAGGCTAGTTTCAGATTCTCGGCCATGTGGAACCCCGCTGGAGGCCAGGATAACGCCGCCAGGAGCCGAATGCGCCCTTCCATCCCAGGTCGCCCCTTGTTTTCCTTACGGGATTGGCTATTCTGGAGTCCGCCGTTTGGGGAATAGGCTAACGGTAAACCAGCGGATTCTGATTCCGCCTTTCTTGGTTCGAATCCAGGTTCCCCAACCAACACAAAGGGCCCCCAACGGGGCCCTTTGTCATGGCCCTTAAAAATCGCCTGAGGCTAATCTGGGGACTGACCGGAGATTCCGATGCCCCCACTGCATTCCATCCAGCGCGTCCTGGTGTCGGCAGCCATCGGGCTGCTGATGAGCCTCTCGGCGCTGGCTGGCCCCGCCTCTTTCTCCCAGGCGCGTTCCGTTCCTCGCGCCATGACAGTTCAGGAGATTCCCAGGGAAGCCCGAGGCACCCTGGCCTATGTGCGCGACCACGGCGAAGCCCCTCCTGGCCAGGTCGGTGGGCGGCGCTTCGGAAACTACGGCCGAGGCGGGGAGCAGAAGCTGCCCCAGCAGGACACCCTGGGCAGACCCATCGAGTACCGCGAGTGGGACATCCATCCGAAGGTGCCCGGCCGGAACCGTGGCGCCGAACGCCTGGTGACGGGCAGCGACGGCCGGGCCTGGTACACCGCCGACCACTACAGCACCTTCACGGAAATCCAATGAGGAGCCGCGCATGATCCTGGACTTCCTCCAAGTCTCCGCACCCCCCTTCTTCCACCTCGCCCAGGGCGATCCCGATTCCCTCCTGGAGCGCCTCACCCCCTTTGCCTCGGAGCCCCATGCGGCATTGAGGCACCTCCGTGGTACCAAGATGCGCACCCTCCAGGCCCTCTTCGATGAGACCGCGGCCTCGCTCCAGTTTCCGCCCTACTTCGGCGAAAACTGGGACGCCCTGGACGAGTGCCTCAACGATCTGGACTGGCTGCCTGTAGGCCCCTGCACGCTCCTGCTGTTGGACACTCAGCACCTCCTGGACCGGGCGGAACCGGCGGATCGCGCCACCCTGGCCGAGGTCCTGAAGGCAGCAGCGGAGGCCTGGAACGGTTCCCGCCCCTTCCACGTGATCCTCCACCGGGCCGAGGGGACGAACCTCCCCCCCCTGGCCCGGGAACTGAGGTCCCTCGGCGCCGAACTCGACGCCCCTGCCTGGCTCGCCTGAAGCGATGCTCCTTCCCGCCCTCGTGCTGGCCCTTGCGACCGATCCGCCGCCGATGCCCCGCAACGCCCACCCCATCGTCCTGGTGGGCGGGTTCACTGTCTGGGGGCGGGAGGAGGTCTTCGGCTTCAAATACTGGGGAGGGGGTCGGGATATCCAGGAATACCTGAAGGCCCAGGGGCATTCCGTGTTCACCGCTGCGCCGAGTCCCTTCGCCAGCAACTGGGACCGGGCCTGCGAAGTCTTCGCCCAGCTCAGGGGTGGCCGGGTGGACTACGGACAGGCCCACGCCACCGCCCACGGGCATGCGCGTCTGGGCCGGACCCACATCGCGCTGCTGCCCGGATGGGGCAGCGCGATCCCCAAGGTGCATCTCCTGAGCCACAGCATGGGCGGCCAGACGGCGCGGCTGCTGGTGCAGCTCCTCGCCCGAGGCGATGAGGCCGAGCGCAGGCTCACGGCCCCTCAGGATCTGAGCCCCCTCTTCCAGGGAGGGCACGCCTGGGTCTCCAGTGTGACGACCCTGGCCACGCCCCATGAAGGCACCACGCTCACTTGGCGCCGGGAGGGACTGGTGGGCCCGGCCCAAAAGCTCTTCGCCCTGGGGGCGAGCTTGGGAAAGAACCGAACCGCCGTCTTCGACGTGAAGCTCGAGCAGTGGGGACTGGCGCGCAAGCGGGAGGAATCCCACGGGGCCTTCCTGCACCGCGTGTTCGCCAGCCCTCTCTGGCAGGGGACTCGGGATTTCAGCACCTTCGAACTGGCTCCGGAGGGAGCCCGCCTGTTCAATGCTGGGGTCAAGGCCCAGCCAGAGGTCTTCTACTTCAGCTGGTCCGCGGAAAAGACCCGCCCAGACGCCAGAGGCCACCAAGTGCCCTCCCCCCGCATGACCCCGCTCTGGTACTTGGGTTCCCGGTTCATGGGCCGCACCACATCGGCCCCGGGCCATGTCGCCCTGGATGGGACCTGGTTCCGCAATGATGGCGTGGTGAACACCCGTTCCATGGCGGGGCCCAGCACCGATCTCATCCGTTTATTCGAGGGGACGCCCCGCCGGGGCGAGTGGAACCACATGGGCGTGCTGGAGGGCTGGGACCACACCGAACTCATCGGTCTGGGTCCCGAGCACGGCGAGGATCTGCTGCCCTTCTATCGAAAGTGGGCGTGCTTCCTGGCGAGCCTCGAGGACTGAACTCCATCGTGCAGTTCGAGTAGCCGCCCGCTGGAGACGAATCGGTTGAACCCTGAGGCGCTGCGCAACACCGTGCCGCAAGAAACCACGGCAGGCGCTCTTAAACCTTTCGCAAACACTGGTGTGGAATACCTTAACGACTTGGCATGGGTCGTGAAATAGCTCTGGTCGCGAAGCCGAACGAGGCCCGCCCCACCCGAGAGGGACACCATGCGCATTCCGGCCATCTCCTTCCTGCTCCTGGCGATGAGTCTCCCCGTCCTCGCCCACCCCGACCGGGAAGCCTACGAATACCGGCACCCTTGGAAACACCGGCGGATGGTCACAGAGGACTTCGGCCCCCGATTCGAGGCAGAGCGCCCCCCCTGGGGCCGAAGCCGCCGGATGATCCTGCACGAACCTGGCTCCTGGTGCGGACAGGAGAGGGGCGTGGTCTTCGTGCCGGCTCCCCCACGACTCCTCCTCCGCCCCCGCGTGCGGCTCTGGATCGGGTTCTGACGAGAGCAAATGCCCGCTGCATCTTCAACCTCCTGACCCGACCTCGGGTCAACCCTTCCACCCCAGGGAACCCTGAGCCCCAGGTTCCACCCCACCTCAATTCGGAGAAGCCATGAATCTCAAACGCACCACTCTCATGCTCGTGGGCGCACTCCTCGCCAGCGCCGCCCTCCTCGCCCAGACTCCGGCCCCGCCGACGGCTACGCCTACCCAGAAGCGCGAGGCCCGCATGGAGAAGCGCGCCGAGCGGCAGCAGCAGCGCATCGGCAAGGGCGTCCAGAGCGGCCAGCTCACCCCCCGGGAGACCGCTCGCCTGGAACGGCAGGAGACCAAGGTCAACAGGGACATCGCCAAGGCCGAGGCCGATGGCAAGGTGACGAAGCAGGAAGCCGCCAAGATCAACCAGGAACAGAACCGCGAAAGCCGCCGCATCCACCGACAGAAGCACGACGGTCAGGTGCGCAAGTAATCCGACTTTTCTCTTTTCCCTGAAGGCCCCGTCGCCGGGGCCTTCGCGCCGTTACCGGATCCATCCCGCCAGGATCGCTGCCAGGGTTCCGCCCCCCACCAGGATCCACAGCAGCAGACCCTGGAAGAAGGGGCGCGGCCCCACCGTTCTGAGGCTGGCGCGACTGAGGCCCAGGCCCAGCAGAAAGAGGGTCAGCACCAGACTGCGCTTGGCGAGTTCCGCGACCACCCACCCCGCAGGCTTCAGGCTGGGCAGGAAGGTGACGAGACCCGCCGCGGCGAGAAAGCCCAGGATGAACCAGGGGCGCTTGGCCTTGCCGCCCACCCCCTCGGGGTGCTCCCGTCGGGAGATCCAGAATCCCAGTCCCAGCGTGAGAGGGACGATCCACAGGGCCCGGGCCAGCTTGGTGGTGGTGGCCACCACAAGGGCGTCTGCCCCGTACGAAGCGGAGGCCCCCACCACGCTGGAGGTGTCGTGAATGGCCAGGGCCGCCCAGAGGCCGAAGGCCCGCTCACTGAGGTGCAGCGCGTGTCCGATCGGTGGAAAGATCAGGAGGGCGGTGGCGTTCAGCAGGAATACCGTGGCCAGGGCCAGGCTAATTTCCTCCTCGTCGGCCCGGAGCACCGGCGCCACGGCCGCGATGGCGCTGCCTCCGCAGATGGCCGTGCCCACGCTGACCAGGATCGAGGTGTTCCGCCGCACCTTGAAATATCGTCCCAACAGCAGTCCCAGCACCAGGGTGAGGCTGATGCCCACCATGGTGTAGCCCAGGCCCTGGAGGCCCACCGCCACCACGGTGCGAAGGTTCATGGCAGCGCCCAACCCCACCACCGACCAGGCCAGGAGGCGGGGGGTAAGGGCACGGGTGCGGGCCGCGTGGGGATTCCCGAAGGTGAGCGCCACGCCGACGCCCGATACCAGCCCCACCCAGGCGGGCCAGGCCAGCCAGTGGAAGGCCGGGATATCCGGCAACAGACAGAAAAATGCCAGGAGGAGGATGAGCGGTGTCGCCATCCATCCAGTGTGAAGTCAAAAAAAGTTCCTGTGGTTTCTCAGAACCTCAGCGACATGCAGGTGAGCCCGCCATCCATGAGGCGGGCTTCGCTCGTATCCAGTTCGATGATGGGCAGCCCCAGGGCCGAGAGCTGCTTTCGCGTCCTGGGATAACCCGTGGGCACGATCAGCGTACCGTTGATCCAGAGCACATTGGCGGCGTAGGTCTCGGAGGGATCCACCAGGATCTGCCGGAAGCCCTCCAGCTCCTCCATCCCGGCGAAATCCTCGGTGACGAGCAGGTTCTTGCCGCCCACCCAGTTGACGCTGGACTTGAAGTGCAGCCCTTCGGCCACCGGCACCGCCGCCCAGGTGTAGCCGTGGTCCTCGAGGATCTCGCCCAGCTGCTCCGCGCCCTCGGGGTTGCTGCGCTCGGAGACCCCGATGAGGGCGTGGCGCCCGATGATGAGCACATCGCCGCCATCCAGCTTGCCAGGGGCCTCAATGTGGGCCAGGGGGCAGTACTTCGCCAGCACGGGCTCCAGGGCCACGGTCTCGCCCCGCCGGGCCTTGGCGCCCGGCCGCGTCACGATGGCCACTTCCGCCGTGACGATGGCCGCATCCTCCACGAAGTAGGCGTCCGGAAATTCCCCCAGGGGTTCCAGCACCTCGACCTGGAGCCCCAGCTTCTTGAGGGTGTCCACGTAGGCGTCGTGCTGGGTCATCATCTTCGCGTAGTCCGGCTTCCCGCCCTGGACGGTGGTGAGGCCGTGGGAGAAGTTGAGACCGGGCTTGCGGCAGATGGCACGGGTAAACATGGCGGCTCCAGGTTGGGCCCATTGTAGCGCCGGGAAGTGAACAAGAAACACGACATGGAGCATTCCAAGCCCCACCGTCATCCAAGGCGGGCAAGGCTCCGATCCCCCCCGGTATCATGAGCCTGCCCCTGGAGCGAAAGCCTTGAAGCGCATCTACCTGGATCACAACGCCACCACCCCACCCCACTCGGCGGTGGTGGAGGCCATGCGGGCCTGCCTGGAGGAAAGCTGGGGCAACCCCTCGAGCCTGCATGCCTTCGGCCAGGACGCGAAGCGCACGCTTGACCAAGCCCGTTCCCAGGTGGCGGCCCTCATCGGAGCCGACCCCGAAGAGATCGTCTTCACCAGCGGCGGCACGGAATCCGATAACCAGGCCCTGCGCCTGGGCGCCATCCTAAAGGGTGGACACCGCATCCTGACCTCGGCCATCGAGCATTCCGCCGTGCTGGATACCTGCCGCGCCCTGGAGGCCCAGGGCTTCGAATCCCAGGCGCTGCCCGTGGATGAGCTGGGACTGGTCGATCCTGCCCAGGTGGAAGCGGCCCTGTGCGGAGACACGGCCCTGCTCTCGGTCATGCTCGCCAACAACGATCTCGGCACCATCCAGCCCTTAGGGGAAATCTCCGCAAGGGCCCGCACCCAGGGCATCCCCGTCCACACCGATGCGGTGCAGGCCGCGGGCAAGATCCCTGTGGATGTGCGGGAATTGGGTGTGGATCTGCTCTCGATCTCGGCCCACAAGCTCTATGGCCCCAAGGGAGTCGGCGCGCTGTTCGTGCGCCGGGGCCTGGCTCTGAAGCCCCTCCTCTGGGGCGGCCCCCAGGAGCGCCGCCTCCGGGCCGGCACCGAGAACCTGCCTGGCATTGCCGGTTTCGGCGTGGCCTGCGAGTTGGCAAGGACCCTCCTGGAAGCCCGAAGTGCCCAGATCCGAAGCCTGCGGGACCTGCTGGAGCGGGGCATCCTGGAGGGCATTCCCGGCACACGTCTCAACGGTCATCCCGGAAAGCGCGTGCCCAACACGCTCAACATCAGCTTCGCAGGGATCTCCGCCGAGGATCTTCTGATGAACCTGGATCTCGAGGGCATCGCCGTGTCCCTGGGCGCCGCCTGCCAGTCCGAGAGTCGCAGGCCTAGCCCCGTCCTCCTGGCCCTGGGCCGCAGCGAACAGGAGGCCAAATCCGCCCTCCGCTTCTCCCTGGGTGAAGGCAACACCGAAGACGAGATCAGCCGCACCCTCGACGTGCTGAAGACCACCGTCGCGCGGCTTCGCTCTCGGGGGTCCAAATGACCCGCGGTCGCATGGTCATCGCCATGAGCGGCGGCGTGGATTCCAGCGTCGTGGCGGCGCTGATGGTGAAGGCGGGCTGGGATGCCATCGGCGTCACCCTCCAGCTCCGCTCCTGCGATGACCGCATGGCCAGCCGCTCCTGCTGCTCGGCAGACGGCATCACCCAGGCTCGCACCGTGGCAGGCTCTCTTGGCATCCCGCACTATGTCCTCGATTGCCGGGAGACCTTCCTGGACCGGGTGATGCGCCCCGCCTGGGCCGAGTATGAGCGGGGCCGCACGCCGAGCCCCTGCCTGCACTGCAACCGGGAGATGAAGTTCGGATACCTGGGCGAATACGCGGAGCGCATGGGCGCCCAGCGCATCGCCACGGGGCATTACGCGCGGATCGAACGCGTGGGAAGGGAAGTGCACCTCCTGCGGGGCGTGGACCGCGCCAAGGACCAGTCCTACTTTCTCTCCGATCTCAGCCCGGAACAGATCGAGCGCCTGGAACTGCCCCTGGGCGGCCTCACCAAGCCCGAAGTGCGGGCCATGGCCCGGGCACAGGGCCTCATCACCGCCGAGCGCCACGAGAGCCAGGATATCTGCCTGGCCGTGGAGGGCCTGGGCTTCCCGGAATCCCTGCGGCAGCGCTTCGAGAAGGATCTTCGTCCGGGCAACTTCATCGATCCCCGCGGCAAGGTGCTGGGCCCCCACGAGGGCTTCCATCGCTACACCATCGGCCAACGCCGGGGCCTAGGGATTGCTCTGGGCGAACGGGCCCACGTGGTGGGCCTGCGGACCGAGGACGCCAGCGTGATCCTCAGTACCGAGGACTCGGATCTGCTCAGTGGGGGCCTGCGAGCTTCCGGCCTGCACTGGTACGCCCCGCCCCCCCAGCACCTGGATGTCCAGATCCGCTCCCGCCATCCCGGGGCCCGCGCCCGTCTGGAACTCCTGGGGGACGGGACGGCCCTGGTCCACTTCGACTCGCCCCAGAGCGCCGTGACACCGGGTCAGGCCGTGGCCTTCTACGACGACCAGCGCCTGGTGGGCGGCGGCTGGATCGACGCGGCGATGCCTACAGGTGGAAGCTCGGACCCGCCCGAGGTGTAGAATCCTCCGCGGATGTGGAGGTCCCCCATGGGAACGCGCCTCTTCCGAACCGGCTGGAACCTTCTCGCCGGGGGATTCTTGAGCCTTGCACTGGCCTGTCAGGCCGGATTGGGAGCAGGCTCCGACGATTCCTGGCTGTACCCCCTGTGGGTGCCTACCGATGTGGCAGTGGTGGACCTGGACGGCGATGGCCGGGCCGACGTGGTGACCCTGGCCACGGTGAAACTCTTCCAAGGAGGGGCCTTCGAGGGCCAGCTCCAGGTCTATCTCCAGACGGCCCCGGGCCTCTTCGCCCCGCCTGACACCTATGCGGTGGGCAGCTTCCCTTGGCGGGTCTACGGGGTCGACCTGGATGGGGATGGCGTCCGCGACCTGGTGTTCACGGATCCCGATGCGCGGAAGATCTCCTGGATGCGCCAGGATCCCCAGGCCCGGGGCCACTTCCTGCCCACCGAAGTCATCGATAGCGGACTCAATGCCTATGAACTGGGGGTGGGGGACCTGAACGGGGACGGGGTCCCGGATCTCGCCATCCCCGATGCCACCCAGGGCGTCACCCGGATGGCTCTCCGCTACCAGGACCCGCTCCACCGCGGCTCGTTCCTGCCCCGGGGGGAGCTCGCCACACCCGGGGCACCCGATAACCTCGTGGCCGGGGATATCGACGGCGATGGCCGGACCGATCTCTTCACCTGGATCCACACGGCCTCCAGCGGGTACACGGCCAACGGCCTGCTGGGCCTGAGCCTCCAGGGTGCCGACGGCAAGCTGGGAACCTTCGTGAATCTTGCCACCCGGACGGGCCTGAATGTCCAGCGCCTGGCCCTGGGAGATGCGGATGGCGCTGGCCGCAGGGCTCTCCTCGCCTACTTCACACCCTCCGAACTGGGCTTTCGCGCCCTGCTGGCCGCCCTGCCCCAGGACTCCGCCGGGGTCTTTTCCGCGCCCGTATACACCGACGTGAATGCCCTGGATGGCCGGGAGGACGTCGTCTTCGCGGACTTGAACGGCGATGGCCGCACGGACGCGGCCCTGGCGGGGAGCTTCCCCGTGGGGTCTCCATCCGTGATGAAGTCAAAGCTGAACCTCCTGATGCAGTCAGGCAGCGGAGCCTTCTCTCTGGCCACGACCTTCGAACTGCCCTTCCTGGCGAGCCGCCTCGGGGCGGGGGATCTGGACGGAGATGGCCGCCCGGACCTGGTCCTCCTGGACAGCCACGACCAGGCCTACGTCCTGATGCAGTCCCACAGCAGTCCCGGCAGCTTCGAGGCCCCTAGGACCTTGAGGTAGAGGCTCAGTTCCTCCCCACGATCCCCGTCATGGGGCTGGATGCGCTGGCGTAGAGGCGCCGGGCCATGCGGCCGCTCTCGAAGGCCAGGCGCCCGGCCCGCACGGCGAGGTCCATGGCCTCGGCCATCTTGGTGGGCTCACCGGCCTCGGCCACGGCCGTGTTGAGCAGGACGGCATCCGCCCCCAGCTCCATGGCCAGGGCGGCGTCCGAGGCCGTGCCCACGCCCGCATCCACGATCATCGGCAGCTTGTAGCTCTCGCAGATCTCCTTGATGAGCAGCAGCACGTATGGATTCTGCACCCCCAGGCCCGAGCCGATGGCACTGGCGAGGGGCATGATGGCGTGGACGCCCAGATCGCAGAGCTTCTTGGCCAGGATGGGGTCCGCGTTGAGGTAGGGCAGGACGATGAAGCCCTCCTTCACCAGTTCGGCGCAGGCCTTCAGGGTCTCCTCCCCATCGGGATAAAGGCTCTTGGTATCGCCCAGCACCTCCACCTTGATCCAGGGGTTGTCCAGGGCCTCCCGAGCCAGCCGCGCCACCCGCAGCGTGTCCTCGAGCGTGAAGCAGCCGGCTGTGTTGGGCAGGAGATGGATGTGCTTGGGGATCCTGTTGAGGATATTGTCCTCGCCCTGGGCCCCCAGATCGAAACGGCGCACGGCCAGGGTCACCATCTCGGAGCGGGCGGCTTCGTAGCAGGCTTTCATGGTGGCGAAATTCTTGTACTTGCCCGTGCCCAGGACGAGACGGTTCGTGAAGGTCTTGTCGGCGATCTGGAGCATGGGGGCCTCTTGGGAATCGTCTGTGGAACTCCATTGTGGCACCCCCTCCGGGCGACCAGAACGGTCCAGGGGACAGAAACCCGGGAGGATCTATTCAAGCCCCCGCCGGGAGCACCCGATTCATATAAAGAGATGCTCTCGCCTCGGAGCGAAGCAGGAGCGTGAAATCCACGATTCCCATGGAGGACCAGGATGGTTTTCATCGCCTTTCTGCTGGGCTTTTTCTGTGGCCTCTCGGTCCTGGGCCTGCGCGCCGTCTTCAAGAACGGATTCAGCCTTCCCTTGGGGGAGGACGAGAAGTACCTGCTGGCGGCCGCCCGCGCTGCCGAGGGCCATCTGGTCCTGCGTCTGGATTCCGGCACTTCCGGAACCTCTCTCCTTCTGCTGAAGGAGTTCCCCAATCCCCGGCGCCTGGAGAACACCTTGCAGATCGAGACGCTCCTGGCCCGGAAGTTCCTCCAGCCTGATGTTTCGGGCCTCCCCGGGCAGTACACGCTGACCCCCCTGGGCTGGACGCGCAGCCAGAAACTCCCCGCCTTTCCCCTTCAGCGGCTCCGCCCAGGCGCCTCCTGGTTCAACTCCGTCTCCCTGAAATCCGGACGCCTCGGCCGCCGGAAAAAGCCAGCCTAGACGGGTCCTCGGAAGGCTGGTCGGCCGCTGCTGAGGGGGATGCGTGAGTTTCGAACACCAGGCCCGGGTCATCGGAATGGGGCTTCTGCTGGGGGAGATCTCCTTCAAGGGCCTGGAGGCAGCCTGGGTGTCCCGAGCCTCGGGAGTCGGGGACCTGGACCTCGATGTCCTCCTCACCGAACTGAACCGCCAGGGGTTGTTGCGAACCGAGACCCTGGAATCCCTGAAGGCCCAGGTCATCGACCTGGAAAGACTCCTGAGTGAGGGGTCCTCACCCAGCGAGAGTGACCCCACGGTGGAATCTGCACCCACCTTCCAGACCGAGGGAGGCTCGGCATCAATTCCCGCAGAGGGGCCCGAGGGCAGCAGGAAGACCCACCCCTGGCTCCCCCGCAGCGAGTCGCAGACTCGAACGCCCGGGGAGGAGCTCGGGCGCCGCCTGCTCTCCGTGCTGACCCTCCCCCGCTGGAACCAGTTCGTGAACCTCCAGTTCGTGGGGGAAGGCGGCATGGGACGCATCTTCAAGGCCTACGACCCGGCCCTCAACCGCCAGGTGGCGCTCAAGTTCCTGCGCTGGGGGGACCCGAGCGCCATCAACAACCTCGTCCGGGAGGCCCGGAACCAGGCCCAGGTGGATCACCCCAACATCTGCAAGGTCTATGAAGTGAAGGAATGGCACGGCCAGACCTACGTCGTGATGCAGTACATCGACGGCAGGACCCTGGACCAAATCGCCCCCCTGCTGGAGGTCCAGGAAAAGGTGGAACTCATGGAGCGGGTCTCGGAGGCGGTCCATGCGGCCCACCGCCAGGGCCTCATCCACCGGGACCTCAAGCCCGCCAACATCATGGTGGAACAGACCCCGGAGGGCCTTCTCACGCCCTACGTGCTGGATTTCGGCCTGGCCCGCGACACGGCCACGAGCAGCGAGACCCGCGAGGGGACGATCCAGGGCACCGTCCACTACATGGCCCCCGAGCAGGCCCGGGGTGACACGGCTCGGATCGAGCGGCGCACGGATGTCTACGCCCTTGGCGTGACGCTCTACGAACTCTTCACCGGCGCCCCGCCCTTTGCCGAGATCCCGGGGCTGGACTGTCTCCGCCACATCCTGGATTCGGAGGTCCCCCTCCCCCGGACGAGGAACCCGGGCCTTCCCTCCGACCTCCAGACCATCATCATGAAGTGCCTGGAGAAGGACATCCCCCGGCGCTACGAGAGCGCCCGAGCCCTGGCCGAGGATCTCCGACGGTTCAGGGACGGGGAACCCATCCTCGCGCGCCCCGCCAGCCTCCGCTACCGTGCCGGGAAGTTCGCCCTGAGGAACAAGGCCATCGTGGCTCTGGGAACCGCCGCCCTGGCCATCGTGCTCGTGTTCGCGGGCCTGGGCATCCACGCCCGGGTCACCGCCGCGAGCCGGGCCCAGTGGGCCCAGCACTTCGGCCAGGAGGCCGAGCGCATTGAGGCCCTGCTGCGCTACGCGCGCCTTCAGCCCACCCACGATATCCGCGGCGAACTCGCCACGGTCCACCGGCGGATCCAAGCCATGGAGGCCGAAGTGCGGGGCGCCGGAGGCCAGGCCCAGGGCCCCGGCCACTATGCCCTCGGACGGGCCTACCTCGCCCTGGGCGAGACCCGACTGGCCCAGTCCCATCTCGATCAGGCCTGGGGGGCCCGCTTCCAGGGCCGGGACGTCGCCTATTCCAGGGGCCGGGCCCTCAGTCAGGCCTATTCCAAGGGAATGGACGCCGCCCGAGCCATCCAGGACCCCCAGTTGCGGCGGACCCGCATCCTGGAACTGGAGGAGAACCTGCGGGCACCTGCCGTTGCCCTTCTGCGGGAGGGGCAGGGCAGCCAACTGGACCCGCCCGGCTTCCAGGAGGGCCTCCTGGCGCTGTATGACCGGCGCTTCGAGGAAAGCTTGCGGCTGGCCCAGGAGGCCCTCAAGGGCGCACCCTGGTTCTACGAGGCCCGCAGGCTGGAGGGGGAAGTCCATCTCGCCCGGGCCCGCCAGGAACAGGACCCGGCCCGGATCCTGGGTGCTCTGGACCGGGCGGGAAAGGCTTTCGCGGTGGCGGCGACCGTCGCCCCCAGCGATCCCAATCTGTGGGATCTGCAATCCCGGCGCTGGTGGGACGAGATGACCGCGAGACGGCATGCGGGCCAGAGGTTCCAGGAAGCCCACAGTCGGCTCGAAGCGGCCTGCGAGAACTGGAAGCGCCTCCTGCCGGAGGCTCCGGAGCCGGAGATCCGCCTGGCCTGGGGGCAGATCGAACTGGCCAGGAACCGCTCACACCAGAGGGAGACTCTGCCCGCAGCCCTTCTCCGAGCCGAGGCCCTGGGCCTTGCCCACCCGGATCATCCCGAGGTCCTCGGGCCTCTCGCTGCCGGACTCCAGCTCCGGGCCTACTCGGACTTCAACCAGGGAAAGGATCCCCGGGCCGACCTGGACCGGGCGATCGCCCTCCTGCACCGAGCCTTCCAGTCCGAGGGCGCCCCCTTCGAGCTCTACGAGCCCTATGTGGGCTGCCTCTGGGCCAAGGTGGAATTCGAAAAATCCCAAGGCCAGGATCCGACTCGGACCGTCCAGGAGGCCCTCAACGCTCTTCAGGAAATGGCCCAGCGCCACCCGAAAGTGGCTGATTTCCAGGGATTCCTGGGAGGCATCCAGGTGGAGCTGGCGGATCACCAAGCCACCCATGGCATGGACCCGGGTCCCGTGGCGCTCCGGGCACTGAGCCATCTCGATCGAGCCATCCGAATGGCGCCTGCCCGTTTCGAATTCCATTTCAGCCAGGGCAACGCGCACCTCGCCTGGGCTCAGTACCTCGTCCTCCACGGTCAGCCAGCCCGGGAGCACCTCAGGACCGCAGAGGAGGCCTACCACGCGGCCCTGGGATGCAATGCCACCAGCAAGGGCGCGGTGATCGGCCTGGGCGAGGCGCGACTCCTGCGCGCCAAGGAACTGGACCTGGAACGGCAATCGCCGCTTCAAGCCCTGGCCCAGGCCGAGGCGGTCATGGCCCCGGTCCTAACCCAGATCGACAACTGGCGGGTGGCCCTCTTCTCCGCCCAGGCAGCCCTGCTGCGAGCGCGATGGTCCCCGGATCCCCGGGCGCACCTCGAGCAGGCCGAGAGGGCCGCCCGACAGGCCCTTCGTCAAGGGGGGCGGCTCCCTTCCTCCCTCCTGGTGCTGGCTGAAATCCAGATCACCTGGGGGGATCGTTTCCCCTCGGAAGCCCACCTCAGATCCACCCAGGCCAAAGCCCTCCTCCAGGAGATCCTGGGGAGGGACGCCGCCTTCGAACCAGCCCGGCGCTTGGCGGCGTCCCTGTGAACCCGTATTCCTCCGCCCTACTGAAGGGCCTCGGCCATGGGGTAGGAGGGAATGCATTCGGGTTTCACCAGGAAACCGGGCAGCTCCTTCACCAGGCTCAGGGACCGCACTCCGGGGGCCGCCACGGGCTGGTGCCAGGTATGCATCGCGCCTTCGGGGCTCGTGGGCAGATGGCGGGCCGAGCGGTAGAAGGGGATCAACAGATTGGCGATGGCGAAATCGGTCCACACCATCACTCCTGATTTCGGATCCCTCAAGGCCAGTTCATTGAGGGCGAGGACGCGGCCATCGGCATAGCCCACGGTGATGCGGGCGATCCTGGGTCTCGAAACCGTCGGAAAGGCCCAGGCGTCCAGGGACGCGCCGCCAGGATCCAAGGGATAGACCGGCCCGTCCGGCGTGTGCACCAGGAAGGCCGGCAGTTCGCCGGAGGCCCCCGCGGTGAACCAGAGGCGGAGCACGCTTCCCGCCGTGGCTTGGCCCTTGGGTCGGCAGAGGTATTGGGGGACCAGGAGATTGGACACGGCCCAGTCCCCCCAGAAGATGGCCCCCCCCTTGGGTTCCTGCAATTCGCGGGTGGACAGTGCGTAGCTCCGGCCATCTTCGAGGGCGATGACCAAGCTGGTGATCTGGGGCCTCGTCACACCTGGATCGGTGACTTCCGCGCCCTGGAGAGAGGCGACTCCCCACCCGAGGGACAGGCAGAGCAGGGCCTTGCGAAGAGTCGAGGCGACCATGTCGGGCTCCTTTGGATAGAGGGCCTGGAACGAGCGAGTACGGCCGAGGCCACCCACTGAATTCCCTATCGGTCCAAAATTCTGGACGTTCACGAATTATTTCCGGGATTTTATTTGTAAATAATCGGCTTATCACATCAATATGCCGCGCATTCCGGCTAGCCATGGTTCCCACCGCATCTTGTGCGATGTGAGGCAAAGTCCAGATCGGCGGGATGATGAACGCTGCCATAGCAGCTCGCCCGACGGGTCTGCTCCCCCGACCTCCTGCCACCCCCCGGATCCCTCGCAGCAAACTAGACTCGCCGGAGGCCGATGGGCATTCGGCCAGGGAGGGGTCTCATGAGCGATGTCGCCGAAATCACCCAGGATGCCGTCGAGAAGGGCCAGGGCTCCCGCCTCAGCACCATCGCTGCAGTGATGGTGGCCCTCACGGCCACCTTCATGGCCCTCTGCAACGTGAAGGACGGCAACGTGACCCAGGCCATGGCCCAGGCCCAGACCAAGGCCGTGGACCAGTGGGCCTATTACCAGGCCAAGAGCACCAAGCAGGCCATGGCCGAGAATTCCGCGGAAATGCTGGTGGCCCAACAGGAAGGCACACCGGGTCGAGCCAGGGTTCTGGCCCCCCGCATCGCCGATTTCAAGGCCAAGGCCACCCGCTACGACCAGGAGAAGGGCGCCATCAAGGCCGAGGCCGAGCGCCTGGAGAAGGATTACGACACGCTCAACACCCACGACGACCAGTTCGATATGGCCGAGGCGGGCCTCACGGTGGCCATCGCCCTCTTCGGCATCACCATCCTGACCCAGCGGCGGTGGATGCTGGGCCTGGCCTGCACCTTCAGCGCCTTCGGCTTCATCATGGGCCTGGCGGGATTTCTGAAGTGGAACCTCCACCCGGACTGGCTGGCGAGGCTGCTGGGATAGACCCGGTAAGCCGTCACCTAGGAATAATCTGATCATCGCGACGATTGTCCGGCATAAGGGGCCGTGGCGAAATGCCAGAACGGCATAGGTTATTTCGCAACGGCCCCTAAACTGGAGGCATGGTTTTTTCGCACGCACGCTTTTCTGCCCTGCCCAGGGTGCAGCAGGCCCTGCTCATCGGCCTCGGTTCTCTGGCGCGCCCCACGGCGCGGATCCACTTGGCCGAAGCCCTGACCCGCACGGGGCTCTGGCACGAGGCCGCCGCCTGGACCCGGAAGCCCCAGGACATGAATGCCCCCCTCCAGGGGCTCCGCCAGGGGGGATGGGTGGAGGAACCCCGTCCCGGCGCCTGGATCTGCACACCCCCCGCCCGGGAAATCGCCGCGAGGCAGGCCCACCAGGAGGGGCTGCTCCGCAAGCTCATGGCCATCAGTGCGGCGCCCTACGCCACGGAGGGGGCCTTCACCCGGATGCTCGGCGATCTGCGGCTCGCGCTTCTGGAAGGGCGCAGCGAGCAGATGTGGCCCCTCCACCAGCGCATCCAGGAATTGTTCGGCGCCGATCTGGAATATCGCGATCCCCTTTGCCTCCTCTGCGGAGAGCCCTTCGACGCGGCCTGGTTCGAAGGCCTCGACGGCGAGATCCGGAAATCCGCCGCCTGGAGCCTGGTCAAGGACCAGGTGCTGCTCTTCCATCCCAATCCGGACTTCTGCGCCTGGCTGGACAAGCAGGCGCGGCAGCCGCGCTCCAGTCCCCTCTTCATGGCCATCTGCCTCTATCTCCTCATGGAGGGGCGCCTGGACGAGGCCAAGGCCTGGCTGACGGTGCAGGAAGCTCGCCACGGCGCGCACCCTCTATTTGCCGGACTGGAGGGCATCCTCCACTTCATGCAGGGCAGGCCCGCCAAGGCGGCGATCAGCTTCCAGGAAGCCCTGGCCCGCCTCAGGAAGCTCACGCGAAAGCGCATCCTGCCGCTGCCTGCGCCCATGGACTTCTTCCATGTCCTGTCCCTCTTCGCCCAGGGAGACCCCGCAGCCCTGCGCCTCTCCCTGGAGCGCATCGAGGTGCTGGAGCGAAGCCCCGCCCTGGATCCTGTGGCGGGCCAGGGGGCCAACCTGAGGCGCCTCCACCTGGCCCTCACCGGTGCCCAGCTCCCCCCCCCGGGTCCGCGTTCCGAAGTTCGGGAGCCCCGCCAGATGGGTCTGCTCACCTCCATCTTTTGCACGCACCTGGCTGGCGAAGAGGTGCCCCTGTCCCACCTGGAGCGCTTTCTAGAGGATTCCCAAGCCCTCTGTCTGGGTTGGTTCCGCGCCGCCGCCCAGGAACTCCGGGTCCGCGATCGCGGCGGGGCCTCCACACCCCATGTCCTCCTGGATCTCGTGCCCCGGGTGGAGCCCTGGGAACGCGCCCTGGAGGCCCTCCAGGATTTCGGGAAACCCGCAGACCGAAGCGGCGCACCCCGCCCCGTTCGCCTGGCCTGGTCCGTGGAGCCCCATCCCCAACCCCGCGGCACCACGCGTTTCGAGATCCATCCCCTGGAACAGCGCCATGGACCGAAAGGGGCCTGGGGCAAGGGGCGGCCCGTCAGTCTCCGTCGGCTCCGGGAGGAGACGGCCCATTACGAATACCTGGGCGCCCAGGATCATCGCGTCCTGGCTGCCGTCCAGGTGACCCAGGACTGGCAGGGACTCCGCTTCGACCTGGACGATGCCCAGGCCCTCCAGGCCCTCATCGGTCACCCGCACGTCCTCTGGCTGGAAGGCCCCGTCCCCCAGGCCATGGAACTTCTGGCCGGAAGGCCCGAACTGCACCTGGATGTGGAGGGACCGAAGCTTCTGCTCACCCTCAGCCCCCGGCCGAGCGAACACGGGGCCATCGTCTCGGCGGACGGCCCCAACCGACGCCTCGTCTATGCCTTCACGGAGGAGCACCGGCGCCTGGATGCCATCCTGGGCGAGCGCCTCGTTGTGCCACTGGATGCGAAGGCTCGCGTGCTGAAGACCCTCGGCGCCATCGCTCCCCTGGTGGAGATCCACTCCAATCTGGGCCTGGGCGCCCACGAACCCCTGGTGGCAGGCCTGGAGACGGTCCTGGGCGACCCCCTGCCCCGTCTGCTGCTCCTGCCCCACCAGCAGGGCCTTCAGGCCCGGATGCGGGTGCGCCCCCTGGCCGAAGGGCCCGCCTACCTGCCTGGCAGCGGCGGCGCCAGTCTGGTGCTGGAGCATGGCGGCGCCCGCCTGCTGGTGCAGCGGGATCTCGGGGCGGAGCTCCGGAACGCGCAGAGCCGCCTGAACGAGCTGCCCAGCCTGGATGCCAACCCGGACAGGGAATGGATCCTGGAGGATCCCGAGAACTGCCTCCAGCTCCTGCTGGAAGCGGAAAAGATCCCGGACCTCGCCCTGGAGTGGCCCGAGGGCCAGCGATTCCACGCGCCCCGCAGCCTGGGAATGGATGCCATGCGCCTCAACGTGGCCAGCGGGCAGGACTGGTTCGGCATCGGCGGGGAGCTTCGGATCGATGCGGATCGTGTGCTCGACATGAAGACGCTGCTCGATCTGCTGGATCAGAACCCCGGCCGCTTCCTGCCCCTGGGGGAGGGACGCTTCCTTTCCCTCACCCAGGCCTTCCGCCGCCGCCTTTCGGATCTGCAGGCTTTCGGAGAATTCCGCGGCAAGGAGTTGCGCCTCCATCCCATCGCGGCCCTCGCCATGGACGGGTTCGAGGAGGGCTGGGGGCAATTCAAGACGGACAAGGGCTGGAAGACCCACCAGGAGCGCATCCGCGAGGCCATGGCCCAGGATCCCCAGGTGCCCATCGCCTTCGAGGCGGAGCTGCGCCCCTACCAGGAGGAGGGCTTCCAGTGGATGGTGCGCCTCGCGGATGCGGGTTTCGGCGCCTGCCTGGCCGATGACATGGGCCTGGGCAAGACGATCCAGGCCCTCGCCCTCCTGCTCCGCCGGGGCGGGGCGGGCCCGGGCCTGGTGGTGGCCCCCACGAGCGTCTGCGCCAACTGGGAGGCTGAGACCCTGAAATTCGCCCCGACCCTGCGGATTCGCCACCTGGCCGAAGGCGACCGGGAACACACCCTGAATTCGCTGGAACCCATGGATGTCCTGCTCTGCAGCTACGGACTCCTGCACACGGAATCCGATCGCCTGCAGGCCGTTCAATGGTCCACGGTGATCCTGGACGAGGCCCAGGCCATCAAGAACGCCTTCACCAAGCGCAGCCAGGCCGCCATGGAACTGAAGGCGGGCTTCCGCCTCATCCTCAGCGGAACCCCCCTGGAGAACCACCTGGGTGAACTCTGGAATCTCTTCCGCTTCATCAACCCCGGCCTGCTCGGCAGCCTGGATTCCTTCCAGCGCCGCTACCAGACGCCCATCGAGCGGGACAAGGACCCCGAGGCCCTGCATCGCCTGAGGCGCCTCACGGCCCCCTTCCTGCTGCGCCGCCTCAAGGCGCAGGTGCTGGAGGAACTGCCTACACGCACGGAAATCACACTGGAGTTGGAGCCCAGCGCCGAGGAGGCCGCCTTCCTGGAGGCCCTGCGCCAGAAGAGCCTGGAGGCCCTCGATGCCGGAACTCCCGCGGAAGGTCAGACCATGCAGGTGCTGGCCGCCATCACGCGCCTGCGGCGGGCCTGCTGCAACCCGAGCCTGATCCAGCCGGAACTGGGTATCGAGTCTTCCAAGCTCACAGCCTTCCTGGAACTGGCGGAGGAACTGCGGGAGAACCACCACCGCGCCCTGGTCTTCAGCCAGTTCGTGGACCACCTCGCCATCCTCCGCCGGGCCCTGGACGCCCAGGGCTTTGCCTACCAGTACCTCGATGGTTCCACGCCCACCAGGGCCCGCACCCAGGCGGTGAAGGCCTTCCAGCAGGGGGAGGGCGAACTCTTCCTCATCAGCCTCAAGGCCGGGGGCACGGGGCTGAACCTCACCGGGGCCGACTACGTGATCCACATGGACCCCTGGTGGAATCCCGCCGTGGAGGACCAGGCCTCGGACCGCGCCCATCGCATCGGCCAGACCCGGCCCGTCACGATTTATCGGCTCATCATCAAGGGCAGCATCGAGCAGAAGATCGTCGGATTGCACCAGTCAAAGCGCCAACTGGCCGACCAGCTGCTGGACGAGCGGACATCTACCGCGAGGTTGGACGCCAAGGCCCTGCTCTCCCTCCTGCGCGACTCCTGACCCAGCCCCCTTCAAGCCCGAGGCCCCCATGAAGAGCCACCGCGAGATCCTGGTCCTGCACATCCCCGAGCGCATGGGCTTCGTGAACATCACCCATGAGGTGGAGGCCGCGCTGCAGGAAAGCGCCGTCCAGGAGGGCCTCTGCCTCGTAAACGCCATGCACATCACGGCTTCCGTCTTCATCAACGACGACGAATCCGGGCTTCACGCGGATTACGCGCGCTGGCTGGAGAGGCTGGCCCCCTTCAATGCGGGCAGCGACCCGGCCCGGGGCGGCTACCTCCACAACCGCAGCGGGGAGGACAACGGGGATGCGCACCACAAGCGCCAAAAAGTGAATGGGGCTGCCACTCACACACATTTTTAACAACCATTTGGTGGATTAAACATTTCTACGGCGAGTTCGATGGACGAAGAGACAAGCGAGTGCTCATTAAGATCATCGGAGAGTGAGGGTGGACATTCCCTCCAGCACCTTCGCCTGGACCCACCAGAGATCGGCGTTGCCGTTGCCCGGCTGGGTGCGCTCCTTCTGGATGAAGGCGTAGGTGCGGGGGCCCTTCTGGAAAGGGAGTCGGCGGTTGCTGGCGAAGAAGAAATACTTCCCGTCGCTGGAGAAGCTGGGGGAGATGGCCCGGAGGCCGGGACCGTTGAAGGGCTCGCCCAGGTTCTTCGCTTCGGTCCAGGTGTCATCCGCCTTGCGGAAGGAGATCCAGTGGTCGGCAGGCCCCAGGTTGCCCTTGTGCCCTGCGGCGCAGAAGACCAGCATCCGCTCATCCGGCGAGATGCAGGCGTTGAAGATGGGCCCAAGGCCATTGATGGCATCCGGCAGGCGTTCGGCCTTTGCGAAGCGGCTGCCGTCCCAACGGGCGCGCCAGACCTCGCTCACCTTCCCCTTCTCCCTGCCCCTGGTGAAATAGAGCGTCCCGTCCCGGGTGAGGGAGGGGTAGAACTCCTCGTCGGCACTGTTCACAGGCTCCCCCAAATGGGTGGGCTCAGACCAGCCATTGGCGATGCGCTCCACCATCCAGATGTCCTGATTCACCCATCCAGGCTTGGGCGCGCTGCCGTCCTTGGGCCGGGTCGAAAGAAAGAAGAGGCGTTTCCCGTCAGGCGAAAGAGCGGGTTCCGCGTCCATCACCACGGGGCCACCGGAGAAGGGCATCACTTCGGGCCCCTCCCAGCGCCCCTGCACCTGCCGACAGCAGAGGATGACGGAGAATCCCCCCATGACCGTGAAGTAGATCTCCCCGCCATCGGGCGTCACCGCCATGTCCCGCTCGTAGAGGCCCGTGGAGACGATGCCTGCTGCGAAAAGCGCAGGCGTTGTGCCCGGAGGCATCTGCCCCAGGTAGGGGCCTGTCTGGGCTCCCAGCAGGGCGGGCAGGAGGGAGGCGGCGAGGATGCGCATGGGATCTCCAGGACTGAACTGAGCATCCCAGCCACCTCGAAAGGGCGCGAGTGCCTCCACCCCTGAAATCCAGGCGTTGGCCCCAGGCCTCCCTGGGGGAGGGAGGACCTCCAGGTCTCTTTCTAATGGTCCCGATCCGGCTCCAGGAAGAGATGCTGGATCTGGGGGAAGGCCTCCCGCAGGCGCTTTTCGAGGCCGTTGATCGTTTCCACCAGGGCATCCCCGCTGGCCTGGTTCCGGAACTGGACCTGAAGGCTGACCATCAACCGGTCGCTTCCGATGATCACGGCAATGAGGCTGAGGACATGCTCGACGTCGGGATCCTCCAGGACGAAGGCGCGGATCCGGGCCCGCAGGGCCAGGGGCGGGGCTTCGTTCAGCAGCAGGCTCGTCACTTCGACGCCCACGAAGAGGGCCACGGCGATGAGGAGCAGGCCGATGAGCAGGGAGCCCAGGCCATCCCACATGGGATTGCCCGTCATCCAGACCAGGATCACGGCGAGGAGGGCGAGGGCCAGCCCCAGCAGGGCCGCGGCGTCTTCGGCCAGCACCACCACCAGTTCCGTGGCACTGGATTCCCTCATGTAGCGGATCAGGCTGCGCCGCCCCCGCTCCGCCTTGGCCGCCCGCAGCGCCCCGGCCATGGAGATCCCCTCCAGCCCCATGGCGAAGACCAGCAGACCAACCGCCCACCCCAGGTGATGGGGGAGTTCGGGATGCCGGATCTTGTGGATGCCCTCCACCACGGAATAGAGCCCCCCCACAGAGAAAAGCAGGAGGGCCACCAGGAAGCTGGCCACGAAGGCCGCCTGCCCCCGGCCCAGGGGATGTCTGGGCGTGGGCAATTTCTGGGCCTGCTTCATGCCCAGGAAGAGCAGCATCTGGTTGCCGCAGTCGGCGGTGGAATGGACGGCTTCGGTGAGGAGGGAGGCCGAGCGAGTCAGGGCCGCCACGGCGAATTTTGCCAGGGCGATGCCCAAATTGGCGCCCAGGGAGAGGGCGAGGGCGCGGTTCGAGGCTGAGGACATGGAAGCAGCTTCTCCCAGGTAGGCTCCCTCTTCAAGGCCGGGTCCCCCTTCTGGCCCTGGATCACGCCGATTCTCCGCCAAGGGGCTCTCCCCATGTCCCCATGAGACAGGCCACGAGCCCCCGGGGTGGAAAGTCCTATAATGGGCACACCATCTCGAGTGCCCCATGCGACCGATCCTGATCGTCCCAGGCTACCTGGATTCCGGCCTCGGCCACTGGCAGACCCTCTGGGAGG
>JAYSNJ010000153.1:0-1865 GCA_043723905.1 Holophagaceae bacterium
TTCTTCGCACATGAAGTCCAAGTGATGGAACAATCGGGGTTTCAGAGCTCACGATCAGGTCCAGCCTCCCATTCAGAATACAAACAGCGCCAGCGGGACGCCGCCCGGCGGAGAGTGCTTCAGGGAATCCTTCAGGAGGAACCATGCTGAACATCCAGACCCGCCAAGAAGGTACCGCTTCGGTGGTGTCGATCCAGGGCAAGGTCAACTTCGAGGTGACCGCTCAGTTGCGGGATGTGATCCGGGAGACGGTGGCCACGGCCCAGCCGAAGCTCCTGGTGATCAACCTGGAGGGTGTCAGCTTCATCGATTCCTCCGGGCTCGGCCTCCTGGTGGCGGCCCGCAACAGCGTGGACAAGTCCGGGGGCAAGCTGCACCTCTGCTGCCTCCCCGCCCCGGTCAAGAAGACCTTTGACCAGACCAACCTCACCAACTACTTCTCCATCTTCGCCACGGAGCAGGACGCTCTGCGCGGCGCCTGACGGGGGCACCTTTCTCAATGGCCAAGGGCATAGTCCTGGTGGTGGATGACGAAGCACCCATCCGGGACATTCTCAGCTTCTACCTCAAGCGGGCGGGCTATCAAGTCCTGACCGCGGCCCATGGCATCGAAGCCCTGGACGAGATGAGCCGATCCAGGCCGGATCTCATCATCTCGGATCTCCGCATGCCGGAGATGCCGGGCGACGAACTCTGCAAGCGGGTCAAGAGTGATCCGGCCACCCGCGACATCTACTTCATCATTCTCTCCGCCCTGGATGGCACGGCCTCGCGGATCGGGGGCCTGAATCTGGGCGCAGACGACATGATTCCCAAGCCGTTCCATGCCCAGGAAGTGCTGGCCAAGGTGGAATCCACCTTCCGGCTCATCGAGATGCAGAAGGAGATCAAGCGGCAGAACAAGGAGCTGACCACCTTCCAGCAGCGGGTTCAGGAAGAAATGGAATTGGCGGCCGCCCTCCAGATGGGACTACTTCCCAAGCTACCCGGGGAGGCGAAAGGCGCCCGCTATACGCACCGGTACCTGCCCGCCGAAGGCATTGGGGGCGATATCTACGCGGTGGTCCCACTGCCCGATGGCACCACGGCCATGATGATCGCGGATGTGAGCGGCCATGGCGTCACCGCCGCCCTCATTTCCGCCATGGTGAAAACTTCCTTCGAGAATCAGGTTCGGCTCGAAGGCGAGCCCCTGGCCTGGGCCCACGGCATGAATGAGGATCTCTGCCGGTCTACCCTGGCCGAGCAGTTCGCCACGGCTTGGTTGGGCCGGCTCGACCCCGTTGGCAACCGCCTGCGCTACGTGGTCGCGGGGCATTGCGCCCCCCTGCGCATCGTGGGGGGCGCCCGAGGCGGACTCCAGCGTTCCGAGGTGCTGCGGGGCAAGGGCTTCATGCTGGGACTGGACGAGCAGCTGCCCTTCACGGAGCACGAGGCGGAGTTCCTGCCCGAGGATCGTTTGGTGCTCTACACCGACGGCCTGGTCGAGGTCGAACGGGAGGATCGCGCCATGCTGGAAGAGGCAGGGCTGCGCCGCATCTGCGCGGAACTGCCCGTGGGGGCCGAAGAGGCCGCGGATGAGGTCATCGCCCAGGCTCGGGCCTTCAACGAACCCGCGCCCTTCGTGGACGACGTGACCCTGGTGATCCTGGATCGAAAGGCCTGAGGATTGTTTTCGGGCTAGGAAAAGCGGAACACAACGTAGGATCCTCGACGACGCATGCGTTGGCGGGTGGAGGATACAGAGAGCCGCAGAGGACACAGAGGGAAAACCACGGTGGCCTCTCTCTGCGCCCTCGGTGAGGACTCTGTGCCCTCTGTGTTCCCACTCTTGTGAAGATCGTTTAGATCTCGGCCAATGTCGC
>JAYSNJ010000154.1:0-1658 GCA_043723905.1 Holophagaceae bacterium
GCCATCCATGCGGTGGCCCCGGCCCTGGAGGATCCCGATCCGGCCCAGGTGTCCTATCAACTCGATGCCTGGGCCTTCACCCTCGCGGGCCGCATGCCCTTGCCCTGGAATACCCACAAGGCCATCGACGCCCTGAACCACCTGCTCTTCGTCGAGCTGGGCTTCCAGGGCGACCGCGAGACCTACGACGACCCTCTGAACGCCCTGCTGCCTTCCGTCATCGTCCGGCGCAAAGGCCTGCCCATCGCGCTGTCGATCCTGTGGGTGGACCTGGCGCGCCGCCTGGGTTTCGATGCCGTGGGCGTGGGCCTGCCCGGTCATTTCCTGGCGGCCCTGCGGACCGATATCGGCCTGCTCTGCTTCGATCCCTTCCACAAGGGACGCCCCGTGGGCGAGGAGGGCGGCGCCGAACTGGTGAAGGGCGCCACCGGAGGGCGCCTCGCCTTTCATCGGGACATGCTGCGGCCGACCACCGGCCGCGAAACCCTCATCCGCCTGGTCCGGAATCTCCATGTGCGCTTCATGCACGCCGAGGATTGGGATGAGGCCATCTGGACCTCCACCCATTTGGTACTGCTGGATCCGGCGAACCCCCGTCCCCTGAAAGAGCGCGCCTTCGTGCACCTCCAGCGCGATGAAGCCGGCCCCGCCCTCGCAGATCTTCGAGAGGCCCGGCGCATGAGTACGGACCCAGATCCCGAGATCCAGGCCTGGATGGACCAACTCGAACGCTCCTGAGGAACACCTCGCCTCATGGAGGCATCCTTCAGCCATGCGACGATCCAACCTCTGCCTCCTCCTGATCCCAGGGCTGTTCCTGCTGGTGGGTTGTGCCAAGCCCCGGTATGCCTACGAGGTGGACGCGGCGTTTGCATCCGGTTCGTACCGCACCATGGCCCCGGACCCGCGGAAGGACCGGGTCGTCATCCGGGAGGGCATGCGCCCCCTCAACTCAGGCCTCCACCTCAGGGCCGTGTTGGCGGAACTCGAAGCCCGCAAGTACCAAGCCGCGCCCTCGGAGGAAGCGGATCTCTGGGTGGCCGTCTATGTTCTGACCGAGGGCCCGCCGGAGGTTAGCCGGGGTGGCTCTGGCAAGCCCGCACGCCGGGAGGGCTCCGGGGAGGGCCATCGGGGTGGCGGACGGGGCGGCAAACCGGGTAGCCCTGCGCAGGAAAAGGAGCTGGGCGCCCCCCGGGAAGCCCTGGGCGGCCGAGGCGGAACCGTGATCGTCCAACTGCAGGACCGGAAGACGGGGCTGACGCTGTGGCAAGGCGAGGCCCATCTCAAGCCTGCGGAAGGAGGCCTCCTCACGGAGGAGGAAGCCATGCGCCAGCTTCTGAGGCCCCTGCCGATCCGCCCCTAGACACAACACGGGGGCCCGAAGGCCCCCGTGTTGTGGATGACGCAGGACTGCTGACTACTTCTTCTGCGCCTCGACGACGGTGAGTGCCGTGAGGTGGATGATGTCGTTGAGGTCGCTGTGCCGCTGCAGGACATGCACCGGAGCGGCCATGCCGCAGGTGATGGGGCCGATCACCTCGGCATTCGCCAACCGCTGCACCAGCTTGTAGCCGATGTTGCCGCTGGTGAGGTCGGGGAAGATCAGCACGTTCGGGCCACCGGGCAGGTCCACCCAGGGGTAGGTCTCGGCCAGGATG
>JAYSNJ010000155.1:0-3301 GCA_043723905.1 Holophagaceae bacterium
GCCTGGAGGGCCCGGGCCAGGGCGCGCTGGGCTTCGCGTTCCAGGGCCTCCCGCAGTTTGCGCAGGGGTTCGAGGCGGAAGCGGAAGCGGGCGGCCATCAGCTTTGGGTCTTCAGGAAGGGCGCCAGGTCGATGCCAAAGATCTGGCCCATGGCCAACATAGCCTGGTGATGGTCAGAGGATTCCGCCGTGGCCTGGCGAAGGAAGGTTTGAATGGCGGGCTGGAACTGGATGGCCTGGTCGATGGCGGCGCTGGAGCCCTTGGTGTAGGCGCCGATCTGGATCAGGTCCTCGGCATCCTGGTAGGTGGCCATCAGGTCGCGCAGCTTGCTGGCCAGCTGCTTCTGCTCCGGTGGCGCCAGGGCACTGAAGAGCCGCGAGAGGCTGGCGAGGATGTCGATGGCGGGGAAGTGGTTCTTCGCGCCCAATTTTCGGGACAGCACGACGTGGCCGTCCAGGATGCCGCGCACGGAATCGCTGATGGGCTCGTTCAGGTCATCGCCCTCCACCAGCACCGTGTAGATGCCGGTGATGGACCCCATGCCCTCGAAGGTGCCGGCTCGTTCCATGAGGCGGGGCAGGAGGGCGAACACGGAAGGGGTGTAGCCGCGGGAGCTGGGGGGCTCGCCGGCGCTGAGGCCCACTTCCCGCTGGGCCATGGCAAAGCGCGTGACACTGTCCATCATGAGCAGGACATCTTTGCCCTGGCGCATGAAGTACTCGGCCACGGTGGTGCCCGCCATGGCGCAGCGCAGGCGCAGCAGGGGCGTCTGGTCGCTGGTGGAGACCACTACCACGCTGCGGCGGAGGCCCTCCTCTCCTAGGTCGTTTTCGATGAACTCGCGGAGCTCGCGGCCCCGTTCCCCCACCAGCGTGATCACGTTCACTTCGGCCGAGGTGTTGCGCGCCACCATCCCCAGCAGGGTGGACTTGCCCACGCCCGAACCGGAGAAGATGCCCACCCGCTGGCCTTTGCCCAGGGTGAGCAGGCCATCGATGGCCCGGACGCCGGTGGATAGCACCTGATCGATGCGCTTCCGCCGCATGGGGTTGGGGGGCGGGCCCTGGAGGGGCAGGTGGGCCAGGGCCTCGATGGGGGGGCCGCCGTCCAGGGGCCGCCCCAAGGGATCGATCACGCGGCCCAGCAAAGCGTCCGAAACGGGCAGTTCAGACTGGTGCCCGGTGCCTTCCACCCACAGGCCGGGACGGATGCCTTCGGTCTCTTCGATGGGCATGAGCAGCACCCGGTGTCCGGCGAATCCCACCACTTCCGCGTGGATGAGGCGCGGCCGCCCGGAGGAGTCCGTGGCATGAATGAGCATCTGCTCGCCCACGGAACACTCCGGACCGGTGGATTCCACCACCAGGCCCACGACTTTGGTGACGCGACCCATCCAATCGCCCTTCGGCAGTCCACGGATATGGGCCGCGAGGAGGGTGGGATCGACGGCGGTCTTCACGGCGCGTCGCCCTCTTGCATCCGGGCGATGAGCTGCATGAGGCGTTCGCGACGGCGCTCCAGGGTGCCGTTGAGGATGCCCTGGGGGGCCTCGATCCGCAGGCTGCCGCGGGACAGACCGCTGTCGGCCGCCAGGGCCAAGCCGGGGTGGTCCACGAAATGGTCGCCCAGTTGTTCGAGATCGGCTGGATTGAGCAAGACCTGCATGGGCATCTCGCCCTCCCGGCGCCCCCGGGGCAGGGGAAAGGGCAGTTCCTCCAGAATCCGTTCCATGAGCGCCTTGACGGCGCCCGGCGTCTGTTCGATCTGCTGGACCGCGAGGTGTTCGCCAACGGCGAGGGCGAGGGCCACCAGTTCCTCGTCCAGGGCCTCTTTCAGGCTCAGCGAAACCGCAGCCAGCTCCGCCAGCTGTTCCTCCAGGCGCAGCATGTAGGACTTATACTGGCTTTCGCCGAAGGCGCGGCCTTCGGCCTCGCCGGAGGTGAAGCCCTCCTCGTAGGCCCGGCGGGCGACATCCTGGGCCTGCCGTTCCGCCTCCTGAAGCCGGTCCACGAGCCGCTGCTCGATGGGGACATTGGTCGCCTCCAGATCACCGAGTTCGGAGGCCACGGAATCGAGGCTGCCATCGAAGGCGCCGCGGGCCAGCACGGTATCGACGGGGAAATAGGGGAAGGCCTCCACGAGCGTGTTCTGGAGATCCTCGGCGCGAATGAACCCCTTACGTGACATAGTCCTCACCACCGCCACCACCGATGCTGATAACGCCCTCTTCCTCCAACTGGCGGACGATCTCCACCACCTCATGCTGGGATTTTTCAACGTCCTTCAGCTTCACCGGGCCCATGAATTCCATTTCTTCCTTCATGAGTTCGACGGCGCGGCTAGACATGTTCCGGAAGAACTGATTCTGGAGCTCCTCGCTGGTGCCCTTGAGGGCGATGGTGAGGGTCTTCTTATCCGCCCGCTTGAGGATCTCGGTGATGCCGCTGTCGTCGATGAGCAGGATGTCGTCGAAGACGAACATCAGGTCGCGGATGCTGGCGGCCAGCTGAGGATTCTCCGTCTCGATCTTCTCCAGCACGGCGCGACCGGTGTTGCGGTCCATGCGGTTGAACAGCTCAGCCACGGCCCGGACGCCGCCGTAGGCCTCGGTCGCGAAGGAGCCCAAGGCCTCCAGTTTCTGCTCAAGGATGAGGCTGATGCGCCGCACCACCTCGGGGCTGATCTCCTGGAGGCTGGCCATGCGCATGGCCACGTCGCTGCGCAGGACCTCGGGCAGGCTGGAAATGAGCTCCGCCGCCTGGGAGGCGTTCAGGTGGGCGAGGATCAAGGCGATGGTCTGGGGGTGTTCGTTCTGGATGAACTTGGAGAGCTGCTGGGGATTCGCGCGCTCCAGGCTGGTGAAGCCGGCGCTGGATTCCAGGGCCTTCACCAAGCGGTCGATGATCTTGCGGGCCACTTCCGGGCCCACGGACTTGATGAGCAGCTTCTTGGCGTATTCGATGCCGCCCTGGCTGATGTAGCTGCGGGCCTGGGTCATGGTGTGGAACTCTTCCATGACCTCCTCGGCCACCTCGGGCTGCACGTGCTTGGTGATGGCGATCTCGCGGGAGATCGTCTGGATCTCATCCTCCTCGAGGTATTTGAAGATGTTGGAGGCGGTTTCGTCCCCAAGGGTGACCATGAGCACCGCGGCCTTTTGCATGCCGGTCAGTTTGGACATGGTCTACCGTCCTTCTTCCAGGAGCCAGGATCGCACCAATGAGGCAATGGTTTCCGGATCCTCGTGCGAGCCTTCCTGGAGGCGCTTCTTGATGAGCTCGCGCCGGCGGGCTTCGGGAGC
>JAYSNJ010000156.1:0-1583 GCA_043723905.1 Holophagaceae bacterium
GTCCAGGGCCTTCCCCACCGCGGCAGGCTTGAGGCCGAGCACACGCCCGATGAGAGACTGAAGGCTGCCCAGGCTCAGGCCGCCCATCTGGTCCAAAGCATTCTCCAGGCCAGGGTGGTGGAAGCCAAGGATCACGAAGTGCAGGATGGTCTGCTCCACCGCATTGAGACCGGCCGCCTCGCCGAGCCAGGCAATATTCTGGGCGATGGGAGTGCTCTCAGGGAGCGCCGGGGAAGCTGCTTCGGCGGACTTAAGCGCTTGGGCGAACCTGGTCTCCGCGGCAGTCACCTGGGCTTGGTCCCCATCCCGCATGCGGCCGTGCATGGGCGGAAGCCCAGCCGCCTCGATGGCATCTGGAGAGATGTCCGACCGGTTGCGACGCTCTCCGAAGAGGCCGCCGCCCATTTGGATCAGGCGGAGGATCCACAATTGCAGGATGGGGTTGTAGGCCTTCGGCACGGCGCTCATGGAGGGGGCCCGGCGGCCAAGGCGGCCCTTATACGGTCGGCTGGTCATAGTTCCTCGTTTGTAGATGAATTAAGCCGGGCCATCTCAAGCACCCTCGCCTGGCCCTGCCCGAGGTCCAAGTCCAGAAGGCTGTAGCCTGTGGCCGCGTTCACGATCAGGGTTCGTCCCTGGCGTATCTGGCCGAAGGACTCATGGACATGACCGCAGAGCACCAGAAACGGCGGTTCCTGCGTCTCGTCCAGAAAGCGGTGAAGGGGCCGGTGCCCGATGCGCTGCCCTCCCTTGTTGGCATCCAATCGGCTGTGAGGCGGGCAGTGGGTCAAGACCACCAGTGGGTTATTCAGAGCCTCTACCTCAGCCTGAAGTTCGTCGTTTTCATACTCCCGAGAGAAGCCCCAGGCCCCAAACTCCGCCGGGTTGCCTTGCAGGATACCCACCTTGCCCAGGAGGGAGGGAGGAACGGCCTCAAGTTCGCGGTCGCGGAAGCCCTCGATTTCGTGGTTCCCCAGGGTGAGGGTGGTGACGGCATGGGGGTGCATGAAGCTGCTGCGGTAGGTGCCCCACCACTCGCGCTGACAGTCGAGACGGTTGCCCTTTCCAGAGATCATGTGAAAGTCGGGCAGCATGTCGCCCGTCAGCACGATCCAATCCGGTTCGTGGGCGTCGATGAGGCGCTCCACAGCATCCGTGTGGCGTCCGTGGAGGTCTGATAGGTGAAGGATCTTCATGGAAGGAGGATGCGGTTGTTTCATGGACAACCGATGTCAATCCATCCGCCCTAGCCTTCCAGCATGAACACACGCGAAATTCAAACCCCGTTCAGCATGCTGCTGCAGGTGGCCGGCCGGCTTCGGTCGGAGGATCTTGCTGCTTTCCGGTCCTGGATTCCGTTTCTGGAACAGGCCAAGTGGGTCACAGGGCGGATGATCATGGACGACCGTCTCAAGCCTCAATCCGAGGCGTTGGATGACCTGATTGAAGGACTCTTCCCCCGGTCCTCAGACCAAGGCGAGATGAACCCTGTTCGGATCGCCTATTTTCTCATGGCTGACTGGGGGCGGATGGAAGTCTCCTCGATCGAGCAGGTTCTCAACCTGCTTGGAACGAGGTTTCCG
>JAYSNJ010000157.1:0-19468 GCA_043723905.1 Holophagaceae bacterium
AACAATGCGCTTTTTGAATAAAAAAGATAACAGGAGCGTTATTGTATCGGTAGCTGTCTGTTCTATCTGTGCGTATTTTTATTTTTTGTTTTTTCATGACAATGTTTCAGGTCGAACGATTATAGTTTCTGCGACAATAGGCATTTTTTCGCTGCTCACGGCGCGAATTCTTTTTTCGGAGGGTCATAAGAGTTTTTACGGTTCTGCCAAATTCACCGGAACCGTATTCTTATTTCATGGAATTTTTTTGATGTTTGTGGTTTTGTACACGATTTTTTCCAAACATATTTATTCGTACCTTGATTTTTCACCCCTTCAGACTGCTACGTTCATTATTCCTACCATAACAAGTATGTTGTGGACATTTGGTTTCATACTCATGGTAAATCAACGTTTGAGTGCTGAAAATCAAGAAGAGAGGGATAATGTTCAGCGGGTATTCAATACAAGCCCGGATGCGGCTTTGATTGCGAGGCTGGAGGACGGCATCATCGTCGATGCGAACCTTGGGTTCTCGAGAATGAGTGGCTATTCTCGTTCCGAAATTTTGGGGAATTCGACGCTTGAAATGGGCATTTGGCATGACGCCACTGAACAGCAGGACTTTTGGGCTGAATTACGGGAGAAGGGTGCTTGTGAAAACAAGGAATATGTCTTCCAGCGCAAGGATGGCACCCAGTTCTTTGGCATGACCTCAGCCGGGACTCTCACCATCAATGGCCTTACCCACTTTGTCAGCGTCACCCGCGATATCACCGAGCGCAGGAAGACCGAGGCCGAGAACCTGGAACTGGAGACCAAGAATCGGCAACTCCAGAAGGCGGAGAGCCTGGGGCGCATGGCCGGGGCCATCGCCCATCACTTCAACAACCAGCTTCAATCGGTGATGGGAAATCTGGAGCTGATGAGCGAACCTGCAATGGGTATCCCCCAGGCAAAATGCCTGAGCCAAGCCAAGCTGGCCGCAGAACGGGCCGCAGAGGTGAGTCGCCTGATGCTGGTTTACCTGGGGCAGACCTCCCGCGAGCTGGAACCGTGTCTGCTCTCTGAACTCTGCCGGGGAAGCCTGCCCATTCTCCAGGCCATGCTGCCTGCCACCGCCCAGATGGAAGCGGATTGCCCTTCCCCCGGTCCCCTCATCAATGCTGACTCCGCCCAGATCCAACAAGTGCTGACCAACCTGGTCACCAATGCCTGGGAGGCCCTGGGGGACACCCCAGGCACCATCCGGCTCAACATAAGCACGACTTCGGCCGAGGCTATTCCTGCGGTGCGCCGCTTCCCCATCAACTGGCATCCCCAGAATTCCCAGTACGCATGCCTGGAGGTGGGGGACACAGGCTGCGGGATCGCCGACGCTGACATCGAAAAGTTGTTCGACCCCTTTTTCTCCACCAAGTTCGCGGGCCGAGGGCTCGGTCTTCCGGTGGTGCTCGGGATCGTCCAGGCCCATGCTGGAGCCGTCTGCGTGGAGAGCGAGCAGGGACGGGGAAGCGTGCTCCGGGTCTATTTCCCGGTTTGCATCGCGGCGACAGTCCGTCCGCCGGTGACCGAGACTCCCGGCTCAGCCCTCACGGCCCATGGCACCCTGCTGTTGGTCGACGATGACGAATTCCTGCTGGAGTCCACCGGTGCCATGATCCAGCGGATGGGCTTCACGCTGCTCACGGCGCAGGATGGTGTCGAGGCGCTGGAGGTGTTTCGGCAGCACAGGGACGCAATCCGCTGCGTGATCACCGACTTGACCATGCCGCGCATGGACGGATGGGAGACCCTCCGGGCCCTGCGCCAACTGGAGCCCACCCTTCCCGTGATCCTGGCCAGTGGCTATGACAAGGGGCATGTCATGTCGAGTGCTCATCCTGAGCGTCCCCAGGCCTTTCTGGGAAAGCCATTTGACCTCATGCAGCTGCAGGGCGCTGTGCGGCAAGCCCTGCTGCCGGCGGGGAAGGGCGAAGCCTGAGAGCCGCCAGGGCGCGGCAGGGGAAAGGCCATTCCCCCGGCGTCCCGGCATTGTGGTAAACCAAGCCCATCCCCCTGGAGCCACCATGCTGCCCGCCACCACAGCCCTCCTGCTCATCGATTGCCAAAGGGCCTGGGACGATCCCTACTGGGGGGAGCGGAACAACCCCGGCGCGGAGGGCCAGATCGCCCGGCTCCTGGAGGCCTTCCGGAAGGCGGGCAGGGCCGTGATCCATGTGAAGCACAATGCCAAGGATCCCAATTCGCCCCTGCATCCCAGCGAACCCGGCAACGCCTTCAAGCCGGAAGCAGTGCCCCTCCCGGGCGAACCCCTCTTCGAGAAGAGCGTCCATTCAGCCTTCCTGGGGACGGACCTGGAAGCTCACTTGCGGGATCGCGAGATCGATCGGCTGGTGGTCGCGGGCTTCATCACCGGCTGGTGCGTGTCCAGCACGGCCCGCACGGCCAACGACCTGGGCTTCAAGGTGGTGGTGGTCCACGATGCCTGCGCGACCTTCGGCTGCGAGGATCCCTTCGGGGGAATGGTGAGCGCCGAGGTCCTGCACCGGGCGGGCCTTGCGGAGCTCCACGGCGCCTTCGCCATGGTGCTGGGCACCGAGGATCTCATCGGGACACTGTAGCCTTCTGGAGTCCGGTGAGGGGCCCAGCCTCTCATACTAATTCGCATTCAATAATCAAGAATGTAGTCGGGCGTTCGAAGTCGCTCCGCATCAAAGCCTCGGCCCCTGGCCGGTTTGCGCTGCTGCGCTTGACGCGCTCTGCTTCGCAGATCGCTATCTTCGAACGCACCCTGGTATCAGTCCTGGCCCAGGGCGTCGAGGTTCCGCTGGAGATCCGCCTTGCTGTAAGGCTTGGAGAGCAGCGTGACGGAAGGGTGGGCGTGCACCAGGTCCGAGGCGGCCTGATCGACCCGACCCGTGGCCAGCAGGACGGGCAGGGCGGGGCGCAGCCTGCGAATCTGCGGCAGTGTGCCAGCCCCACCCAGTCCCGGCATGTTCATGTCCAGGATCACCACGTCAGGCTCAAACCCGGCCTCGAGTCTCGCGAGGGCTTCCTCGCCGCAGGCGGCGAGGGTGGCGTCGTGGCCCAGGATTTCCAGCAGCGCCTGAACGGAGCACAAGATCAGCTCGTCGTCGTCCACCACCAGCACCTTCAGCGCCTTGTGGGGGGGCTCGGATCGGGATTCAGCGAGTTCCGGGGCTGGGCCCGGAACTCGGCAAGCCGGGAAGCGCATCCTCACACGGGTGCCCACCCCGGGCTCGCTCTGGAGCTCCAGCTCTCCCCGGTGAGCCTTCACCGTGCTGTAGACCATGGAGAGGCCCAGTCCCGTGCCCTTGCCCACTTCCTTGGTGGTGAAGAAGGGGTCCAGGGCCTTCTCCAGCACCTCCCGGGGCATCCCAGCGCCCGTGTCCTCCACCAGGACCTCGATCCAGTCTTCATCCACGTTCCGGGTCCGGAGGGTGAGCGTGCCGTTCTCGGCCATGGCGTCCACGGCGTTGACGCAGAGGTTCATGAAGGCGTGGGTTAGGATGCTGGCATCGCCCCGAATGGGGTGCAGGTCTTCAGCCAGGTCCAGTTCCAGGCGGACCTGGGCCAGGGTGGTGCGCTCCAGGAGCCGCATCTCCTCCCGGAGAATCTCGTTGACATCCAGTTCATGCTCCTCGGCGGGACTCTGGCGGGCGAAGCCCAGCAGGCTCTTGACCATCTTCCCGCCCCGGGTGGCTGCCTGGGTGATGGTGTCGAAGGCACGATAGGTGGGGCTGCCCGGGGGGTGGGCCCCGATGTTGGCCGTGGCCATGCCGAGGATGGCCCCCAGCACGTTGTTCATGTCGTGGGCCACGCCCCCCGCCAGGCTGCCCAGGCTCTCCATCTTCTGGACTTGCATCAGCTGGGCCTGGAGCCGGGCCTTCTCCTCCTGGGCCCGCTTGCTCTCGGCGATGAAGCGGGCCTGCTGGATGTTCTGGTAGGCCGCGGTGGACAGCTGGTGGGCAAGGGTGAACAGGGCCTGGGCGATCTGCTCGAAGTGCTGCCGCGACATGGAAGGTACGGCGTGGAAGGCCTCCAGGAAGGGGGCCTCGTCCACGCCGATCTCCCGGGCATAGGCGGCCATGCCCTCGTCGCTCTGGGACTCGTCTCGCACCTGGCCGATCAGCCAGTTGGCCACATGGGTTCCGCCCACGAAGATCGAGGCTCCGGCGTCCCAGAGCCCCCCGCTGAGGCAGCGCTGCACGATGGGACCGTTCGGGTGGAAGCGGCCCAGGGCCGCATCGGACTTGAAGCAGTTGGAGCAGCCCTTTTCCGTTTTCCGGATGAGCTCGCTGCAGAGGTAGGTGAAATGGCTGGGTCCGGTGATGGGTGTGCCGTCGGGATGGGTGATGATGGAGGCGACCCCGGTGGCCGCGGCGAACTCATCCTGGATGCGCTGGATTTCGTCCAGGTTGAACAGGTCCTCGAAGGTGACCTCACTGCCTTCCAGGGGCTGGGTCAGGGCGGTGATCCGCCTGTGGACCCGCTCCTCCGCATGCTTGCGGTCGGTGATGTCCCGGGTGATGGAGACGATGCTCTTCGCGCCATTCACCTCGAAGATCCGGGCCGACATCAGTCCCGGGAAGGCCCTTCCTCCCTTCTTCAGGAAGATGGCCTCCAGGTCGATGACCTCGCCCTTCGCCTTCAGGTCCGCGACGAGGCGTTCCCGGTCCCGGGGGTCGGCCCAAAGGGGGTTCCGCTCGTCCAGGGAGGAGTGCCCCAGGACCTCGGCTTCCGTGTAGCCCAGGACCCGGGTGAAGCCCTCGTTGATCCTCAGATAGACACCATCCTCCAGGGTGGTGATCGCATAGGCGTCGGGGCTCACGGCGAAGGCCTTCGACAGGAGTTCCTGGGAGGAGCGCAGCGCCTGGTCCCTGGTCATGCGTTCCGTGATATCGGTGACGAAGCCATGCCACAGGACATCGCCATCGCCCATGCGCTTGGGGATGGACTCGATGTGCAGCCACCGGGTGGCGCCTTCGACCCGCACCCGGCCCTCCCAGTAGAAGGGCACCGTCTGTCTGAGGCCATCCTGATTCAGTTTGACGAAGGCTTCCGAGTCCTCGGGGTGGACTGCCTGGAAGGCCAGCTGGACATCCGCCCGCAGGCGCTCCAGCTCCACGCCGAACAGTTCCGCCATCCTGGGACTGATGAACTCGAAGGCGAAGGTCTCATCGGGCTTGCTGCGGATGAGGTAGACCCCGATGGGAATGGAGGCGACCAGCTGGTCGTACTGCGCCACGAAGGAACGGAATTTCTGCCCGCTCTCCTGGAGGGCCGCCTTCTCGTCGTTCAGCTCCCGGGTGCGCAGGGCCACCTGGCGCCGGAGCGTCCGGTTCCAGGTCAGGATGGCGGCGAGGACGGCCAGCACGGCCGACAGGAAGATTCCCACCGCCAGCCAGAACCGCCAGTCGGCGAAGAGGCTCGGGTCCGACGCACTGATCCAGCGCTTGCGGATCGCCTGGCGCTCGGTCTCCGTGATGGTGGCCAGACCCTTCTGGAGAATGGCGTGCAGCCGGGGCTCGTTCCTGGCCGTCCCCATGGCGAGCTGGATGGGGAGACCCGCCTCCCCCGCCACCCGGAGATTGGTGATGCCCTTCTGCTCTATGAGGTAGGAGGCCGTGGCGAGATCGGTGACGGCCGCATCCGAGCGTCCGAAGGAGACTTCGAGGAGCCCCGTGAGATCGTCAGGGACCAGTACGGGCAGCAACCCCAGGTTCCTGCGGGTGAGGTCTTCGGTGATCGCATAGCTCCGCACCAGCGAAACCCTCAGGCCCCGGAGCTGTTCCGCGCTCATGTCGCCGGAATGTTCCTTGCGGACGATGATGACGTTGGGCACCGAGATGAAGGGCCGGGTGAAGGCGATGAACTCCGAGCGCCAGGGGGTCTCCGTAACGGCATTGACGACCTGGACCTCGCCGCTGCGTACCCTCGCGAAGATCTCGTCCAGGGTGGCCGCGTTTCTTTGCTGGAAGCGGACTCCCAGTTTGGATTCCAGCAGGCGCAGATGATCCTGGGCGAGACCTCGGGGCTGGCCCCTGTCGTCCAGGAAGACGAAGGGAGCGTAGCCCGTCTCCACCGCGACCACGAGGCGCCCCTCGTTGGCCCGGAGCCACTGGCGCTCCCCGGGGTCCAAGAGGTCCCTGGAACCGCTCCTGCAGCAGGCCATCCAGAGGAGGGCGACCCCTAACCCACCGACCAACACCCGCCCCTTGGAAGGCCTGAACGCCTTCCACCAAACGCCCTTTTCCTGCAGCTGGGGGGTCATGGCTCCTTGTCTTTCGTCGAAAAGGGGATGCGGGGATCAGCCTACACCCTTCCCCGTGGACCTTGGTGGGACCTCAGCCCCGGGAGGGGCCCTTCAGCAGCTTCCAGGCGGCGAATCCCAGCGCGAGCACGGCGAGGCCAGCGGCCCAGGGGAGCCAGGGCAGCGTCCTGTCGGGCAACAGGATCCGCTTGGGAACGCCCTCGGGGTCGGCCTGCGGGCCGCCGAGGCTCAGGGCCTCCCGCTGGTAGAGGCCGCGGCTGGAATCGGGGAGAGCTTGGAGATTCCCGGGAGCCAGCTTCACCCGGCCGCCGAAGTGGAGGAAGTAGGCCCTGCCCGCCTCCGCGGGGAAGAGCAGCACGTCCCTGCGCACCAAGAGTCTCACGGATGCGGGTCGCGCCCCTTCCGGTAATCGAAGGTGCAGGCGATCCGTGGTGACGGGGTCGAGGCTCACCCGCGTCGAGGTCGTCCCGAGGGCAGGCAGGTTCCAGAGCAGGCCCGTGGAGGAGACATGACGTTCGTAGGAATCCTGGCGGGGCTCCTCGGGAGGCAGCGTGAAGGTGGGCGAAAGGGGCGCCACCGGGGGCTGCAGGGCGATCTCGGCGCCGATGATCCGATCCGGCGCCTCCAGGCCGAGTCGCCACTGGTTCGCGCCGATGGCTTCCAGGCGGGGCGTCACGGCGTCGTCCTCGGGGCGCGCGCTGGGCTCCGTGGTGGCCGTCACGCGCAGGCCCTTGATCCTCGGGGCAGCGCCCTGAGCCGCGTGCAGGGTGACCCGGTAGATCTGGAAATCCCAGGGCACGGAGAAGGCGCTGCTGCGCCCCGCCTCGCCCAGATCGAAGAGGTGCAGGGGCAGATCCCGCTGGAAGGTGATGGCCTTCCCGCCCTCCTGCCTCCGCTCCACCTCCACCCGGCAGACCCAGGGGGCGATGCCCTCCAGTTCCAGCTGGATCCGCAGCTGCTCGCGCTCGCGCACCTGCCAGCCCTGGGGGAACTTCAACACGAATTCGGCGGTGGGTCTTCCCTGGGCATCCTTGCCCAGGGCCAGCTTCTCCAGTTCCAGTTCCCGGGGCTGCCACAGGCCGTCCCGCTCCACGAGGTAGGGTACGCTGGCCCCCTGGGCATCTCCCAGCCAGATGTCGGGGAAGGCCTTTTGCGCTTCCCGATCCAGGGACAGGCGCGCCCAGCCGCTGATGGGCGAAACCGTGATCGCCTTGCGCCGCAGGGCTTCCCGGTCCTCCCGCGAGCCAGGCGCGCAGGCCATCAACAGCAGCAGGAGCATGGACGAGGCGACGCTCATGGGAAGCGTGGCGATGGCTCTCGTGGTGGCTTTTCCTCCGTGCTCTCCTTCTGCCTCTGTGCCCTCTGTGGTTCCGCTTTTCTGCCATGCGGGTCCGATCATTCCCCCTCCTCCCGCGAGCCGCGCACGCGGTTGCCCACCAGGGCCGCCGCCAGGATGACCGTGCCGACGCCCAGGAAGGCCAGGGCCTTCATGGGTGTGTCCGCATGTTCCAGATCCACGGTGAGGAGCTTGAGGCTGGCGAGGCCGAGCCAGGTGTAGCCCGCGGCCGCCAGGGCCGTCCGCAGATCCTGGCGGTCTCCGGAGAGGCTCCCCAGCCACTGCAGCGCCCCGCCGATGGCCCAGCAGAGGGTCAGCACCACGCTGGCGCTGCGATGAGTGCCTCCCATCCAGGTCACGAGATGGGCCAGTTCCAGGGAAAGGGTCAGGAGCCCCACGCCTTCGAGGCCGACCAGTCCGAGGATGCGCGGGAAGCCTTCCCGCCGGGCCAGCAGGCCCCAGGCCAGGGCCGTGAGGAGGCCCTCCGCGAAGCGGCTGTTGAGGAAGGGAGTCAGGGAAGCCTGTCCATAACCGGAGGCGTAGCCGAAGCCCCACACGTCGACTCCGTGGACCATCCAGCGCAGGGTGGCCGCCAGGGCCATGGTGAGCGCCATCCAGGTGAGGGCCTTCACTTCCGCCTCGTCCCATTCGGCATGGGCCTTGGCCTCGCCTGCCCCCCAGGCCAGCAGGAGGGCGAAGAGGCCCCACACGGGGCCCACCCAGCGCCAGGCCAGGGCAACAGGCACCGCCAGGGCCAGATGGCCCGCCGCGAGCACCAGCAGGCCCAGGTCCGCCTGGCGGCTGCCCAGGCGCTCGCGAAGGGGCTTGACGATGGCGAGATTCAAGGCCGCGAAGAGGAGCACCGGTGCCGCGAACCATTCGGCGGTCCAGGCCAGCTCCTTCCAGAGCAGCCAGGCGAGGCTGGTGGTGATCAGGGAGACCAGGAACCAGAGCAGCGTCGGCGTGCCGGGTCTCTCCTCCCCCTGTCCCGGCAGCCAGATCCAGAGGCCCGCGAGGAGGTAGTGGAGGATGAGCAGCGCGAAGAGCGGGGCCGCATAGGCGCTCTGGACTTCGGAACAGGCCACGGAGAGCAGGATCCAGGTTCCCAGGATGGCGATCCACCGGGGCGCGCCCCAGCGGGCGCCGATCCTGGCTAGGTAGGGCACAGCCAGCGCCGAGGCCATGAGCACGGCCAGGTAGATCGCCAGGGCCACTTCGTGATGGCCGCCCTGACTGAAGACCAGGGGGGCGAGCAGACCGGTGATCAGCGCGACGGACAGGGCGCCGCCTGACTTCGCCCGGGCGCCCAGGCCGCCCGCCACGAGGGTGCATAGAAAAGTGGCCGCGAAACCCAGCAGGGGCGGGAAGAAGTGGTACTCGAAGGCCCCCCAGCGGAAGGTGAAGGTGAGGGTGCCCAGGCCCGCCAGGAGCACGGCCACGCCCAGCTTGGCGCTGTCCCCCAGCATGAGGCGCGCCGCCAGGAGGCTCAGCCCACCCCCCGCCAGGAGCCCCAGCAGGAAGCGCAGTTCGGGGCCGATCCAGCCCCGCTGGATGGACCAGTGCAGAAAGAAGGCCGCCCCGATGAGGAAGATCGCCGAACCCGCCCCGGCCACCCAGACGATGGGGTTGAGGGGCTTCCGGGCCGCGGGCGGTTCCCGCCGGGGCAGGGGCGGGCGGGGAGGCGGGGGGACCGAAGGTTGGCTGACATTCTGGGGGGCCCGCAACTGCTCCGTGATCCAGGCCACCTGGCCCTCCAGCCTGGCCAGCCGCTCAAGGACCTCCGGGGAGACGGGCTCCGGGTCGCTCATGGGAACTCCTGGGTTTCCACCCAGGCTAGCAGTTCAGTCCTCCACCAGCACGGCCCGCACGGGGGAGCCGTCGCCGCCCTCGATCTTCAGGGGCAGGGCCACCAGGGTATAGAGCCCCGGCTGCACGTCCCTCAGGTAGAGGCCCTCCAGCCAGCGGATGCCGCAATGGAAGAGGGCGTGGTGGCTCTCCAGGCGCTCGGAATCGTAGGGATCCACCGAGGGCGTGTCCAGGCCCATGAGCACGCAGCCCTGGTCCCGCAGGCTGTGGACCAGTTCCGGCGAGAAGGCGTTGAATGCTTCGGTGAAGAGCTCCGGATCCGGGTACGAGGCCGTCTTGAAGAGCACGCGGGGTGCCCTGGCGTTGCCGGCGAGATGGCGGGGCAGGATCCGCTCCCGGGCGGGCAGATCCACCTCGATGACCTCGCAGGGTCCCAGGAAGGGCGAGAGATCCAGCAGCTCGATGGTCAGCCCGTCCTTGAGGATGTGGGCCGGCGCGTCGGCGTGGGTGCCCACGTGCAGGGTGGTGCGCATGGAGCTGGCGTCGGAGAAATGGCCGTTCTCCTCCTGGGCATGGCTGTCCCGGCTGAAGCGCACATCCCCGGGCCACACGGCCAGGCGCGGCGAGAGGGTCGAAGTGATATCGATGATGCGCGCCACGTTGCCGCTCCTCGTTTGCCTCCATTGTGACCCAAGGGGAGCCGGGCACCCCCGGCGAAGGGTTATCCTCGTGGGATGGAAGCTCCGCTGCTGCTCGCCCTGGCCCATGCGCGTCTGCGCACCGGGGAGGGCTCCGTCCAGGCGGTGTGGGTGTCGCCCCGGGCCCTGGGCCTCACCTGGGCGCCGGAGCGCCGGGCGGAACTGGGTCCCGGTCTGGCCTGGGTCTTCCTCCTCAACCCCACGCCGGAGCTGTGGCTGCTCCACGAGAAGGACCCCGCCCTGGAGGCGCTGAAGGCCGAGGCCAAGGGTGATCTCTCGAGGCGCTGGGGCCAGGAGCTCAAGGGCGCCCGCCTGGAGGACGTGGAAGGCGACCCCCGGGAGCGCTGGCTGGGCCTGAGCTTCCGCCGCCGGGCCGTCACGGGGCGGCTGGAAGGGATGCGCCTCTGCTTCCAGGCCATCCCCGGCCGCGGGGGCCTGCGCCTGGACGGCCTGGATCTCAATCCCGCCCGCATGGGCCTAGGCGCACTCTTTCCCGCTACCGCCCCCGTCCCCCAGGGCGATCCGCCTCCCCTGCGCCGCTGGCAGGAGCGCTTCGGCGAGCGCCTGGAGGCGGCCCTCAGGGGGGAACTCCCGGAGATCCTCCCCGGGGAAGGCACGCTCTTCGCCCGCCACCGGGCCTGGTCCCTGGCACAGGCCCAGAGGCTCATCCTCGCCCCCCGCCAGGCCACCGTGGACCGCAGGCTGCTGAAGGAGCGGGGTCGCCTGGAGCGTTATGCCCAGGCCCTGAAGGGGGACCGGGCGCGTCACGAGGCGGCCCTTCCTCTGCGGGAAAAGGCCCAGGCCCTGTCCGCGGAACTCTGGCGCATCAAGGGTGCCCAGGGGCGCATCGAACTCTTCGACGGCCAGGTGATGGAGTTGCCCCAGGGAATGCGGGCCGAAGTCGCCGCCCAGAAGTGGTTTGCCGCCGTGAAGCGCGCCGAGCGGGGCCTCCAGCGGGTGGCGGAGCTGGAGCGGGAAGGGGCCCGGCAGCTCCTGGAGCTGGAGGCGCAGATGGCTTCGCCCCCTCCTCCGCCCTCGCCCAGGAAAACGACAGGAACTGTCAAAACAAAGAAGGATGGAAAGCGCATGGAAGCAGGCGGCAAGCGGGACGACAAGCGCTCCGACGGCAAGGGCAAGGCCTTCCGCACCCTCATGCTGGACGGCTGGGAAGTCGTCATCGGCAAGGGGGACGAGGATAACGATCGGCTCACCTTCAAGGTGGCCTCGGGCCTGGACTTTTGGTTCCACGTGGCCGGAGTTCCCGGCAGCCATGTCATCCTCCGCAACCCCGACAGGATCAGCGAGCCCCCCCGGGAGATCCTGGAGCGGGCCGCGCAGCTGGCGGCATTTTTCTCCAAGGCCCGGGACGGCGGCAAGGTGGAGGTCCACTGGTGCCGGGTGGCGGACGTCTCCAAACCCCGGGGCTTCGCGGCGGGCAAGGTCATGCTGAAGACCTACAAGAGCCTCCGGGTCTATCCCAAGGAATAGCGGCCCTGGCCGTGCTTCTGGCTTTGGGGATCAGTCCCGGGCCGCCTTTCCCGAAAGGGTGGACCGCCTGAATCCCTGGGATCTCACGTCGTATCCTGGCGGAGCCCGAACACAAGGTCTAGCCTCGAGGCCAGCTCTCTGGCACATCCAGGTAGAGTCTTCCCAGCAGGAGCGCCAGGTCGGCCCGGCGGCGACGCTCCGTCGGCAGGAGAATTCCCTCCTGCTGAAGGAGGGTGATCAGCTTGTCCGGAACCACGTTCTGGTCACCGACGATGGCCACGTGCCCTGCCCTGAGATCCACCACCTTCGCCCGGGATTCCCCGTCCACCTGGGGCTGGGACTGTTCCTGAAGGGAAAAGGTATAGTCCGATTTCAGGCAGGATCCGTCGGGACGCTCCTCCCGGCAGGAACCGCGCTCATCGGAGTTGATCTTGAGGTGACGCTTCACCTGTGGAATCAACCGGCCCGGCTGTGTGATGAAGATTCCGTTGTACGTGATGTCTCGCCATTTGGCCCCGGAGATGAGGCGGCAGATGGGAACCACCAGCCCGAGACTGATGGCCTTGGCCACCGGTGAGCCGCAGTGGCTGGCTGCCGAGATCCCGGCAAAGGGCGCAGAAATCGTCACGAGGCGAATCTGAAGTGCCGGATCCACGACCGTCTCCGGGCGATCCTGGACGAGTGCCTTCCGGGCCAGCAGGCCGCCCTGGCTGTGGCCTATGACCGTTACCTGCTTGTTCTGCATTTTGGCGCCCAGGGTCTGGATCGCCTGGGTCAACCGACCCGAGCTGGCCATCATTTCATCCCGGTCGTCGTAGCTGAAGCCGATGGTCTGCTGGCCGTGGAACGCAAAGACCTCCGCCAGAGCCTGGAACCGGCCCGCGGAGCCGTTGCACCCATGGACGAGAATTGTCACCGGCTGGCTGGAATCGAGATGAAGGGTCCGGTCCGGAGCGTCCGTGCAGGGGCCCAGCCCCGGGATCTGGAGCACCAGATCCGTTTTCGGCAGATACTCCCCATTGCGGAAGGCCCTGGGGGCAGGGACCGGAGCCTGGATGCCGCAGTGCACGGCCGTGAGCAGAACCGTGGCCAGAGCCCAATAGGACAAATGATGCATGCGGCCAGTGTATCGAACCCAAGGGGCAAAGGAGCAGGAAGCCCTTGGAGATCCTCGCACCGCTGTGTGCAACGGCTCGGTCCGGCACGCGTAGGATGGAGAGGGAACCGCGCATGAAACTCACACTGGTCGCCATCCACATCGAAGCCTCCGCTCGCGCCGTGCCCCTGGGCCCGGCCATGCTGGCCTCGGTGCTGAAGCGGGCCTTCCCCGAGGCCGTGGAGACCCGTGTCCTGGACCTCTTCCTCCAGCAGTCCGCCCAGGCCTGCGCGGAACAGATCCTGGCCACTGATCCGGACTGGGTGGGCTTTTCCGTCTACGTGTGGAACCGCGCCCGGGCCCGGGAGATCGCGGAGCTCCTGCGGAGGCAGTGGCCCTCCCTCCTGCTCTTCGCCGGGGGCTCGGAGGCCACGGCGGATCCCGAAGGGATGCTGGCCGAGGGCTTCCTGGACCTCGTGCTGGCCGGGGAGGGGGAGGAACTCATCCAGGATGTGGTGGGCCGCCTGCTTGGGGGAGAGGCGGTCTCCGAAATCCGGGGATCCATCCGCCCCGCCCCGGTGAAGGACCTGGGAACCCTCCCTTCCCCCTACCTGGATGGCAGTCTGGATCCCAGTGCCTACCCGGGCATGCTTTGGGAACTCTCCCGGGGCTGCCCCTTCCGCTGCGATTTCTGCTTCGAATCCCGGGGCGAGACGGGCATCCGGCGCGTGCCCATGGAACGCGTGGAGGCCGAACTGCGCCACTTCGAGGCCTGCGGCGTGAGCCAGGTCTTCGTGCTGGATCCCACCTTCAACTTCGACAAGCGCCAGGCGAAGGCCATCCTGCGCCTCATCGCCGCCCAGGCCCCGGCCATCCATTTCTTCTTCGAGATCCGCAGCGAGTTCATCGACCGGGAACTGGCCAGGCTCTTCGCCTCCATCCGCTGTTCCCTTCAGATCGGCCTGCAGAGCGCCGATGACGCCGTGCTGCGCAGGATCAACCGGAGCATCGATCTCGCCGACTTCGAGGCCAAGGTCCTCCTCCTCCACCAGGCGGGCGCCACCTACGGCTTCGATCTGATCTACGGGCTGCCGGGGGATACCCTTCAGGGCTTTCTTTCCAGCATCGACTTCGCCCTCAGCCTCGTTCCCAATCACCTGGATGTCTTCCCCCTCTCCGTCCTGCCGGGCACGCGCCTCCGGGAGACGGCGCCGGAGCTGGGCCTCCAGCACCTTCCGGAAATCCCGTACACGGTCGTCGCTTCGCCTGGTTTCAGCGCCGCCGACATGACGGCCGCGGCCCGCATCGCCAAGGCCTGCGACGTGATGTACAACCAGGGGAAGGCCGTGCCCTGGTTCGCCTTTGTGCTGGACTGGCTGGCCCTGAGCCCTTTCGGGCTGTTCGGGCGCTTCGCGGAGTTCCTGGATACTCATGCGAACACCGATATCACGACCCTCCAGGTGGCCTTCTTCGCCTCCTGCTTCCCCGATCCCAGGGAGGCCGCCGTGGTCGCCGATATCGTCACCTACTTCGGCCATTCCGGAGCGCTCGTTGAGGCGGCGGCCCAGGGGGGGGAACCCTCACCCACCCGTCTCGCCACCTTCCACCACGATCCCCGAGCCCTGCTGGAACAACTCGAGAGCGGCATCACGGAACTGGAGGACCTGGCCTGCGTCCTGCCCCCCTGGCCCTGCGAGGTCCTGCTCTATGTGGAGGGCGAAGAGACAGGTCTGCGGATCCTCAGCCCCGGGGGCGACATCGGCGAATGATACCATTGAGGTGGGGAAAACAGAAGAACCACAGAGGGCACAGAGAATAAAGAGAGAGCCCAGAGAAAAGGAAGGTGGCCTGTTTGTTCTTTTCTCTGTGTCCTCGGTTTTCCTCTGTGCCCTCTGTGGTTCCGTTTTTCTCATGCGCCTACCGGGATTTCGCGTCCTCAGGGCACCTTCACGGGGAAGCTGCCCTGGCCCCGGGCCTTGAGCCTGGCGGCGGCGGCCTCCACGTCGGCCCGGGCGCCGGGCTTGGCCAGACGCACCTTGAACAGCTTCTTCTCCTTCACCACCGTGGGGGTGAAGCCGGCAGCCTTGCACTTCTCGGCCACGCGCTTGGCCTCGGTCTCATCGGGTGTGGAGACGAGCTGGAGGGTCCACTTCTCCTCCCCCTTGGCGTCAACCTTGGGGGCTTCCTTTTTCCCTTCAGGCTTCTGGGCCTCCGCCTTGGGCTCGGCGGTCTCGTCGGTCTTGGGCTCCGGGGCCTTGGGGGCCTCTTCCGCTTTCTTGGTCTTCTCGAAATCCCGGCGATCCAGGAGCTTCAGCTGCTCGTCGAGGGAGGCGGGCAGTTCGGTGAGCTCCTCCCCTGCGGTCCGCCCCCGGGGCTGGCGCAGGGCGGCGCTCTGCTTGCCCACCTGCACGCCGAGCACGTAGGTCAGTGTGAGGAGGCCCACCCCCACGCCGGTCACCAGGAGGATGGTGGGACGGCTCAGGATGACGGTCTGGGCATCGTGGTTGGACATGGTTCAAGACTACCGAAGGATGCCTGTGGCGTTCGACCATTCTTCCGGCTCGGGGCGTTGGCAGGCATCGGACTGGGAAAGGAATTTACAGGGATGAAGGGGATGAAAGAGATAACGGAGGAGAGCTGGGAGATGCAGAGGTGCCTTTGCGTGCGGGGGTGCGGATTCCCCCCTGGGCCTCACTCCCGGCCTTGGGCCGCCAGGCTCGGGTACAGATCCAGGTTCGGGAGGATGGCGGCGGGATCCCTCGAGACCTGAAGGCGGAAGGCCCGCCATTCGCCCTTGTGCATCACGTAGTCGAAGGCGAAGAACACGACACCCTGGTCGAAGCTGGCCAGCCACCACTGCCTGTGCCAGGTCTTGCTGAACGCCGTCGTCTGGAGCAGTTCCCAGCTGCCAATGCTCCAGGTCTTGGGGATCCACTCCTCCAGCGTCTTCCGGGGCTCAGGATCCATCGGGGCGAAGGGCAGGGCCTGCTTCTCCCACTCCTTGAACGCATCCGCCCAGGAACCCGCGCCAAGGGCCTTGAACCCGCTGTTGATCCGCTCCCCGGGCACCTGGGCGGACAGCCCCAGGGAGAGGAAAATGATCAGAGGGAGAGCTCGCAAGGCCAGCATGGGACACCTCGACGGACAGTCTGGAATGGATTGGTTTCCATTATTGATAGCGGGGGGCCTGGATGCCTAAGGATTTGAGCGGACCAGCGCCGTCGGGTGCGCTTGTGCGAAGGCCGGGCGCTGGCGTGCCTTCCTCTCGGCTCTCCGGCTTTCCTCGGGGCTGGCCAAGGCAGGCTAAAGGCCCGGTGGGAGCTTGGAGGCCATCCTCTTCTTCCGGTCGATCTGGCGCCCATCGACGATGAACATCCCGTTGCCAACTGCGTGGACCCTGCGCTTCTCCTTGCGCGCGGTATCGACGTATGCGGCCATGGCCTCCAGCACCACGATGTTGTGCTTCTTGATGATGTCGATGACCTTGCACTCCAGGTTGGCGAGGCACTCCTGGATCAGGGGCGGCCTGACGAGCTTGGCCTTCACCGGCGTGAGCCTGAATTGGGCAAACTTGTCCGTGTCGGCCCCGGAACACGTCCCGATGCCGATCACCTTGTCCAGCAGGTCGACGGTGGGAATGGCGATGACGCACTCCCTGTGCTTCCGCAGCGCCGCGAAGGAGTGGTTCCAGGCCCCGGTGGTGATCGCGAAGACCGGCGTGAAATCCACCACCATGGTCCAGGAGATGGTCATGATGTTGGCCTTCGTCCCGTCGTGGGTGGTCACAAGGACCACAGGCCCCGATTCCATCAGGGTGAAAGCCTTGCTCAATGCCAACTGACGCATGGGAGCACCTCCGGCAGTCCTGCCAAGTGTGCGCCCTCGCTGGTGAGTCGGCCAAGGGATGAAGCTAACCGGCGCTGCCACGGCGGCGCGGTAGGATGGAGAGCGAAGCGGAACGCTGAGCGAGGAAACATGCCCGCGACGGCAGCGTCCGGTTGAGCGATTGGTTAGAGGTGCGAATTATTTGGTTAAACGTTTTTCAAAGGAAGAAGCAAACATGGATCCAAACGAAGCCGCGAATGCTAAACCCAAACCAATCCCGAGTAATGGGTTTTTGAGCGAAATACCAAATGAAGTTCCAAGGGAAACACCGAGAGCAAGGCCAACGGCGTACCCGCGTAATTTTGGCGATTTAATCAAGGGTTGGATATTGGACACACTCTCTCCAAAGGATTGTATACGCTTGATTTTCGAAATCACCAGCGGAACCACGTAGCGGTGGCATCTGGTGCATTGAGTGGTTAGGCCGGTAGGGGTCCGATCAAATTAAGTTGGCTGTTGGATTTAATGTTTGATACGGCGTGGCGGAATGCCTGAAGACCGGCGTCATCGTTGTTCGACTGCAAGTACAATTCAATATCCGAGGTGGTTGCCTCGGCGAGTTTTAATGCGAGCGCTCGCTGAGCATCTGGCTCGGCAGGTTCTAAGTGCGCTAGCTCATAGAAGCGCTGATTGACGGCTAATAGGGCATTGAATTGTTTGCTCTTGTCGCCCAGCCCGCCCCAATAATCGCAAACCTCCGGGAGTGACTTATCGCAGATTACTTCGCGGATCTCTTGAAGGGTGAGCCGATCTCTTGTGGGAGCTTTCCGCATGAACCAATCGAAAATACTCATGGGGCATCCTTGAGATTATTCTGCGGCCTAGCGAAAGAAATTGGACCTAGCCGCTGCGTGACAGGGGACGAGCGGTGGCGGCAGGTTGATGAGATAAGCGTAGCTTGGGGGGCGGATCGGAGCCATCTCCTTCTTCTGTGCGGTAGGTGCCGCGGGAGGAGGGACGATGGGGTTCATGCGTGGGATCTGGAATTCGCGGGTGGACGCGGAAGGTGTTCCTGTCGGCCCTGGTCCCACCGGACTCCAATGACCCGGGAACGGTTCCTGAGAATCCTGGAGCGCCCCCCGCGACCCAAGGCACGGATCATCCACTCGATCTACCGCCTCGCAGCGAATCCGTGAGCCGAGGAGCCGGATGCGTCAATCGCGCACGGGCCTGGGTGAGCAATCACACAGGTCTGCCCGACCCAGTGGAGCTTGGGAAGGTCCCCCATTTGACAGCAAGCTTGAGTAGAACCCACAGGGAAATGGCAACACAACCCATAACAATGGCTGTCTCTATCCAGTCGATTTGATGGAATCGGCCCCAGGCAAGGGCGACGAGAACTTTCCCGATAAGTCCGCCGAGTGCGCCAGCGGCGGCCCCTGTGAGAGGTGTGCTCTTGAGCTTTAGCATGGTGACGCCTGCTATGAAAATAGAACACGTAATTATTGAAATTGTTCAGACTCGACATTGAGGTTTTGGAGTGTGACAGCAAAACCGAGGGTTTCGAGTCTTCGGGTGAGGTTCCGGATAGTGCGGGCGCGGTTTCGTTGTTCAAAGTATGCCGCACCGAGGTCCTGGAAGGGAGCCTTTCCAGAGAGGACTCGGTGGATGACGACGATGAGCTTGTGGGCGATAGCGACGAGGGCCTTGCGATAGTCCAGGCCACGGCGGCGGAGCTGGTTGAACTTGGCGCTGAAGAAGGTTCCCTTGGCTCGGATGGCGGCTCCGGCGCACTCGACCAGCATGGTCTTCAGGTAGGTGTTTCCCCTCAGGGTGGGGGCCCGCTTGCTCTTCCCGCCCGTCTCGAAGCTGCCCGGCGCCAGACCCGCCCAGGCTGCCTGGTGGGCCGGGGTCGGGAAGACGCCCATGTCCACCCCGATCTCGGCCAGGATGACGTTCACGGAAGTTCTCCCGAGGCCCGAGATCTCCATGAGGAGGCGACGTTCGGCTTCGTAGGGGGCCATGCGTTCCTCGACCCGCGTGTCCAGCGTCGCCAGGTGGCCTTCCAGTTGATCCATGCGCTCAAGCTGGAGGGCCAGGATCTGCTGGAGGTGGAGCGGAAGGGGTTGTTCGAGGGCCAGTCGCAGATCGGCAAGCTTGGAGCGCAGCTTGCCCTTGGCCAGGAGATGAACCTGTCCGGCCACGGATTCGCCCTTGGCCAGCGCCCTCAGCATGGCCATGCCCGACACGCCGAATACCGAACTCATAAAGGAGGACAGCTTCACGCCACCGACCTCCAGGATCTTGAGGGTCTCGTTCTGGAGGGTGGTCCGGGCCTGGATCATGCCGCGCCGAGTGCGGAGGAAATCCCGCAACGCCCGGAAATCCGGGGGAGGCACGAAGCTGGGCTTGATGAGTCCCAGGCGGGTGAGATCGGCGATCCACTCCGCATCCTGCTGATCCGTCTTGCGTCCCTTCAGTCCCTTCATCTGCGTGGGATTGCCGACGATCATCCGGACGTGCCCCTCCAGCACACTGTAGATCGGCTTCCAGTAGTGCCCGGTGGCCTCCATGCCGAGGGCCTCGCACCCTTCCGAAACCAGCCAGTCGCGAAGCTGGAGCAGTTCGGAATAGACCGTGCGGAATCGGCGGGTGAGCCGCCTCAGCCTGCCCCTCGCATCCTGGATGCTCAGACAGGCCACGACCTCGGCCTGATGAACATCCAGGCCGCAGACGACCTTGAAACAAACCCGAATGGCCCCCATGGGCACCTCCCAGAAAAGGGGGAGACCCAGGCGCGGAATGGGGTAATCAACACTGCTATTCGTGCAACCCCTTTCGAGGTGCGACACACCGTGGTACATCTGTCCGCGCGGGCCAGTCTAACGAACGGGGTCTGACCGCCAAAGGACGTGCGGCCTTGACTGGGTATCCCAATCCAG
>JAYSNJ010000158.1:0-9967 GCA_043723905.1 Holophagaceae bacterium
GCCCGGGATGGCGGCGCTGGCCCGAATGGCGCGGGCCAAGGAACCCTTGTCGAGCACCACTTTGTAGCCCCAGTTGAGGTCGGTCGCCACGGCGGCGAAGGGGATCTTCAGGTTCTCGATGTTCGTGGTCTTGATGTGGCTCTTCACCCAGGCTTCGAGTTTGTCGCCCTTGGCGAACCCCATGCCGGTGACAGCGTTCAAGACTCCGAAATCGAAGAGATCGTCCTTCTCAAGCTGGAAGGCGGTCCATTCGAGATCGAAGCTGCTGAGGTCCGAGGCGTAGATCGCACCGATGAGGCCGCCGACACTGGTGCCAACCACCATGTCGATGGGGATCTTCTCCTGTTCCAGCGCTCGGATGACACCCACATGGGCGAATCCCCGTGCCGCCCCCCCGCCCAGGACGAGGGCAATCTTGGGCTTGGGTGGAGGCTCCTGGGGCACCTGAACGATGGGGACCCTGGGAACCGTGACCGGAGGTGCTGTCTGACATGCCGAGAGAAGGGTCAGGGCTACGGCGGCGATGATGCTTGGTGCACGCATTAGGTATCCTCATCTGAGATTCGGGCAAGTCTTGGGATGGGAGGACCTCAACTCTTGGGGGGGTCCCAGGCGAGCGGTGTGCCTTCGGGCAGGCTGGTGACCACTTCCAGGCACCCTGAGCTCAGCAGGTTCTGGATCTCGTGGGCCGGGCTCTGGGGGATATCGCGGGTCTCCAGGCCCAGGCGGGACAGGATGCCCACCCAGGCGTTCCGCCCGCCCCGCTTGGCGGCGTAGAGGGCGTGATCGGCCACATCCACCACCTGTTCCCAGGACACGTGATCGGGCAGAATCCCGACCAGGGGGTAGAAGGCGAAACCCACGGAGCAGGTTCGCCGCACTTCTTCACCCGTATCCAGGCGGAAGACGTGATTCTCCACCTGGCTCCGGATGCGCTCGGCGAGTACGGCGAAATCATTCCGGCAGGCCCCTCTGGCCACCACCAGGAACTCCTCTCCGCCCCAGCGAACCACGGTGTCCGAGTCCCGGGTGGCGGCTCGGAGAATCTCCGCCAGCTGCTGGAGGACCTCGTCCCCCGCGTGATGCCCATACTCGTCGTTGACCATCTTGAAATGGTCCACATCGACCATGAGGAAGACCATATCGATGTTCATGGCCTGGCGGTCGCCCTTCCCCAGGGAGATGTTGCGGTGGGTCCGGTTCACCTGGGCCACATCGTCGGGCATGCAGACTCCCAGGAAGCGACGGTTGCGCAGGCCCGTGAGGGGGTCCGTCAGGCTCTGCACTCGGAGGGCCTCGTTGGCCTGCTGGAGCTCCTGGGTCCGGGCCGCCACGATGGATTCCAGGTGCGCCGTCCGCTTGTGCAGGCTGTCCAGGCGCCAGCGGAAGGCGAGGGCTCCGAGTCCCAGGAGCCCAAGGCCCGCGAGGCTGCGGAACCACCAGGTCTGCCACCAGGCGGGTCGGATGGTGAACGCGAAGCCCGCGACTTCGCCCCAGGGGCCTTCCCCGATCCGGCTGCGCACCTCGAAACGGTAGGCCCCGGGGGGAAGGGCGGGAATGTGCAGTTCCCGGGTGCGCGTGGGCCGCCATTCCGGCTCCAGCCCCACCAGGCGGGTTTCGCTCTGGACGGCCGTCTCCCGCAGGAAGCTGAGGCCCGCAAAGCGCACTTCCAGGAGATTCTCTCGATGGGAAAGGTGCAGTTTGTCCGGTGGAAGGCCGTCCCAGCTGCGCCGCCCCAGCGTGCTGCCCAGGATCACCGTGCGGGGGGCGGGGGGCGCAGGGGACTCCACCCGGGAATCGAATCGGGCCAGCCCGGCCAGGGTGCCGATCCAGATGTTCCCCTCCCGGTCTTCCAGAAAGGTCATGTTGTTGATGTCATCGCCCACCAGGCCATCCTCGGCTCCGAACTGCCGCTCCCGCGCCCCATCCAGAAGGAAGACGCCCTGGCCCGTACCGACCCACAGGCGCCCCCGGCGGTCCTCCCCCAGCATGTAGACCTTCTGGGCTTCCAGGACGCTGGAGACCGTCAGATCGGAGACCTGGAGGCGGCCCCCCTCGCAGTGCAGGCGGCTCAGGCCGGTGGCTTCGAAGTAGGCCGCCACGAATTCACCGCTGCGGAGGGGCAGCAGATAGGCTACGTGAGTCTGCTTGAGGCCGTCCTTTCGGGTGAAGCGCTTCCAGGTCCCCTTCTCCAGGAGTGCCAGGCCCTTCTCTCCGCAGGCCCAGATCCGGCCTTGGCCGTCCATCGCGAGGCCGCTGATGTACTCGTTCTCATCGCCCCCGGGCAGGGCCACGGAGGAGAAGCGCAGGGGGCCCTTCCCGGTCTGGGCGGCCATGAGCCCGCCCCCGTCCAGGGCCACCCAGAGGGTTCCGCCCGGATCGAGAACCAGCCGGAAGATGCGCTTGCCCCGCACCAGCCCGGCCTCGGGACCGAAGTGTTCGACGCGCCCCGTCCGCGGATCCGCCCGGAGTACTTCGATGGGAAGCCCGGCCATGTAGAGCAGCCCGTCGGGGCCCTCCTGGATGCTCCGGATCGCGTTGGCACCGGTGCCAGGCAGGACCTGAAATCCCTTGGAGGAAGCCTGGGCGACCCCTTTCTCCGTCCCCACCAGAAGACGGCCCTGGCGATCCTGGAATAGGGCCCGGGCGACCTCGCTGGGCAGTCCATCCCGGACCCCGTAACCGCGCCACACCCCGCCGCCCAGTTGCCGGTGGAGACCGGTGCTGCCGATCCAGAGAGAGCCTTCACGATCTTCCAGGGCGATGCGCGCCCAGTCCACGGGCAGGCCCTCCTGGGGCCCCAGTCGCTGCCAGGACTGGCCGACCCAGGTGAAGAGTCCCGTGCCCGTAGGCACCATCACCTGGCCCTTGCGATTCACACAGAGATGACCCGGCGTGCTGGCGAGGCTGCTGGGTTCGGATACCGGACGAAATACCTGACCCGCACCGGGTTCAAGGGCCCACAGGCCCTTGGCCGTCCGGGCCCAGATCCGGCCCGCGCCGTCCCGGGCCAGGGCATCCACCCGCTCCTTGCCCAGCCCCGGCAGGGCCCAGGTGCGCCAGGCATCGCCTTCCAGGGACAGGACCCGAGACAATCCGCCGGGGCCTCCGCTCAGGATGGCGGCCCAGATCCGGCCGCCGGGTTCCACCGCCAGGGCGGTCGCTTCGCCTCCAGGCCATCCCGGAGCGGGCATGAATCCACCGCCGGGGCGCTGCACGAAGAGACCCCCCTGAAAGCCCACCCATAGCCGTCCATCCGGCGTGCCGGCCAGGGTCTCCACCTGCTGAGCCGGTAGTCCGGCCTCCGGGCCCACCACCCGGAAGCCATTGGCCTCGCGCTGGGCCAGCCCGGCATAGGTGCCCGCCCACAGGACACCAGCCGCGGATTCATGAAGGGCCCCCACATAGGTGGAGGGCAGGCCCTGGCGGCGATCGAAACGCTGGAAATCCCGCCCGTCATAGCGGTACAGGCCGTCCTCGGTCCCCGCCCAGAGATAGCCTGCCCTGTCCTGAAGCAGGGTCAGGACCGACAGGTTGCCGAGCCCCTTTTCCACACCGTAGGAACGGAAGGCCGTACGCCCCGGAGCATAGCCGGGATCCGCGCCCTGGGCCGGAGATACCAGAGCGAGGCACCACCAGAGGGCGAGGAAGAATATACGGGGAAGGAGGCTCATGGCGATCCTTGCGTGACGGTGAGGGGAATCGGGTCAGTCCCTAGCATACGAAACGGCGCTATCCCTCGCTGGAACAAATGCCAAAATCGAGTGGCGGCTCGCAGCCTAGCCCCGGTGGCCCGGAGTTTCCTCCCGCGGGTCCTGCGGGATTCGAAGGGACGTCTCTCCCCTCACACCGTGATGACCACGATCTCCGGATCCACTTCGGCTTTGAGGATTCCTTCGATGGCCACCAGTGTGCCTGTGAGGCCCGCGGGGCAGGTGGTGCAGGCGCCCTGGTAGCGGATCATCACCTGCTTCTCGTGGCGGCCCACGATCTCGAGTCCGCCGCCATCGGCGGCCAGGGCGGGCAGGATCTGGATGGTGAGGACCTTGCGGACCCGTTCCAGGAACTCGTCGTTGGGGTCGCTCTGGATGGAGGGCCGCTCGGACCGCTCCAGGCCCGCCAGGGGGTCACCGCCCACGCCTGCGGCGGCGCGGATGGGGGGGGCCAGCTTGGGCAGCAGTTCGCTCCAGCCGATGCCGTCGTCCTTGGCGATGGTGAGGATCTTGTCCTGCATGAAGACGGACGTGACGTGGCCCACCTCGAAGAGGGCCTTGGCCAGGGGGTCCGCCTCGGCGATGGTGGCGTCGGGGAAGCTCTTGGGAAAGCCCAGGGCCACCGGCTGGCGCAGTACGAACTTCACCGCGTTGGGGTTGGGCGTGTATTCGATCTCGGCGATCTTGGGCATGGGGACAACCTATGAACCGGGATGTTGCGATGGGCCTGGGGAAAATGAACCGCAGAGCACGCAGAGAAAAGAGAGAGGGCACAGAGGAATGAAGGGAATGGCCTTGGGTTTTGGTTTTCTCTGCGCTCTCCGTCCTCCTCCGTGCCCTCCGTGCCCTCCGTGGTTCCTCTCTTATTCTGTCGAGATCGCGGTGTCCCCTTCCAGGGCGCTGTGGAGGGTGGCCCAGGGCAGGACGGCACACTTAACGCGGCTGGGGAGATCCTTCACGCCCTGGAAGAGCGTGAGCTTGCCCAGGAGGTGGGGGTCGGTGGCGGGATCCAGCTTGCCCCGGATCATCTCCCGGAACTGCTCCACCATCGTTTCGGCTTCAGCAACAGGCTTGCCCTTCACGTTCACGGTCATCAGCGAACTGGAGGCCTGGGAGATGGCGCAGCCGTGGCCCTGGAACTTCAGGTCCTTGACGATGCCGTCCTCCACCACCAGGGTGAGCTCGATATCGTCGCCGCAAAGGGGGTTCAGGCCATGGGCATAGTGCGTGCAGGGCTCGAGCTTCCCGAAGTTCCGGGGCTTCTTGTTGTGCTCCAGGATCACCTGCTGGTAGAGCTCGCGGGGGTCAGACAAGGGGCACCATCCGGAAAAGATGAACCACAGAGGACACAGAGGACACAGAGGAAGACAGAGGGCACAGAGAAAAGATATCGAAAGAAGGGAGCCGTTGGCCCCGGTGAGCGCTCGATAGCTGGGACCCACCAAAATTCACAGACCCACCTTCTTTTTTCCTCTGTGCCCTCTCATTTTTTCTCCGTGCCCTCTGTGGTTCCCTTTTTATTCGAAGATTTCTTTCACCTTCAGGATACCCGCCACCAGGGCGTCCACATCCTCGCGGGTGTTGAAGTAGGCGAAGGAGGCGCGGGTGGTGGCCGGGATGCCCATGCGCTGCATGACCGGCTGGGCGCAGTGGTGGCCAGCGCGCACGACGATGCCCTCGTGATCCAGGATGCTGCCCACGTCGTGGGGGTGGATGCCTTCTAACACGAAGGAGAGGACGCTGGCCTTCTCGCGAGCGGTGCCGATGATGCGCAGCCCGTGGATCCCGGAGAGGCGCTCCGTGGCGTAGGCCAGCAGTTCGTGTTCATAGGTAGCGATGCGGTCCAGGCCGAGGCCCTGGAGATAGTCGAGGGCCGCCCCCAGGCCGATGGCTTGTGTGATGGCGGGGGTGCCCGCCTCGAACTTGCCCGGCAGGCCGATGTAGGTGGTCTTCTCCCAGCTCACCGAGAGGATCATGCTGCCCCCGCCCTGCCAGGGGGGCATCTTCTCCAGCAGGGCCTGCTTCCCGTAAAGGACGCCGATGCCCGTGGGGCCGCTCAGCTTGTGGCCGCTGAAGACGTAGAAGTCCGCATCCAGATCCCGCACGTCCACTTTGAGATGGGGCACGGCCTGGGCCCCATCCACCAGCACGGGAACGCCCTTGGCGTGGGCCCTGGCGATGATCTCCTTCACCGGGTTGATGGTACCCAGGACATTGGAGACGTGGACCAGGCCCAGGAGCTTGGTCCTGGATGTGAGCAGCTTGTCCAGGTCGTCCAGGACGAGTTCGCCCGCGTCGTTCATGGGGATGACGCGGAGCTTGGCGCCCCTCTCTTCCGCCAGCATCTGCCAGGGCACGATATCGGCGTGGTGCTCCATGGCCGATAGCAGGATCTCGTCGCCTTCATGGATGCTCGCGCGGCCGAAGGTCTGGGCCACCAGGTTGATGGCCTCCGTGGTGCCCCGGGTCCAGATGATTTCCTTCGTGGACGCTGCGTTCAGGAAGGCGCGCACCTTCTCCCGGGCCTCCTCGAAGCGGTCCGTGGCCTCCTGGCTGAGTGTGGACACTCCGCGATGAACGTTGGTGTGCTCCAGGCGCTGGTAGTGATCCATGCGCGTGAGGACGGGCAGGGGCACCTGGCCGCTCACGGCGCTGTCCAGGTAGATCATGGGCTTGCCGTGGAAAGGCGTGGTCAGCAGGGGAAAGTCCTCGCGGATCGCCTGAACATCGAGGAAGGGAGTAGATGTCATGGGGAAAATCCCAAAAAGATGAACCACAGAGAGCGCAGAGGAGAAAAGAGAGGGCACAGAGGCAAGACTAAAACCGAAGAGGAAGGCGGGTTAGCAAGGAATGTCAGATGAGGTTGCCTCGAACAAGGCGCTTCAAGCCGTCTTTGATGCGGACCGCGTGGAAATTGATGAGCAGACCCACGGGAAGCTCACTTAGTCTCAGATAGCTGAGCAGCTGAGCCTCATGGATGGGGAGGAGCTTGTCAGCGGCCTTCAGCTCCACCACGAGGGTGTTGGCTACCACTAGATCGAGGCGCAGGCTTCCTTCGATCAATTCTCCTTTGTATCGGACAGGGAGGTTGACTTGGCATTCGTGGGGGATCTCCCGAAGTGTCAACTCTCGACAAAGCGCTCGTTCATACAGGGATTCGAGAAGACCGGGGCCAAGAACCTGATGCACTTCGATAGCAGCACCGATGACGGCCTGGGTCAGGGCATTGATTGGCTCCGCTCCCCTGCTTTTCTCTGTGCCCTCTGTCATTTCTCTATGCCCTCCGTGGTTCTGCTTTTTATTGCATTTCCAGGTCCACCGCGTTCGTGCGGGCCATCACGGCCCTCCGGAGCTGGCGGCGCAGGCTGGGCACGGGGATGGGGGCGAGGAGATCGGCCGCAAATCCGTAGGTCAGGAGGTTGCGGGCCGTCTCCAGATGGAGGCCCCGGCTCTGGAGGTAGAAGAGTTCCTCGGGATCCAGCTGGCCGATGGCGGCGCCGTGGGCGCACTTCACATCATCGGCGAAGATCTCCAGTTCGGGCTTGGCATCCACGCGAGCATGCTCCGAGAGCAGAAGGCTTCTGGCCTGCTGGCGGGCGTCCGTCTGCTGGGCGCCGGGATGGACCACGATCCGGCCGTTGAAGATGGCCCGGGAATGCCCGTCCACGATGGTCTTCTGGAGCTGACGGGTGCTGCACCGAGGCACGGCGTGATCGATGCGCGAGTGGGTGTCGGCCACCTGGTCCCCGTCCAGCAGGGCCAGGCCGTTCAGTTCGAGTTCGGCGCCCTCCTCGGCCAGGAGGACACTGGGGGCCTGGCGACTGAGGCGGGCCCCCAGGCTGAGCGTGCGGCACACGTACCGGGCCCCCCGATCCACCCGAACCCCCAGGGAGGAGAGGTGGATGGCCTCCCGGGATTCCCGCTGGACCCGCTCGTGGGTCAGGGTCGCGCCTTCGTGGAGCCAGACTTCCGTAAGGCCGTTGGTGAGGTACTGGCCATGCCCCAGGTATTCTTCGATGATCTGCGCCTCGGCGCCCCTTTCCAGCACGATGAGCAGGCGGGGCAGGGAGCAGGTGGCCCTGGGGCCCGCCTGTTCCGAGACGAAGACCACGTGCAGGGGGGCCTCCACACGCACATTTCTGGGCACGAACAGATAGGCACCGTCCGTGAACCGGGCGTGGTTGAGATTGGCGAAGACATCGCTCTGCTCGGGCGGGGCGAGTGTGCCCAGGGCCGCAGCACATTCGGAGGCGCCGGCCAGGTGCAGCATGCGCACGCCCGGCGGGAGGGCGGACGTATTGCTGAGGTGGGGGGCGAAGTGGCCGTTCACGAAGACCAGGCGGGTGCCCCTGGCCTCGGGCAGGATGCTCTCGGCGATATCGGCATCCCCGAGCCCCCCAGGCACCAGGACCATCTCGCGAAGGGGCGACAGGTCCAGATACTTCCAGTCCTCCTCTCGGGTCGTGGGGAGTGCCTGGCTCTCGAGGCGCGCTTCCGCGGCCTGGCGGAGCCGGTTCCAGTCCGCGGGACGGGGCGCCGCCAGCAGATCCGGGACCAGGCTGCATTCCGTGAGGATGGCCATCAGACCCTCCCGGAGGAGGCCGGAGTCAGCGGGGCGGCCCCCTGGCCCTTGAGCCAGTCGTAGCCGCGCTCCTCCAGTTCCAGGGCCAGTTCCTTGCCGCCGCGTTTCACGATGCGGCCTGCGAAGAGCACATGGATCTGGTCGGGCTGGATGGTCTCCAGCAGGCGCGGGAAGTGTGTGATGAGGAGCAGGGCCCGTTCCGGCTTCATCTGGCGGTTCACCGCCTCGCCGAGCACCCGCAGGGCGTCGATATCGAGGCCCGAATCCAGTTCGTCGAGGATGGCCAGCTTGGGCTCCAGGGCGGCCATCTGGAGGATCTCGTTGCGCTTCTTCTCGCCGCCGGAGAAGCCCTCGTTCAGGCTGCGATCCAGCAGGGACTCGTCCATCTTCACCTCCGCCAGCTTCTCGCGGATGAAGTCATCGAATTCCAGGGGGTCCAGTTCCTCGCGGCCCTCGGCCTCGGCCTTCTTGTTGTAGGCCAGACGGATGAAGCTGGCGTTGGAGACCCCGGGCACCTCGATGGGGTGCTGGAAACCCAGGAAGATGCCCGCCCGGGCCCGCTCGTCCGCCGCCATCTCGAAGAGGTTCTTCCCTTCGAAGACAACTTCGCCGCCGGTCACGGTATAGGCGGGATGACCCGCCAGCACCTTGCCCAGGGTGGACTTGCCCGAGCCGTTGGGCCCCATGATCGCGTGCACTTCGCCCGCCTTGATCTCCAGATCGATGCCTTTGAGGACTTCGGTGTCCCCGATGGAGGCCCGCAAGCCGCGAATGCTGAGCATGTTCAACTCCAATGGTTAGCCGACAGAACCTTCGAGCTTGAGGGAGAGCAGCTTGGTGGCTTCCACGGCGAACTCCATGGGGAGTTCGCGGAAGACGTCCTTGCAGAAGCCGTTGATGATCATCGAGATGGCGTCCTCGGCGGGGATGCCGCGCTGCTGGAAGTAGAAGAGCTGCTCCTCGCCGATCTTCGAGGTGGTGGCCTCGTGCTCCACCTTGGCCGACCTGTTCTGCACTTCAATGTAGGGGAAGGTGTTGGCGCTGCACTTCTGGCCGATGAGCATGGAATCGCACTGGCTGAAGTTGCGCGCGCCCTCGGCCTTGGGCTGGACCCGCACGAGGCCGCGGTAGCTGTTGGAACTCTCCCCGGCGCTGATGCCCTTGGAGATGATCGTGGACTTCGTGTTCTTCCCGATGTGGATCATCTTGGTGCCGGTGTCGGCCTGCTGCTTGTGGTTGGTGAGGGCCACGGAGTAGAACTCCCCGATGCTGCCCTCGCCCAGGAGCACGCAGCTGGGGTACTTCCAGGTGATGGCGCTGCCCGTTTCCACCTGGGTCCAGCTGATCTTGCTCGCACGGCCCTTGCAGAGGCCCCGCTTGGTGACGAAGTTGAAGATGCCGCCCACGCCGTCCTTGTCGCCCGCGTACCAGTTCTGCACGGTGCTGTACTTGATGCTGGCGTTATCGAGGGCCACCAGTTCCACCACGGCGGCATGGAGCTGGTTGGTGTCGAACTGGGGCGCCGTGCAGCCCTCCAGGTAGCTGACGCTGGCCCCTTCTTCGGCCACGATGAGGGTCCGCTCGAACTGGCCGGAATCCTTGTTGTTGATGCGGAAATAGGTGCTGAGGTCCATGGGGCAGGTGACGCCCTTGGGGATGAAGACGAAGGACC
>JAYSNJ010000159.1:0-3118 GCA_043723905.1 Holophagaceae bacterium
TGTTTTTCCTTGTGCCGGCCCACCAGCACCTGGATGTAGCGCCGCTCCAATTCCTCCAGGGAGGGCCAATCCTCGATCAGGGTCGGAACCTCTTCGCCCGGTTCCGGCCTCCGGAGGGCTTTTTTTAGCACATCCGCCTGGATCTTGGCTGGCAGGTCGTCCACGGTGATCTCTCGTCCGCGGCTCAGCTGGGTGAGGTTCTCGACCGCGTTGCTCAATTCGCGAACGTTGCCGGGCCAGGAATAGGCTTCGAGGACCCGGCGGGCCTCGTGATGCAGCTGGTAAGTGTGCTCATCCTTGCTTCCGAACTCGGACAGGAAATGGTCCAGCAGGGCTGGGATGTCCTCCCGCCGCTCCCGGAGGGAAGGGACCGCGAGCTCCACCACGCTCAACCGATAGAAGAGATCCTCCCGGAAGGTCCCGGCCTTGACCATCTCCTGCAAATCCCGATTGGTCGCGGCGATCACCCGGGAGTCCACCTTGATGGTCTTGGTCCCCCCCACGCGCCGGATCTCCTGCTCCTGGAGGACCCGCAGCAGCCGCACCTGGAAACTCGGGCTGGTTTCGCCGATCTCGTCGAGGAAGATGGTGCCGCCCGAAGCTTCCTCGAAGAGGCCAGGCTTCTCCCCGATGGCCCCCGTGAAGGAGCCCTTCACGTGGCCGAAGAGTTCGGATTCCAGGAGGGATTCCGTCAATGCACCACAGTTTACGGCCACGAAGGCGCGGTCCCGCCGATCGCTGGACAGGTGGATGCTCCGGGCGACCAGTTCCTTGCCGGTGCCACTTTCACCCGTGATGAGGACGGTCGCCCGGCTGTTCTGGAGGCTCGCGATGGTCTTGTAAACGGTCATCATCTTCGGGCTGGACCCGATCATCAGGCTGCGTTTCCCCTTGGGGGACACACTCGGGGCCACCCCGGGTCCGCTGGACTGCCGGCGCGCCAAGGCCCGGGTCACCAGGGCCTTCAGTTCCTCGTTGTTCCAGGGCTTGCTGAGGAAGTCGAAGGCCCCTTCCCGCACGGCCTCGATGGCGGTCTCCAGGGTCCCGAACCCGGAAAGCAGAATGGTGTCCACCCCCAGGGGCTTGGCTTCACGCAGCAGATCCAGGCCGTCCTTCTTGGCTTCCAGGTTGATATCCGACAGAAGCAAATCGAAGGATTCCTGGTGCAACAGCTCGATGGCCCGATCGGGATGCGTCGCCTTCACCACATCCAAGCCCATCGTGCCCAGCAGTTCTTCCAGGAACTCGCAGGTCTCCTTGCTATCGTCCACCACCAGCACACGCGCCATGACCACCCCTCGGGAATCGCTGCGCCCGCGGTTGGCAAACCTTGAATCGCAAGCGTATCCTCCAGGGTATTCCCCAGGAGGAGTCCATGAAAGCATCTGTGCGTCTGGCCCTGTTCCTACTGCTGGCTTCCCTGTCCGCCTTGGCCACGGACCTCACCATCACCATGACCGGCACCGGGCGTGGCAACGATGGAGAGCAGACCCACCTCTGGTCCTCCAAGTTCATGCGGGTCAACCACCCAGGCACCCAGATGGATTCCATGGTCGATTTCGGGCAAGGCATCTCCTACACCATCAACCACAAGAAGAAGGTCATCCAGAAGATGAGTTGGGATGACCTGGAGGTCGCCATGGAGGCCATGGCCGAGAAGATGAAGGACCTGCCGCCCTTCGCGCTGAAGATGATGGGTGGCGACGATGCCCCCGTCACGGCCGAGGATCAAGGAACTGAGCTCATCCTGGGTCGCAAGTGCCGCAAGTGGAAGATCACCATGGGTTCGCTGATCCTCGAAAGCAGCAACGATCCCACCCTCAAGCCGCCCATGCCCGCCGTGTCCTACAAGCGCTTCCTCCGGCTCCAGCACGCCATGGGCCAGATGGGGCCGAAGGCCTCCTCGATGCTCAAGGTGGGCGAGGAACTGGCGAAGGTGCAGGGCATCGCGTTGAAGACCCACAACGTGCTGCCCATGGTGGGCGACGTCACCCAGGTCGCGACGGCCGTCAAGGAAGGCCCCATCCCTGCCGAGGCCTTCGGCCTGCCCGAAGGCTACAAGCTGGAAGACACCGGGAAGAAGATGCGCGAGAGCATGGCCAAGGGCCGCTGAGACTCCCGAAACCGTCCAGACTCCAGAGGCCCCACCCAAAGGACCCAAGAATGAATCCTGCACACCCTTCCTTCGATGATGGCCTGGACCGGCTGGAAGCCCTGGTACAGCAGCTGGAATCCGGCGGCCTGAGCCTGGAGGACGCCCTCGCCCGCTTCGAGGAGGGCGTGCAGCTGAGTCAGGACCTGCAGAAGCAGCTGGCCGAGGCCCAGCGCAAGGTTGAGGTGCTCAAGGCGGGGCTGGGGGGCGAATACCGCACGGAGCCCCTGGACGAGGCCAAGGGCCCTCGATGAACGACGCTTCCACTCAGGTCCGAGCGGACCTGGACCGCCTCCTCCCCGTCCTGGACACGGCCCTCACCGAGCCGTTCCGGCTTGGCCCAGCCGTCCGCCTGGGAGAAGCCGTGCGATACAGTCTCGAGGCCGGCGGCAAGCGGGTGCGCCCCGTCCTGTGCCTGCTGGCCTCCGAAGCCGTAGGCGGGAGTGTGGCCCAAGCCCTCCCCGGCGCCCTGGCCCTGGAATACATCCACACCTACTCCCTCATCCACGACGACCTCCCGGCGATGGACGACGATGACCTCCGCCGGGGGCGGCCCACCAACCACAAAGTCTTTGGCGAGGGGCACGCCATCCTGGCCGGGGACGCGCTGCTGACCGAGGCCTTCGGGGTGCTGGCGGCCGCAGACCTGGATCCCGTGCGACGGGCCGAGGCCCTGGTGCTGCTCGCGGAGGGCGCTGGCTGGCACGGAATGGCGGGCGGACAGGCCCTGGATCTCGAGGGCGAAGCAATCGCCTCGTACGATCTGGACCATCTACGGCTCATCCACCGCATGAAGACCGGCGCCCTGCTGCGGGCCTCCCTGGAAATTGGCGCGGTCCTGGGGGGGGCCTCCTCCAGCGAACGGGCCGCCCTCCGCGCCTACGGCGAAGCCATCGGCCTCGCCTTCCAGATCCAGGACGACATCCTCGACGCCACGGCCACCGAGGCGGAGCTGGGTAAGCGCAC
>JAYSNJ010000160.1:0-9894 GCA_043723905.1 Holophagaceae bacterium
GAGGCCCCGCGATCGCGGGGCCTCGACGCATGCAAGGACCTGAAGGTCCCTTGGCCGCTGACCTACTTCACCCGCTTGAAGAGGATCTGGTTCTCCAGGTAGATGTGGCGGTAGAGGCTGTCGGCCAGGAGCTGGAAGGACTCGAAGAGCCTGCGCTGGACGGCACGGGCGCCTTCAGGCGGCTGGAAGCCTTCGGTGAGCGCGCGGATGCGCTGGAGCAGGCCCGCCGCGGCTGAGTGCTCGTCTTCCAGGAGTTGGGCAGGCACCAGGAATTCCGCGGAAAGGCTCGGGATCCGGCCCTCCTCCAGGTCGAGGATTGCCGGGAAGAGGCTGCGCTCCTCCATGGCCAGATGGGCGCGGAGCTCCTCGCAGAGCCGGTCCACTTCACCGCGAATTTGCAGCAGCACCGGGAAATTCTTCCCTTCCAGGAGTACGGCCTCATCCACCTGGGATTCGAGCCGGGCCATTTCGATGCGGGCCTCCCGGTGATAGCGCCCCACGATGTGGCGGATGAGGTCGCCCGTGGAAGCCTCGCGCCAGCCGTCCAGTTCTGCCTTGTCCCCGCTCCAGACTTCATGTTCCTGCAGCATGGTGCCTCCTCGGTGTGGGCCGGAATCCTGTGGCTCTGCTTGGACCTTAAGGCCTTGGAGGGGTTTCCACCTTGATAAGTATCAAGAAATCCATTCGAAAGATCACAGGTCCCTCCACTTCCTCGTGTCCCAAGGTGCGGACCAGGCAGCCGAAAGCGGTATACCGCTCAGCACCCTTGGGTGTGAGGCGGCTTTCCAACGGAAGGGCCCCCGAGAGGCCCTTCAGAAAGGCGAGATCCCCGTTTCGCATGGGGCTAATGGGCTACCAGGATCCCCTCGCGGGGCATCCCGGCCCGCACCGTCGCCTCACACTCCAGCTGGGGAGTCTGGGTGTAGTGGGCTGTGGCGAGGTCCGTCCGGATCTTCGCCAGCAGTTTGGCCCGGCTCAGCTTGTTGTTGCTGGTCCGCATCTCCTTGCAGAAGTAGTAGGTGAAGGCCCCATGCCAGGCGTTGGCGATGTGGGCGTCGGCGGCCGTCTGATTCGGGCGGCAGGCGGCCCAGAGGATGTGATGGGTGATGCCCTTCTCCAGCAGCTTGGTGTGCATGTTGCGAGTCTGGCGGTGCTCCATCTCCCGGAAGGCATCCAGGGAGGGGGGCGGGAGGTACCGGGGCCTGCGGTCCATCAGCAGATCGATGGCCTTGAGCCCGGTGCCGCTGTGGCAGGTATCGAGGTAGACCTCCAGGAGGACATTGGAGGGAATCTGCACGAAGAGATCATGCAGCTCGTCATCCACGATGATGTGGTTGGGATCCCACTGATTCCCCTTCTGGGCGAGGTCGTGGGGGCAGAAGGCCTCGTCGGCCCGGTCCGTCTCATCGTTGTTCCTGTCCGGAACCTGGGTGCCATGGCTGGACATGCTGAAGACAATGTAGTTGAGCTTGCCGTTCCGGGCCTCGTCCACCAGCTTCTTCAGTTCTCCCATGATGTTGGCCTTGGTGGCCTGCTGGTCCGTGAGCCGGGTGATATTGGTGTCCGAGAACCCCAGGAGGTCCTTGAGCAGGGAGGTCATGTCGTTGGCATCGTTGACGCATCCCTGCAGGGTGGCGGTGGGGAAGTTCTTGAAGGTATTGATCCCCACACAGAGAGCCTTTCGATTGGGCATCGCGTTTCTCCATGAGTGAGTGAGGTATCCGAGGGTTGAAAAAGCCAAACACTGAACAACAGTGTTTTTTAGTGTAAAAAAATGGGCGGTGCCCGAATTTTCACATTCATCGGATGCACTCGTGAGCCCCCACGATAGGTCCCCCTTCGGGTGGAATCAAGACCTTGAAGGGGGGCATGGTTTGGGAGCCCCCGCCGGATCGCTCGGAGGCCGCGGCAGGGATCTAGAAGCAATACGGTTCATTTAGACCAACATACCTCGACGACCGGTTTGCTGCGGGCATTGCATGTCAGGCTTCGGTCTCGGAGGTTCCAGTTGCTCATCTTCCGCTTCACGCCACGGGGGTTGCATCTGGATCGGCTGGAGCTGACGGACTCATCCAGGATTTCTCGGAGCACGCGTGCGTGGGCTTCGAGGAACTCCCGAGGGGGGAAGGGCTGCCATGTGCGGCAGCGCTCTTCGGACGACTCGCACCGCGTGGATGAACGAGAGATGATCCGGGTCCATCTCCGCTTGCAGCGCGGCTTCGTGCATGAGGCCGCGAACCGCGAAATGGGCCATCAGTAGTCCGTAGAACTCCTGACGAATGAGTTCCGGAGTCTTGCTGCGCAGGAGCATCTGACGACCGTGGAGATGGGTCTTGAGCTCGTCGAAGGCCGTCTCGATTTCCCATCGCTCGTGATAGACAGTCGCCAGTTCCTTCGCGGGAGCCGCCTCTGGGGCGAGGATGGTCGTGATGATCCGGTAGCTCGGCTCGTCGGCGGGCGGGGGTAGGCGCGGGTCGCGGACTCCATCCAGGGTATATTCGACCACCCTCACCGCGACCCCGTTCATCCGGGCTCGGCGGTCCTTGTCGTTGGCATAGATGGTGGACAGGAAGGAGCCATCCGCCAGTTCCTTCTCTCGGGGGAGACGAATGCGGGAGACGACGCGCCATGCCAAGTCCGCCCCATGTGCACGCGCCTTGTTCCAAAAGCTGAAGCCGTAGAAGCCGCGATCCGCGAGACAGAGCATCCCCTTGCCGAGGGCCCCGACCACATCCTCGGCCAGGACACGTTCGCTGGTCGTACAAGGCCCCATGCGGGTCGCGAACAACACGTGGGTTCCATTCTCGACCAGGGATGCGAACCGGATCTGCGGGAATGCGCTCTCGCCGCGAGGGGTCGCCGGACGGCCGAACGCGGTGGCGTTGACCGGATCGTCAGGGATATCCAGCGTGCTGCCGTCGAGGCTGACGATGCGCCAGCCTCGGAACCAGGCTCCATGCGTCCCCTCAACCGCGATGGGCCGGACGATTTCGTCGTGCAGTTCCCGGATCGGCTCCCATCCGAGGCGCGAGCGGGCCTGAGAGATGCCCGACTTCCCCGCGACCTTGATGTCGGCCGGCGCCCCCTTGAGCCAACGGATGCCATCCAGGAGACAGCGCAAGACCTCCCGGCAAGATACCTGGGCAAAAAGCCCCAGCGCAATGACGTAGTAGACCACCACATGGGCCGGAAGGTCCCGCTGGCGCTGACTCGCCTTCCCCGTGCGTTTCAGCAGGGCTTCGATCCGATCCGCAGGGAACGTCCGCGCCACCACGCCCAGCGTGATGAAGTCAGAAACCCGGCTTCCCCCTTCAAGACTTGCCGCAGTCCTCGCCATAGTCGCACCCACCGCTAAAAATAGGTGTGCTGCGAACAGTGTCAATATCTAAATGAACCGTATTGGATCTAGAAGAGCCGTCCCACCAGGGCCGCCACGGCGGTTTCGGTGCGCAGGACCCGCGGGCCGAGATCCACGGCCTGGAAGCCCGCGTCCCCGAGGCTGGAGAGCTCGGCGTCGATCCAGCCCCCTTCGGGTCCCACCGCCAACGTGACAGGGCCCTGGACCCCCCGGGGGCAGGGGATCGGAGCGCCGGGATGGCCCACGAGGGCGAGGCCTCCCGGGGTGAGCCCCGGCAGTTCATCTTCGGCGAAGGGGCGGAAGAGGCGCCGCAGGTGCAGTTCCGGCAGCACCGTGTCCCTGGCCTGTTCCAGGCCCAGGAGGCGCTGGAGCAGGAGATTCTCCTCCGCCATGCGGGGGCTCTTCCAGTAGCCCTTCTCCACCTTCCAGGCATTGATGAGGTAGATCCGCGCCACGCCGAGGCTCGCAGCCGAGGCCAGCACGCGGTTGAGCACCTTGGGGCGGGGCAGGGCAAGCACGAGGGTCAGCTCGAGCTTGGGGGGTGGAGTCTGGTCCAGGATCACTTCCATCTCCAGACACTCACTGTCCAAACGGGTCACCAGGCCCGAACCCATGGATCCCCCGAGGAGGCCCACGCTCAGGCGATCGCCCTCCGCGGCCCGGTGCACCTCCCGGACATGGGTGAGGCGGCGCCCCGTCAGGCGCGCATGGTCCGGGGCGCTGAAGTCTTCGGGCAGGAGCAGCAGCAGGTTCAGCGCCAGGCTCCCAGGAGGGTGGCCACCAGGATGGCCCAGAGATCGAGTCCGAAGGGTCGCATGGATGCCTCGCAGGAGATGTCTCCAGGCTACCTTGGGACTCCAAAGGGTCAAGGGGAAGGGGGGATCAGGCCAGGTAGCGCTCCTGCAGGATGGCGATGTGGTGGGCCACATGGCCGAAGAGGATGTGGGCCAAGGCGGCGGCGGAGACCGGATTGCCGTTGGCCGTGCCGCGGCGTTGGAAGGCCTCTGCGTCCAGGCTGGAGACGAGGCAGATCGTGGCGTGGCGCAGGGCGCGGAACTCCGAGAGCAGATCTTCCAGGGAACGCCGATCGAAACCCGCGGCCTTCACGTAATCATCCTCTTCGTATCCCGCCAGGGCCGTGGCATCACCCCGGGCGATGCGCAGGAGGCGGTAGGCCAGGATCCGCTCACCATCCGCGAGATGGCCCACTGTCTCCTTGATGCTCCATTTGCCCGAGCCGTAGCGGTGCAAGGCCTGGGCTTCGTCCAGGCCACCCAGGAGCCCGTCCAGTTGGGCGATCTGGGCCAGCAGCAGGGCGGGGAGATCACCTTCGGGCACCTTCTCGATGTACCGGGCGTAGAAGGGGGCATATTCGTGAGTGGTAGGGCGGGGAATGGGGCTCATGGCCTCTCCTTCCTGGGGCGGGGCTTCCGGGGCTTGGTGCGGGCGGCGACCTGGAGGGCCTTGTCCATCCAGAGCCTCAGTTCATCGAGGTCTTCCAGGGCCTCCTCGGGCAGCTCCCAGTAGGCCATGGGCTTCGAGGGATCCCCGAAGGGCAGGAAGGGGCTCATGTGCCTGGCCTCGAAATCGCTGCGGTTCGTGTCGTCCACCTTGAAGTAGAGGCGCTCTTCGGCGATGAGCGCGAAGGCACGGCCCTCGTGGAAGAAAGTCAGCCCGCCGAACATGGGCCGCGCGGTGATGGACGCGATCTGGCTCAGCTGGTCTTGCACGTAGGTGCGAAAGCCTGACATGGGAACCCCTCGCTCCAGCTTAATCCGGAGTATCCCTGGGCGGGCCCTCGAAGGGGCCCAGAGGCTGCGGGCGGCCTGGAACCAGGAACGCCTCAGGGATCTGGGCCTCGCGTCGTTGTCATGAAATATCTTTCTAGTTCAATGGCGACAACGACATAGAGGCTCCAGCCCTGCGAGCATCGTGAGCAGGAGGGCGCCCTGCGCCCGATAGCTGGAGGAGCCGCTTGAAACAACCAGAGAAGCAGTGGTGATTTCGGAACGGCTCCTAAAGTGATGGCAGACTGGACCCCATGAAGCCATTCCGTCGTTCCCACAGCCCCAGGGCATCCCGATGATCCCGCTGGAGCGGATGCCCGGTTTCGGGACCTGGGGACGGTCCCTCCAGGAACTCCTGGCCCGAGCCGAGCCGATCTGGATCCATGGGGGAGGCGGCTCCGGCGCCAGTACGGTGGGCCAGGAGCTCGCCCGGCGGCGGGGCAGGGCCTTCCAGGATGACGCGGATCTGCTGAGCGAGCAGGCACTGGAGCATTGGCTGCAGGAGAATCCCGGCGGTGTGCTGGCGGCCCACCGTCCGCCCGGTCCCGGCGCGGAAGCCCGCTGCCTGGTGCTGCGGGTCCCCCTCCTCTCGGAAGACCCGGCGGCCATCCCCGGATGCCTGGCGGCCCTGGCGGAGGAAGAGGGCTGTGCGGGCCCCCTGCCGCCCGCCCTGGGCCGCCTGCCCTGCCTGGGGAACCTGCGCGGGCTGCGCAACCGCGTGGTGCGCTGGAAACTGCTGGGCCAACTGCCCGAGGATGGGCCTGCGGCCTCCAGCGAAGGCTCCCTGCCCCTGGACTCCGATGATCTGGCCACCAACCTCCATGTCCTGGAGCGCCTGCTCCTCCACCGGGTCCTGCGCCGCAGCTACGGGAACCGGGTGGAGGCCGCCCAGCGCCTGGGCGTGAGCCGCCGACAGCTCTACCTGCTCATCGCCCGCCATGGCGACCCGGTGCGGGGCGAGGCGCCCACCAGCGAAGGCCCCAAGCGCCTGGGCAAGGCCCGAATGCGCCAAAACTCCAGTCCCGGCCCCGACAACCGATAAAGCCCTCGAACGCAGTCCCGGTCTTTCTGGAAGAACTCATGGCGAATCCTTTGCGGATCCTGGTGGTGGATGACGATCCCGGCATGCGGGACGGCATGGCCATGAGCCTCAAGCGGGCCGGATTCGTCACCGAGCAGGCCAAGAGCGGCGAGGAGGCACTGCGCATGACGCGTCCGGGGGCCTTCGATGCCGTGGTCACGGATCTGCGGATGATGGGCATGGATGGGCTCCAGCTCACGGCCCGCCTGAAGGCTCTCGACCCCGGGATGCCTGTGCTGCTGGTGACGGCCTTCGGCAGCCTGGACACGGCCCGGGAGGCCATGCGCCTGGGGGCCTTCGACTATCTTTCCAAGCCCTTCAGCCCCGATGAGCTGGTGAACGCGGTGCGCAAGGCCATTCAGAGCGATGCCCACCTCAAGGCCGAGGAGCCCGGCGATGCGCCGGTGATTCTCACCCAGGACCCGATTCTCGCTGAAACGCTGGCCCTGGCGCGGCGCGCCGCGGACAGCCGGGCCACCATCCTCATCCAGGCCGAGAGCGGCACGGGCAAGGAACTCCTCGCCAAGCTCATCCATGCGGCGAGCCCCCGGCGCAAGGGGGCCTTCGTCGCCATCAACTGCGCGGCCATCCCCGAGAACCTGCTGGAGAGCGAACTCTTCGGCTACGAGAAGGGCGCCTTCACCGGCGCCACCAGCGCCAAGCCGGGCCGCTTCGAGATGGCGGAGGGCGGCACCCTGGTCCTCGACGAGATCGGGGAACTGCCCCTGGCCCTTCAGGGCAAGCTCCTGCGGGCCCTCCAGGAGCGCACGGTGGATCGCCTGGGCGGCAGCCGTCCCATCCAGGTCGATGTCCGCTTGATCGCTCTCACCAACCGGGACCTGGCCACGGAGGTCCGGGAGGGGCGCTTCCGGGAGGACCTCTACTACCGCCTCAACGTGATCCCCCTCCGCCTGCCGCCCCTGCGGGAGCGCACGGCCGATCTCGTGCTCCTCGCCGCCCACTTCGCGGAGCGCTACGCCCGGGAGAACGACCGGGCCACGCCCAAGCTGTCCCCCAGCTTCCTGGCCGCCCTGGACCGCCATCCCTGGCCGGGCAACATCCGCGAACTGGAGAATGCCGTCCAGCGCTGCGTGGTGCTGAACCATGGCAGTACGCTCACGGAGAAGGATCTCCGCTGGCTCCTGGATGCCGACCAGATGGAAGGCCTGCCCGAGGACCCGCCGGAGCCGGCTGCGGAGAGCGTGCCGCTTCCCCACGCCCCGGCGCTTTCGCCCCATCTGCCCTCCGGCGTGGTGATCGCCGATCCCCAGCATCCGCTCCGGGACGCGGCCCTGGGCACCCTGGTGGCCCTGCCCCTGGGGCTCTCCCTGCCCGAACTGGAGCGCTTCTGGCTGCTCTCCACCCTGGGGGCCCTGGAGGGCAACCGCACCCACTGCGCCCAGAAACTCGATATCGCGCTGCGCACCGTGCGCAACAAGATCAACGAGTACCGGGCCCAGGATTTCGACATCCCGGTCAGCGGCCACGGGAAAGACAACGGGGACTGACCCCAAGGTGCACTCCGGGTAGCCGCCGACAAAGGAGGCGGCGTAGAGCAGCGCGAACCAGGCTCGGCTGAAGGCCGAACTGGGGCGTGCTGCGTCCCGGAGTGCCCGGCTGGGAGGTGCACTCCGGGTAGCCGCCGAGGCGAGGGGCGTAGCGGGTAGCGAAGGGCGCATGCGCCCGGAGCCGGGACCCGCCGACCCGAGTGGCGGCGTCCCGAAAAACCCGGCTGAGAGGTGCACTCCGGGTAGCCGCCTGGCGGTGGCACCTCGAAATCCGCGATCCTCAGTCCCTGAGGTTTCCAGAGTCCCTGAGGTTTCCAGGCACCTTGTAGCCTGGGACCGTGCCCGTCTCGTGGCGGTAGAAGCCCGCCGTGATCTCGGCGCCCAGCAGGAAGATGGCGCAGGAGTAATAGAGGAAGGTGAGACCGGCCACCATGCTCAGCATGGAGCCGTACATGATGCCCCAGGTGAAGGTGTGGTTCAGGTAGACGGCGAAGCCCCACTTGGCCAGCCACCAGAGGGTGGTCGAGACGGCCGAGCCCAGGAAGGCGTGGCGCCAGTTCACGTGCAGGCGCGGAATGTGCTGCAGCAGTACGGTCAGCACCACGAGGCAGAGCAGGGGCGAGAGATAGGGCAGGACTTCCGCCTGAGGGAAGTGCAGATGCTTGCTGAGGACACCGCCCACCAGGAGGGCGATGAAGAGGACCAGCAGCACCATGCCCCCCACCAGGATGTAGAGCTGGCGGAGCAGGGGATTCTTGCGGGTCTGGCGATGCTTCTTGATGCGCAGGCCGAAGACATGGGCCAGGCTCGTGTCCAGCTGGCCGATCCCCCAGAAACTGCCGAACACCAGGACGGGGATGGAGAGCCAGAGGCCGCCGATCTGCTGGCTGTTGCGGATGGAGTCCTCCACGAAGCCCGGGGGCAGGAAGGGGATGATGGTCTCCAGTACGCGCTGGGTCGCCACCGCGTAGGCCCCCTTGCCCAGGAGCAGGCCCAGCATCTTGAAGAGCAGGGTGCTCATGGGCACGAGGCTGATGATGAACCAGAAGCTGAGCCCCGCCGCGTAGCTGAAGCAGTCGTCCTTGTAGTACTTCCGCAGCACTTCCCAGGAGAAGTCCACGCCCCGGCCCAGGCCGGGGAAGGTCGTGATGACCTGTTGCCAGGTGGCGGTGACGAGGGTGCGCAGGGGCCGGAGAAGGATGAGCAGGTAGGCGCGAGCCCGTCGAAACATGCCTAGAACCTTACGGGGTAGCGGGGCAGCAGGTACATCACCCAGGCCAGGAGCAGGCCGATGCCCAGCAGGCCCGCCGCGTGCTTCAGGATGCTGGCCCGGGTGCGCTCCGGGCGCAGGGTGGGATGCAGCAATCCGAGCACGGCGGAGATGCCGAGGCCCATCAGGAAGAAATGGAGGATGTGGCTACTGAGAAAGCGCATGAAAAAAGAGTATCAGACCGGGGCTGCTCCCAGGGAATCCAGCCAGGCCTTCAGCACGAAGGCCGTGGCGCCCCAGAGAGGGCAGCGGGGCAGCTCCAGGCGCCAAGTCTGGAGCGAGAGGCCCTGGTGTTCCAGGGTCTCCCTCTGCCAGGGCGCCTCCTGCAGGGCCGCCAAGGGCAGGGTGAGGACCTCCTGGATCTCCATGCCGAGTTCGAAGTGCGGCGCCGGGCTGTCCCAGCGGAAAAAAACCGGCGTGAAGCGGATCCGGGCCTTGGCGACTCCGTCGGGGAAACAGCCCAGTTCCCAGAGGTCCTCGGTGACGCCCAGTTCTTCGGCCAGCTCCCGCCGGGCCGTGGCCGGGAGATCCCGGTCGCAGGCCTCCACCATGCCCCCGGGGAAGGCCAGCTCCCCCGGGTGCTGGGGCGCCGTGGGACCGCGCAGGGCGAGGACGATGCGCCGGGCACCCGCCTCGTCGCCCCAGAGCAGCACGGCCACCGCCGCGCGCCGGGGGGATTCCGGGGCCCAGGGGCTCAGCTTGTGGGGGGAGGGGCGGCGATTGGCATGGCGCAGGCTGGCCTCGATGACCGGCCAGGGAATGGGCGGTGCGTCTTGGGGGGGAGTCCAGATCCCGGTTCTCACTTTTTCAAGCTCCATGCCGATTCCCGGCCGCAGGAGACGTGAAGGTTCCAATCGGGCATTCCCGGACGCCGCCACTCGTGTCGGCGG
>JAYSNJ010000161.1:0-8817 GCA_043723905.1 Holophagaceae bacterium
GGGCCGCGCACGTTGCATTTGGAGAGAAGCTGGCTTGATGGCGGCCTTCCTTTCGCGGGTCGCCCCCGGAAATCCACCGGTCGCCCCACAACCGATCCCTGCCAGGGCATTCGGGCTCAGCATGGCCCCGGAGGTGTCCCATGCATCGCTTCGTCCCCGTCCTTCTCGCCGCCGCGCCCCTGCTCTTCGCCCAGGCGCCGCCTCTCGTCCTTCCCGAAGCCAGCCCCCGGGGCCAGATCAGCCAGCAGGTGGGGCTGACGGACCTGGATGTGGTCTACCACCGTCCGGCAATCAATGGCCGCAAGGTCTGGGGGGGCCTCGTCCCCTACGGCCAGGTCTGGCGGGCGGGGGCCAACGAGAACACCGTCGTCACCTTTTCCACGCCGGTCAAGGTCGGCGGGACCCCCCTGCCTGCGGGGCGCTACGGCCTCCACATGCTGCCCACGGCCACGGAGTGGACCGTGATCTTCAGCAGCCAGTCCCATGGCTGGGGCAGCTACAGCTATGACCCCAGGGAGGACGTGGCCCAGGTGCAGGTAACCCCCGTCCCCTCTGAACCCACGGAGCGCCTAGCCTACACCTTCGATGATCCGGGGGACAAGGGAGTCACCCTCTCACTGCGCTGGGAGAAGCTGCGCCTTCCCATCCCGATCACGGTGGACACCCCCCAGATGGTGGTCCTCAGCCTGCGGGACCAGATGCGGGGCCTCCCCCAGTTCTTCCCGGAGGGCTGGAGCGCAGCTGCTGGGTGGTGCGTGCGCAATGACGTGAACCTGGAGGAGGCCCAGAGGTGGATCGACCGCTCCCTGGCCATGCGGGAATCCTATGGGAGCCTGCGCATCAAGGCCGCCCTGCTGGAGAAAAAGGGGGACGCCAAGGGCGCGGAAGCCCTGCGGGCGAAGGCCCTGATGGTGGCCACGGAGGCGGAGGTCAACCAGCAGGGCTACGCCCTCCTGGGGCAGAACAAAATCGACGAAGCCATCGCCCTCTTCCAGCGGAATGTCCAGGATCACCCCGACTCCTGGAACGTCTACGATAGCCTTGCCGAGGCCTGGGCCGCCAAAGGCGACCAGGCCCAGGCCAGGGCGAACTACGCGATGGCCCTCGAGAGGGTGAAGCAGGAGGCTCAGCGCATCCGCATCCAGAAGGAGCTCGACAGGCTCAAGTAGACCGCCCGGTTCAGGAGCCTTAACGAATCACCCCGGACTTCTCGGGTTGTTTCGCGATCACGGCTCAGTGCTTGATGGGCACAGGCGCCCTGATGATCGTGGGCGGGGGCACGATCGCCTTGACCTCCCCCTGGACCAGGGGCCTTGCCAGGGGCTTGAGGGCCATGCCCTGGAAGGTCAGGGCGAGGGGGTTGCTGCGCAGCCCCTCCGATGACTGCACGACCACGGTGAGCTGGCCGACACGGCGGAATTTTTCAGGGACGGTGACCCAGAAGAGGCCCACACCGCCCTGAAGCAGGCTGTTGTCCTCGTCGTAGTAGCGGGTGCGCGCCTCCTGGGTCACTGCGGCGGCCGCATCCCCGTTGAAGAGGACCTTGTTGTCCGTGCCTCCCATGTTCGTGCCGTAGACCTTGATCCGGTATGTGGCCGCGGGGTCGGGCAGCCTGAACACCGCAGGGGTGAGCTTGGTCAGCGTGGCCGCCTTGGGTGCCGGAGGGGCGGAGGCAGAGGCAGAGGCTTCTGGACCCCTGCGGGTGCCACATCGACGGTGAAGATCGGGGACCAGGTGCTGGCGAGGGCGGTGGAGGTGGAGGGATCCTCCGCCTCGGTGACGCTGCGGGAGACCCAGAGTTTCACCTGGAGGTGGCTGCCTGGCTCGCTGAGGAAGCGGGCGGGATTGATGCCGAGCTGGATGAGGCTCTTGGCACAGGCCCCCAGGGTCCGGGCCCCGTTGGCCTCGTTGGCGACCATCCATGGGGTCGTACGATCGCCCTTGGGGGAGACCCCCCGCACGAAGATGTGCTGGTAGCCCCCTTCCTGGCCCGTGGGATGACCCAGGTCATCATCCGGCGCCAGGTTCTCGCCCTGAAGGTAGACGATGATCCGTCCGAAGCCATCCAGCCAGCCCGGGGAATTAGGGTAGACCATCTGGGGAACGGCCTTGCGGATGACCGGTTGGGGGATGAGGGTCTGGGCGGCGAGGGGCCCGAACAGGGCTGGCAGGGCGGCGATGGATAGGAGCCTGGACAAGGGCATGGGGCCTCCGGGGGTCTGAGAGGCTTGGATGACGACCGAAGCGCCGCGTTTCAGGGCATCGTGGATTTTCCCCAATCCCCCGAGAACCTCACAGGTAGCCTCTTCCCCCCAGGAGCCGATCCCTGAACCCGTTCGAGGCCAGGCTCTCCAGGCAGACCCTCCGGCCCTTGGCCGGGGCGTGGATGAAGGCGCCCTCCCCTACATAGATCCCCACGTGGGAGACCCGGCCCTTACCCCCCATGGCGAAAAAGACCAGATCCCCGGCCTGGAGCTCGGCGCCTGCCACCGTTCGCCCGGCGTCGAACTGGGCCGAGGAGGACCTGGGCAGGCGCAGGCCGTTGAGCTGGTAGACGGCCATGGCCAACCCGCTGCAATCGAAGCCCTGGTCCGTGCTGCCGCCCCAGAGGTAGGGCACGCCCAGGAAGCTGCGGGCCGTCGCCACCAGGCTGCGCCGGAGGGCAGGCAGCTCGCCCAAATTCATGCGCGCGGCGGGCTGCTCCTCGGGGCTCACCACCCAGAAGGTCTCGATGAGGCCCGTGGTCCGCAGCGCCTCCGCCCGTTCTCGGGCGGCCTCCCGGGTGCGGAAATCCCCGAAGCGCACCCGGAAAAGCCCCGAAGGCGTCGGCATGTACGTGGCGTCGAGCCCCTGGGCCTGGAGCTGGGCCGCCAGCCGGGCCGCGTTCTCCACCCGGGCGAAGGCCCCGGCCTGGATGGCGAAACCGAGACGGGGCAGAGGCGCGGAAGTCAGGGGAGTTTTGGGGTGGCTGGGCCCTCGGGGCCGGGGAGCGGGTCCCCGGCATCCGGCAAGGCCCAGAAGGAGGGCGAGGACTGCCACGGCCTGTCTGCCCTTCCCCATCGGCGGTCCTCTGGTCTCCCGACAAGGGTAGACTGAAGCATCCCATTCGTGAGCCCCCATGCGCATCCCTGCCCTGCTGCCCTTCGTCTCCCTCTGCCTCCTGGCGGAGGCCCCCCTGCCCCTCAGGGCCCCCATCCAGCGGGTGCGCCTGCACCCGGACGAAGCCTGGGTGACACGTGTGGGGAAGATTAGGCTGCCGGAGGCGGGCACCCAGAAGGTGGTGCTGGAGGCCCTCCCCCCGGGCCTGCGCATCGAGGATCTGCAGGTTTCGGCCAAGGGCCCGGCGGGACTGCGCCTGGGCGATCTCGCCCTCACCAGCGATGTGCGTGTGGTGACGGAAACTCCGGACTGGAAGCGGCTGGAGGGGGAGCGGGAGACCCTGCGCGAAAAGCGCGATGCCCTCGAATCCCAGGGCGAGGCGGCTCAGCAGGAACTCGTCTTTCTCAAGGCCTTGCAGGCCACCCACGACAAGGAACTCTCCGCCCGCATGACCTACGGGGCGCCCAACGCCGCCACTATCCTGGAATTCGGCAAGAGCTTTCAGGTCCGCATGGCCGAACTTCTGACGGGTGAGCGGCGGCGCAAGCGTGATCTCGAGAAACTGAGCCGCGAGGATCTGCGGATCGCCGCCGAGATGCAGAAGCGCGCCAACGAGCGCCGCACAGCCCCCAGCCGTGTCACCGTAGAATTGACCACTTCCCAGGCCGGAGAAGCCGAAGTCGAACTCAGCTACCGCACCCGGGGAGCCCGCTGGAAACCCCTCTACGAGGCCAGGCTCGCCGAGGATCGCAACCGCCTGGATCTCCTGCTCTTCGCCTCCATCACACAGAACACCGGTGAAGCCTGGGAGGGCGTACGTCTGGAGATCAGCAATGCGAGACCCAGCCGGAGTCTAGTGGTTCCTCAGTTTTCCGAAAGCCGAGTGGTCAGCTGGTCTAAACCTCTCCCCGCACCACCGCCTCCGCCGCTGTCCTCTCGGGACGTCGTTCCCGAGTACGCCCCGAAAGAAATTCCCAGACAAGATATGTCAAACACGTATGCCGTAGCACCCGCCCCCGCCTCCAATCAAGCCGAAGAATCCACAGCCTCCGTCATCGAGGAGGCCTCGGGCCTCGCGGCCACCTTCCTGGTAGACGGCCGCAAGGATGTGCCTTCGGACGGCGAACCCCATCGCTTCAAGGTCCAGAGCCGGGAGCTGGCGCCCCAGCTGACCATATTCGCCTCACCCCGCCTGGATCCCAAGGCCTACCTCCTGGCCCGGTTTCCCGCGCCCGGCGGACTGCCCCTTTTCCCCGGTTCCCCGGTGCTGCGATTTGCGGGCAACCAGCGCCTGGGCGAAGCCCCGCTGACCCTGCCCCCGGCGGGCCAGCCCTTCGCCCTGAGCTTTGGTCCCTACAAGTCGGTGCGCGTGGCCTTCCAGAAGATCGATCGCAAGCAGGAGGAAGTGGGCACCTTCACCAAGGAGCGCCAATGGACGGTGCGGGAGCGCATCGAGCTCACGAACGATGGCTCCGAGACTCTGGACCTCGAGGTGCAGGATCGGATCCTGAAATCCGGCAGCGACCAGGTGAAGATCAGCCTTCTCCCGGACTTCACCCCGAACTGGACCGAGCCCTTGCCGGGCGTCCGCAGCTGGAAGCTGAAACTGGGCGCGAAGGAACACAAGCAGCTCGAACTGCCCCTGACCCTGCGGGCGCCCAAGGACGGCGTGGTTTCCGGTCTGGATTTCACGCAAGGCGAGGCAGAATAGCCCCATGCCCCTCCCCACCCGCTTCCTCTTCGCCCTGCGGGCTCAGACGCCGCCCCCAGGACGAGGCCTAGCCTCCAATCCCCGTCGAGGCTGATCCATCATGCCGCTGCCCACCCGTTTCCTCGTCCGCCTGCGCCGCCTTCCGCTGCGCCTGCGGCGGGTGCTGACCGGGGGCACGGAGGGGCTGCACCCCAGCAAGCTCAAGGGCTCGGGCCTCACCTTCGTGGAGAACAGGCCCTATGTGCCCGGGGACGATCCCCGCACCATCAACTGGCCCCTGACGGCCCGGGTGGGCGAACCCATCGTGAAGCGCTTCGAATCCAGCCGGGAACTGATCCTCTGGCTGGTGGTGGATCCCTCGCCCTCCATGTTCCTGGGCGATCCCGTCACTCCCATGCGCTGGGCCCTGGAGATCGCAGGGGCGGCCATGGTGACCATGAACGCGGGCAAGGACCGCCTGGGCCTGCTGGTCCCCGGCGACGGCCGCACGCCCCCCCTGCGCCTGGCCCCCAAGCGCGGTCGCGTCGCCGGCCTGAAGGTGCTGGAGGCTCTCGCCGAGCGGGGCCCCTCCATCCCCACTCCCGAGGGCTGGCGGGAGGCCCTGGGCCACTGGGGCGAGCGTGGCAAGGGGCACCGGCTCTGGATCCTCAGCAATGGCGCGGGCCTGCAGGGCCTGGCGCCTCTGCTGAAACCCGTGGCCGCCCGCCATCGCGTCGTGTGGTTCCGCCCCGAGAATCGCCACCAGCGCCACATGCCCAACTGGCCCGATCCCGAATTCGCGGGCACCGTAGAGCGCCAGAACTGGGATCTCCACGACGATCCCGTCCTGAGACTGGGCGCCTGGCTCAAGGGGGGAGGGGCGTGAGAACGGCGCGGGTGGGTCGGATCGTGACTCGGGCCTCCGGCCCTCGCCCTGCGGGCGGCAATGGCCTTCGGCCATTCCGTCCCATCCTCCCTTCGCTTTCGCTTCGGTCGGATGGTGACTCGGTTGATGGCCCTCGCCCCTGCGGGGCCGCACTCGGCTTCGCCGAGTCGGTCCCATCCTCCCTTCGCATTCGCTGCGGTCGGAGGGTGACTCGGGCCGCGGAGAATGCGGCGGGCTCTGGGTTCAAATTGCGGCAGGGCTTGTTTCCATTTCATTTTTCTCCGTGTTCTTTTCTCCGTGGCCTCCGTGCCTCCGTGGTGAGTTCGTCTTTCTACGGCGCCCTGGCGATTCTCCTCGGAGGGATCGCGCTCTCGGCCGCACCGGTCTGGAAGGCGCCGCAGGAGATCGCCTTCGGGCAGCTGGCTGTGCTGGAGCTGCGGGAGGACGACCCTGCGAAGGCGCCCCTCCCCCGCCCGGCAGAAGAGAAACTCGGACCCTTCGCCCTGCGCAGCGTGGAACCGCTGCCGGATGGCCGGGGCTGGCGGCTCACGGTGCAGGCCCTCAGCGCGGGCACGGCGGTGATCCCGCCCATGGACCTGGGGGACGGCCGCCGTTCGCCAGAGATGAGCATCCTTGTGCCCCGCACCGTGCCCTTCGGGGCGCCCTGGATGGGCGTGGGCGGCGGCCAGGGCGATATCCTGCCCTACATTCCCTTCCCCTGGGCCTGGGCCAGCCTCCTGCTGCTGCCCCCTGCCCTGTTCGCCGCCTGGATCTTCCGCCGCTGGCGAAAGAATGGCGCCAAGCGCGCCCTCCACCACCGCCGCCGGGTCTTTGCCCACCACTGGCCCCCGGCGGACTCCCGCCGGGAGACCCTGGACCATGCCCACGCCCAGGGCCGGGATCTCCTGGCGGCCCGCTTCGGCGAGGAGGCCCGCAGCTGGGGTGCGGCGGAGTTCCGCTTCCACCAGCTGGAAGTGTGGGCCACCTGGGTCCAGAGCCTGGACGCCGCCCGCTTCGCCCGCAGGGAGCCCCCCTTCCCCCCCCTGGCCGCCCTCCTCAAACAGCTGGAGGGGCGGAGATGAGGCCGGAGCAGGAGCAGAGACCCACGGGCCAAAGGCCCGCCCGCAGGGTGGGCGCACAGGAGGTGCGCCCATGATGGAACTCCGCTATCCCTATCTCCTCCTGCTCCTGCTTCCGGCGCTCTGGGCCGCCCTGCGGGCGCCCTACCGATGGGGCATTCCCCACGAGCGCCCCACGTCGACCTTCGAGCGCCACACGGCCCGGGTGCTCCCGGTGCTCCTCGCCGTCCTCCTGGTCCTCGCCGCCAGCGGTCCCGAATGGCGCACCCATGTGCGCGGCCGCGCCCCGGTGGTGGATTTCGCCGTCGTGCTGGACGGCTCCAGCTCCATGAAGGCCCTGGACGATGGCAAGGAGGACCGCTGGAGCGCCGCGCGCCGTCTGCTGAAGGCCTTCATCGCCGGGAGGCCCGACGACCGCTTCGCCGTCGTGCTCTTCAGCGCCCACCCCGTGACCCTGAGCCCCCTCAGCGCTGATCATCTGAGGCTCTGGACCATGCTGGAACGCCTGGAACTGGACAGCCGCGACGATGGCACCGCCATCGGCAGCGCCCTGATGACGGCCGTGCGGCGCCTCTCCGGCAGCCCCGCCCGCAGCCGGGTGATCCTGCTGCTCACGGACGGCGCCCAGAACCGGGGCCGGGTCTCGGGACCCGAGGCGGCCATCGAGGCCAAGAACCAGGGCATCCGCGTGCACACCGTGCTCATCGGAAGGCCCGGGGGCGAGAGCCTCTACCCCATCGATGGCGGTGCCTTCGCCCAGCTCAAGGTGGACACGGATTCCGAAACCCTGCGCCAGATCGCCCTGCTCACCGGCGGTGAATTCCTCGCGGCGGACGATCCCCAGGGCCTCGAGCGCTCCCTGGCCGCCGTGGACAAGCTGGAGAAGACCTCCCTGCCCGTGGACGCGCCCTCGGAAGGCAGACCCCTGGCCAAGTGGCTCCTCGCAGCCGCGGCGTTCCTCGCCCTGCCCCTGGCCCTTGACCTCGCCCGCAAGCGGGGCCGCAAGCGGCCGGAATGGCTTAAGGGCTAGAAATACCACCACGGAGGCACAGAGGACACGGAGGAAAAACAGAGAAAAACACAGAGAATGAACAGGAACAATTTTCTCCTGTGCTGATAATCAATCCCTTTGACCATCCCCCCTTCGTCCTATCTAGCTTTTCCCTTTACAGTTCTCTTCTTTCCTCCGTGCCCCCCTTCGTCTTTTTCCCCCAGAACCCGCATCCATGACCCTTCCCTTCTCCCATCCCGTCTTCCTCGCCCCCACCCTGGCCCTGGCGCTGCTGGCGCTCCTGCTGGGAGCCTGGGCCCAGCTGCGGCCGGGCATCGGCGTGCGGGTGGTGGGCCAGAAGCCCCTGCTCCAGGGGCTCGGCATGGCCCTGGTGCTGACGGGGGCGGGGCTGGGGCTGGCGGAGCCCCGCTACGGACTGCCGGAAGTGCCCCGGCTCACGGTCCATGTGGCGGTGGATGCCAGCCGCTCCATGCTGGTGCAGGACTGCCGGGGCAGGAGCCGCTGGGAAGCCACGCTGCGCACACTGGACCGGCTCTGGGACCACCCCACGCCGGGGCTCCGGTACAGCCTGGATCTGCTCACGGGAGACACCATCCCGCTGCTGCCGCCGGGCGAGGACCACGCACTGCTGCGGGATGCGCTGCGGGCCGTGAATCCTGGCGAGATCGGCAGCCCCGGCACCAGCCTGGGCCGCGGCCTGCCCCAGATCGCCGCCCAGGCGGACAAGAAGGCCCCGGCTGTGATCCTGCTCCTCAGCGACGGCGAGGAAACCTGGGAAGCCCAAGGGGACGCCCTCACCCGGGCCACGGGCTTCCTCAGGGAGGCCCATCTTCCGCTCTACGCCGTGGCCTTCGGTCAGGCCACCCCCCAGCCCGTGCCCATGGCGACCGAAACCAGCGCCGGGGAAACCGAAGGGGCACCCAAGGAACCCGCCACCAGCAGGGCCCAACCGGAATTCCTCCAGCGGCTGGCCGAGGCTAGCGGAGGTCGTGCCTTCGCCCCCACCGATGACCTGGCGGATTTCCTTTCCAGGCTGGCTGCGGGCAAGGAG
>JAYSNJ010000162.1:0-5984 GCA_043723905.1 Holophagaceae bacterium
GCACCTGATGATTCGAATGGGTTTGTGTTGGTGAGAGAGTGCTTTGATCAGAAATGCGAACTCGGAACGCTTGGGGCACATGCGAATTGCGGGGCCGCCCCAAGTGAAGATTCAATCCATCACAGTCCAGCCTGTCTGATCGCCGCCAGGATGCCGAAGGCCGTGGCCCAGACGGCGCAGATCAGGTAGCAGGAAAAGGTCAGCCAGTACATCACGGGCTCGCTGCCCCGGTTGTAGATCCGGCACTCGAACCCCCACCCCCGCGCCTTGATCTCCCGGGAGGTGAAGGCCGAGAAGAGCATCCAGAAGAACAGGGTGCCCATGGCCAGAAAGAGCGTTGCGATCATGGTGCGTCCCGGGGGCGAGGGGCTATGGCGAGGCGAAGGGCCACCTGGGTGAGCGATTACACCGGTCTACCCGACGCATTCGCATTGGTGCTCCTTGTTTTTTTGACGCGTTTGCGGAATTTATAATAGAATTTACCTGATTTTAATCGAATAAAATGAAGTATTGCAAGAGTGGCAGAACTTGTAAGTGCGTAAAGTTCAATTAAATAGTCTGATTTTTCGCCTTTTATGCATAATGTGGTGGTTGTCATGATAATGGCAACACCATAAATTGAAATAATGGAAAAACTTGTATTGGGTTTGGCTTGTTTTGTTGGAGCTCGCCTTAGCGCAAAACCCATATTCAGGATACATAGTGTTGATGTTATTATAAGTCCTGCTTTATAAGACGAAAGCATGGCTAGTGTGATTGAAAATAAAAATAATATAAACATGCCCAAAATGGCGTATAGAATCATAATCGCCATGAAGTCGGAGCCATGAAAACGGCGCGAATCATTCCTGTAATAGGCTGTTTCTCTCATGAATAAAACGCCTGATTTGTGGGCGGCGATAAGAATGTGCAAGAGCGCCCAGGACCCCAAAAAAAATAGGATCGTCAAAAACGTCAATGGCATTAGATAGTCATTCATAGGTGAGTCGGGTGCTGGAGAGGCCGTCTAATGTTTTTTAGGTATTCTCGCCAATGCTTTCCGCCACCGCTGTCTCCTCTCCCCCGAAGAACCTCCACCCCGCTCCCAGCTGTTCCAGGAAGCACAAGGAGTAGCTCCGGTGGAAGACGAAGAGGGGCAGGAGGATGACGGTCCCGATGTAGGGGAGGATGGCGCAGCAGCAGGTGAGGCAGATGCCCAGGAAGGCCACGATGCCGATGGCGAAGCCGAGGACGAGTTTCATCAGGAGGTAGAGCACGATCGTGCCCGTCCGCCCCGCGAAGACTTCCCGGCGCACGGTGCCCCAGGCCTCCAGGGTGCCCTGGCGGCGCAGGTACATGGCGGGGACGACGAAGTCCAGCAGCAGCACGCCTACAACGGCGGCGGCGAGGAGGAAGGCCAGGAGCAGGGGGAGGCCCACCAGGAGGGCCGTGATGGCCGGGCGGCCGAATTCCTCGGCGCGGATATCGGGGAGGGCCAATGTGAACGCGAACCCTGCGATGGACGCGATTCCCAGGAGCACCACCACACCGAAGAGGATATTGAAGCCGAAGAGGCTGTTGCCCTCGGGGGCGTATTCCGTCCAGGGCTTGGCGATCTCCCCGCGGTTGTGCGCCACGCCGTCCAGGAGCATGAACTGGCCCCGGGCCTTCAGCCACCCCAGGACCAGCCCCAGGAGAATCGCCAGGACGAGGCCCGCGATCACCAGGGCCAGGTGGGCCAGGATCCATTCGCGCACGGGCTCCAGGGCGGACTTCAGGCTGTCGCCCACATTATTGCGGCCGCCGAAGTTCTGGAAGGAATTGAATCCCCCGGGGCTGCCCAGCTGCGCCAGGAAGGCGCAGAAGCCCAGGGTGAACCACTTCTCTGCCTGGAAGGGCTGGAACAGGATGGCCTTGGTGCGGTCGATGGCGCGTTCGATGGGGTCGGTGACGGAAAGGCCCATGGCGGAATCCCCCGGAATGAATGGTGTGAGTGGTTCACGTCATTCTTTCATGGAATGCCTTCCCCCTTCACGGATTCACCTGGGCAGCCTTCCGGTACACTGGCCGGGAGTGGTCAGGGGAGGTCGAGATGGGCTGTGGGACGCGCATGGTGGCGGGGCTGGTCTGTCTGGGAAGTGCCGCGGGGCTGCTGGCAGGGGAGACACCCCGCTGGCAGTGGAAGCTGGGTGAATTCACCTGGGTGAAGCGGGTGGCCGCCGAGGCGGGGGCTCCGCTCAACGATCAGCCGGTCCAGGTGAAGGCCGAGGCCCTGCGCCAGCAACTGGCGGCCGTCCGATTCACCTCCGGGACGGAAAGCGAGGCGCTCTTCGCCAAGGAGGAGCTGGCCCAGCTTCTGGGACCCCTGTGCGAGGCGCTCTCGGTGGCCGGGCCCGGGGAGGATCTCCTGCTGCTCAGCACCCATCGGCGGGGGGGCAGCTTCCTGAACACGGCCAAAGGCCTCACGGTCCGTCTCTTCGTCCAGGGCGGCGGCCTGAACCTGATCGTCCACGACACCCGGCTGGATTTCGTCGATCAGTACCGTGGAATGCAGATCCTTCCCGAATTCCGTTTCGGTGCGCGCAGCATCGCATCTGCGGTGGCGCTGACCTGCCCCGGCGCGACCTCGCGAAGGAGCGATTGGCTGGTGTTCCCCCTGGAGCCTCTGAAGGCCGCGCCTGAGGTGGCCCCCTCGGCGCGGGCCACGCCAACGCTAGAGGCGCTGGCGGCCCCGACCACCGTCCGCGACGCGGCCTTCTTCGAGGCCCAGGAGAAGCGGCTGCGGGCCCTCAAGCGCATGCGGGAGGAGAACCTGATCACGGAAGATGAATACCAGCAGAAGCGCCGGGATGTGCTGCAGGGGCTCTGAAGCCTCGGCCTCGCGGCTGGATCTGCAGGGGTATCATACCGATTCGCATTAAATAATCGAGATTGTAGTCGGGCGTTCGAAGTCGCTTTGCATCGCAGCCTCGGGCCTCAAGCACCCCCTTCGGGGGCAGGCCGGTCTGCGCTGCAGCGCTTGACGCGCTCGGCTTCGAGAGAAGCTATCTTCGAACGCACCTCCGCATCAAACCGAGTTGTGTTCAATCGGTTGGTTTTCAGTCCGGGCGATCAAAGCCGCTCTGCACAGGAAGCGGCTCCAGGAGCCGTTTCCCGTGCTGTCGCTCTACGCACTTTGCTGCCGCAACGTGCTTCTTTGATCGCACCCTCGTATCAGGCGCCGCTGTCGGGTTCGAAGTCCATCACCAGGGCTTCCATGGTGGACCAGATCTGGCTCACGTCGTTGGCCAGGATCAGGAGATCGCGCTTGGTGCCGGCCAGGTCTGTCACGTGGCGGTGCAGGACGGCCTCCTTCATGAAGCCCAGGCGCTGGAAGATGTGGAAGGCGGCCACCTGGTTCTCCACCACCCGCACGATGATCTTCTCGATGCCCAGATCCGTGGCGATCTTCACCAGGCCCGTGGCCAGGGCGCGGCCCAGGCCGCGGCGGCGCCAGGCGGGGCCCACGGTGAGGCGGAGTTCGCCCACGTGCCGGGTCCAGCCGTAGAAGGTGCGGTAGAGGCTGCCCTCGGCCACCACCTCGCCATCCACCCTGGCCACGAGGCAGATGATGGAACCCTCCGCGACCTTGGCCAGGAAGCGCTCGGACCACCCCGTGAGCCGCACGTCCTCCTTGAGCACCATGCGGTCCTCCTCGGGGAGGGCCCGGTAGAAGGCGTGCAGGGCCTTGCCTTCCTCCGGCTTCAGGATGGAGAGTTGGACCTTGCTGCCATCGCGCAAGGCAAGCATGTGGGGGAAGCCTTCGGGAGCCATGATCACACTCCTGCGTGGTTGCGGCCGAATTCGAAACCCATCCTGAGCGCTCTCATGTTCAGGTCCTCCGTGCCCCTGGGCACGGAATCCTTCACGGCCAGCTCCACGGATTCGAAGGAGAGCAGTCCCGTCACACCGGCGAAGAAGCCGACCATGACGATGTTGAGCACCAGGCGACGACCCAGTTCCTCCGCGAAGCGGGTGGCGGGGATGCCGATGGAGCGGACCCCCTTGGGCAGTCGGCCATCCATCGTGACGAGCTCCTCCTCGAAGAGGACCAGGCCACCGGGCTTGATGGAGGGCACGAACTGGTTGTAGGCATCCTGGCTCATCAGCACCAGCACGTCGGGATGCTTGACGTAGGGGTAGGCGATGGGCTCGGTGGAGATGGTCACCTGGGCGCTGCAGGCACTGCCCCGGGCCTCGGGGCCGAAGGCCTGGATGAGGGTGGCGTGCTTGCCCTCGAAGATGCTCGCGGCCTTGCCCAGGATGGAGGCGTTGAGGATGACGCCCTGGCCGCCCAGGCCGCCGACGCGGATCTCAGTCTTGGCCATTTGGGACTCCGTAGGGCTGGTAGGCATCGCCGAAGTGCTGGCTGTAGTGCGCGTTCATGGAGTCCAGCCACGTCGCCCGCTCGCGGTCCACGAACTTGCCCACGACGATCTCCCCCTGGTAGCCGAGGCCCACATCCTTCGTGTCCACGCCATTCTTGATGACGCTCTTCTCCTTGTAGTATTTCACCTGGTCCACGCCGTCCCCCAGGCGGTTGCGCCGGGAATAGAGGGTGGGGCAGGGGCTCATGACCTCGATGAAGCGGAAGCCCTTCTTGCCCAGGGCCTCCTTCATGGCCTTGGCCAGCTGCCGCACATGGTAGACCGTCCACCGGGCCACGTAGGTGGCGCCGCAGGCGTCGGCGATGGAAGGCAGGTTGAAGGGATTCTCGAAGTTGCCGTAGGGCATGGTGGTCTGCGTGGGGCCGATGGGGGTGGTGGGGGCCACCTGGCCGCCGGTCATGCCGTACGTGAAGTTGTTCACGCAGATGACGAGGATGTCCATGTTGCGCCTTGCAGCGTGGAAGAAGTGATTGCCGCCGATGGCGAAGAGATCGCCGTCCCCGGAATAGACCACCACGTTCAATTCGGGATTGCTGAGCTTCAGGCCCGTGGCAAAGGGGATCGCCCGGCCGTGGGTGGTGTGGAACGAATCGAGGTTCAGGTAGCCCGCCGTGCGCCCCGTGCAGCCGATGCCCGAGACGATGGCCACCTTGTCGAGATCGAGGCCGCTGTCGGTGAGGGCGCGGCAGAAGCAATTGACGGAGGTGCCGATGCCGCAGCCGGGGCACCAGATATGCGGGATGCGGTCCTGGCGCAGGTAGGGCAGGACCGGGTTCTCCAGCGAACTCTCCGCCGAGGCCAGGTGAAGGTCGAGGGATTCGCTCATCGCGCGGCCTCCAGGATCTGTTCGAGGATAATCTCGGGCTCGTGCACGGTGCCTCCGGGATGGGGCACGGAGATGATCTTCACCCTGCGGTCCACATCCGCCACGGCCTTGCGGACTTCCAGCACCATCTGGCCCATGTTGAGTTCGGGCACCACGAAGGCCTTGACCCTCGCCGCGAGTTCCTGGATGAGGGCCACGGGGAAGGGCCAGCAGATGACGAGGCGCAGGTGGCCCACCTTGAGGCCCTTGGCCCGGGCGGCGTCGATGGCCTCCGTGGCCACGCGGGAGGTGATGCCGAAGGACATGACGATGACCTCGGCGTCCTCGCAGCCATCCATGCGCACATCCACGAGCTTGTGGGCATTGTGGCGGATCTTGTTGAGGAGCCGGGGAATCAGCTGGGCCTGGTGAGGCACGTCCATGGCGGGGTACCCGCGTTCATCGTGGGTGAGACCCGTGACGTGGACCCGGTAGCCGTCCCCGGCCTTGATCATCTCGGGCACCAGATCCTCGGGAGTCGTGGCGTAGGCCATGTACTCGCCGGGCTTCTTCTTCGTCCACTTGCGTTCCGTCACCTCGATCTGGTCGGCGGGGGGGATGTTCACCCGCTCGGTCATGTGGCCCACCACCTCGTCCATCATCAGGAATACGGGGCAGCGGTACTCCTCGGACAGGTTGAAGGCCTTGATCATGAGATCGAAGCATTCCTGGGGGGAATTGGGGCACAGGGCGATGATCTCGTAGTCGCCGTG
>JAYSNJ010000163.1:0-3158 GCA_043723905.1 Holophagaceae bacterium
ACCAGCGCCCAGGGGATGAGAATCGCCACGGCCACCGGGACATGGGCGAAGATCGCGTGATTGTGCGCTATCCAATCCATCCAAGACATGGTTGGAAAATCTCCATGGAATTATGGAATCTACTTTGACAGGCTTTGCCATGAAGAGTGCGTCAAATCCTGGCATCATCCCTCCTGGAACGCCCTCAGTCCCCCACCCCGGAATCCGACCATGCAGCAGACCCTCCTCCAGCACGTTCAGGAATCCGCGGCCCTGAAGCAGGCCTTCTTCCAGGCCGAGGCCGAGCGCATCGTCGTCCAGGGCCAGGACATGGCCGAGCGCCTGAGGCGGGGCTGCCGGATCCTGGTCTGCGGCAACGGGGGCAGCGCCGCGGACGCCCAGCATTTCGCCGCGGAACTGAGCGGCCGCTTCGTGAAAGAGCGCCGGGCCCTGGCGGGGATGGCCTTGACAACGGACACCTCCGCCCTGACGGCCATCGGCAACGACTACGGCTTCGAGCGGATCTTCAGCCGCCAGGTGGAGGCCCTGGGCCGCCCCGGCGATCTGCTGGTGGGAATCAGCACCAGCGGCAACAGCCCCAACGTGATCCTCGCCGTGGAAGCCGCGAAGGAACAGGGAATGAAGACCCTCGGGCTCCTGGGCCGGGATGGCGGGCAGCTGAAGGCCCTCTGTGACGAGACGCTGGTCGTGCCCAGCCTTATCACGGCACGCATTCAGGAGGTGCACCAGATGGTCTACCACTTCTGGTGCGAAGTCATCGACGCCCACATCGACTGAGGGACCGTGATCCCCGCCCTCTCTCCCCATCTGCCCCGTTTGCGCGAAGCCGCCGCGCTCGAGCCCCTCGGCCTCTACCTCCACATCCCCTTCTGCAGAGACCGCTGCACCTACTGTTCCTTCGTGACGACCCGGGACCAGGAGCTGAAACCCGCGACCCTGGCGCGTCTGGACGCGGATCTGCAGGTGTGGGGCCGGGCCCTGGGCCGACCCGAGGTGGACACACTCTACCTGGGAGGGGGGACACCATCGATCCTCAGTGCGGAGGAACTCAGCGCCCTGGTGCTCACCGCCAGCGAGGCCTTCGACCTGGATCCCCTCTGCGAGGCCACCCTGGAGGCCAATCCTGGAACCATCGATCTGGCCTGGCTGAAGTCCGCCCGGCGCCTGGGCTTCGATCGCCTGAGCCTGGGCGTCCAGACCCTCGACGATGGCCTGCTGGAGCGCCTGGGGCGCATCCATGACGGCGAGGTGGGACTGAACGCTCTCCACATGGCCCGAGAGGCGGGCTTTCGCCGCCTCAGCGCCGATCTCATGGTGGGCATCCCATGCCAGAATCTGGATAGGGTGCTTTCGGACGCCCGGATTCTGGCCGCGGCGGGCGCGACCCATCTCTCCGTCTACATGCTCGATCTGGACAAGAACTGCCCCCTCAAGGCCCAGGTGGAGGCCGGGAGGCTCCAGCTCCCCTCCGACGACGAAGTGGCCGATGTCTTCGAGGCCCTGCAGGCGGAACTGCCGGAACTGGGCCTCGCCCCCTACGAGATCAGCAACTACGCAGGCCCAGGCCAGCGCTCCATCCACAACAGCCGCTACTGGGAGCGCCGTCCCTACCTGGGTCTGGGCCCCAGCGCCGCCAGCCACCTGGACCGCTGGCGCTGGACCGAGAGCGGTGTCATCCAGGCCTGGACCGAAGGCCGGGGCAAGGCCGATATGCAGGAATTGGACACCGCCGCCGCCTTGGCGGAGATCCCCCTGCTGGGCCTGCGCATGCATCGGGGCGTGGACTGGGAGGATCTCCAGGCCCGGGCCGCCGTCCTCGACCTCCGCCATCTGGTGGACGCCTGGGAGGTCGCCCTGAAGCCCTTCCTGAAGCATGGCCTCCTGGAGCGGGAGGGCCCGGTCCTCCGCTTCACGAACCGCGGCATGCTGCTGAGCAACACCGTGCTGGAGACCTTCGTCTGACCCAAACTAGCCCGGCATGACACGGAGTGCGTCGTTTCTCCGACCTCAAGGAAGGTTTCGAAAAGGCGCGAAAAAGAAGTCCATGGGCCTCTGAGCGGCATCGAAGCATCATCAACCCGGAGGCGCCCATGTCCCACCCCGTCAAGGATCCCCTCACCTGGCTCTATCCGCCCATCGGGGCCCATCATTCGGGCCTGCTGAAGGTGACGGAGGGCCACGAACTCTACTTCGAGGAGAGCGGCAATCCCCAGGGCAGGCCCGTGGTCTTCCTCCACGGCGGACCTGGGGGCGGCTCGGATCCCAAGCAGCGGCGCTTCTTCCACCCGGACAAGTACCGCATCGTGAACTTCGACCAGCGGGGCTGCGGCAAGAGCACCCCCTACGCCAGCCTGGAAGCCAACACCACCTGGGATCTGGTGGCCGATATCGAGCGGCTGCGGGAGCACCTGGCCATCGACAGCTGGCAGGTCTTCGGCGGCAGCTGGGGCTCCACGCTCGCCCTGGCCTATGCGGAGAAGCATCCCAACCGCGTGACGGAGCTGGTGCTGCGGGGCATCTTCCTGCTGCGCAAGCAGGAGATCGACTGGTTCTACCAGCGGGGGGCCTCCATCCTCTACCCCGATGCCTGGGAACCCTACCTGGCCCATATCCCCGAGGCCGAGCGCGGCGATCTCCTGAAGGCCTATTACGCGCGCCTCACCAGCACCGATCCGGCCGTGCGCCTGGCGGCAGCCAAGGTGTGGAGCGGCTGGGAGGGCGGCACCTCCAAGCTGATCCCCGACGCGGATTTCACCGGCCACTTCGAGGAGGACGAATTCGCCCTGGCCTTCGCCCGCATCGAGTGCCACTACTTCGCCCACAAGGGCTTCTTCGATACGGACGACCAGCTCCTGCGCGATGCCCACAAGCTCCGCCACATTCCCGGCGTCATCGTCCAGGGACGCTATGACGTCGTCTGCCCCATGGAGAGCGCCTGGGCCCTCCACCGCGCCTGGCCGGAGGCCGACTTCATCATCACCCCCGACAGCGGCCACAGCGCCTTCGAGGCCCCCAATAGCCGCGCCCTCGTGGCCGCCACCGACAAGTTCGCGGGGGTCTGATACCAGGGTGCGTTCGAAGATAGCGATCTGCGAAGCAGAGCGCGTCAAGCGCAGCAGCGCAGACCGGCCAGGGGCCGAGGCTGCGATGCGGAGCGA
>JAYSNJ010000164.1:0-2182 GCA_043723905.1 Holophagaceae bacterium
TCGCTCCGCATCGCAGCCTCGGCCCCTGGCCGGTCTGCGCTGCTGCGCTTGACGCGCTCTGCTTCGCAGATCGCTATCTTCGAACGCACCCTGGTATCACCCCTCGGCCTGGGCCTCCTCCAGTTCCTCCGAGGCCTCCAGCTGGTTCATGCCCCGCACCAGGGCGCCGCAGAGGTAGAGCACGCCCAGGAGCCGGAAGGCCTCCTGGGTGGGGAAGGCCTGGGTGCCCCGGTCCCCGCGCACACCCTCGTAGGCCGTCTCCAGCGCCTGCCCCGCGGCGCGCAGATCGTCCATGCGTTCGGGAAAGGCGGCACTCCCCCCCTCGAAGGCCAGGGCCGCTTCCCGCAGGTGCTGGGCCAGGCAGCCCAGTTCCCCCCGCAGCAGGGCCTGGGCCTGGTCCTCCAGGGCCTGGTGCAGGATATCGCGCAGGGCCGTGCAGTGGTCCACCAGGAGGTGGACGGCCTCGGCCTGGAGGCTGAGGCGCTCCCGGGGGGCGTCCCGGTCCTCGGGCTCGCTGCCCAGCTCCTTCACCAGGGCGGGGTAGGTGAGCCGGGCCCGCTGGAGCTCGGGCAGGAGGGATGCCCCGCCGCAGGCCTCCCCGCCCAGGTAGGCCTCCAGGAGCTCCGCCCCCAGGCGGCCCACCCGGCCGAGGTCCTTGCGGATGCGCACCTGGAGCTTGGTGGAACTGCGTTCGGGCCAGAGGAGACCGTCCAGCAGCAGCGTCACGGCACAGCCCAGGACGACATTCTCCGCCCGGGCCATCACGAAGCTCAGGGTGGCCGAGAGCCCATGGGCCTCGACCACGGCACTGATGGGAAAGAGCGTGCTGAGGGCGCCCACCTTCACCGCCGCCTTCAGGCCCAGGGCCTGGCAGAGGAGGATGGCCAGGGGGATGGCCAGGGCCGCCGCCAGCAGGGAATGGCCCAGGAGCAGCACGGCGAGCACGCCCGTGCCCAGGCCCAGGAGGGTCCCCCCCACCCGGGCGAGGCTGGCCGCGAAGCTGCCGCCGGGGCTGCCCGTGGAGACGACGATGGCGGAGATGCCCGCCCAGTAGAAGGCATGAAGGCCCAGCAGCCTCCCGGCGGCCATGGCCAGCAGCGCCACCAGGGCCAGCCGGATGCCCAGCCTCACGTCCAGCCGTGAGACCCGCCTCAGCACCCTGCGCCCCGCCCTCTGGAACATCCTCGGCAACCCCTTGCAGCACGTTCAGTGTAGCTTCCCGGCCCCCGGCGCCCGGGGCCGCTATGCTGTTGCCACCATGTCCGATCGCGCCCAACGGGGCCGCCGCGCCCGCCGAGCTGGCCGTCTGGCCGAGCGGGCCACGCTCTGGCTCATGTGGCTGCGGGGCTGGGACCTGGTGGCCGAGCGCCTCCAGATGGGCCGCTTCGAACTGGATCTCCTCCTGGCCCTGGGCGGGGAGCTGCGCCTGCTGGAAGTGAAGGCCCGGCGCCCCGGCGCCTGGACAGCGGCCGATATCGCCCTTTCCCTCGAGCAGCGCCGGAGGCTCCAGCTGGCCCTCCGGAGCTACCTGGATCGTGTGCCCTGGCCGGGGGCGATCACCTTCCAGCGGGTGAGTTTCGCGGGCTGGCGATGCCGCTTCCACACCCCCGAGCGCTGGGACGCCCTCCGGATCCCTCGCTGAGGCAGCAGCTAGTGAATGGCCTTCTGGGCCTTGGCCACTGCGGCTTGGCCGTAGAAGCAGCAGACCCCCTTCTTGCTGTCGGGTTCCAGGCCCAGCAGCTTCACGGCCTCCTTGAGCTTCTTCTCGTTGAGCCCCAGTTCCTTGGCCCAGTTGGCCAGCGTCTTGGCGTCATCGGCCATGGCGAATCCTCCCTGCGATCCTGCATCCTAGCCCAAGGGAGCTGCGGGTCATAGGCCCCTCCGGGAGGCAGCGCCCTGTGGAGCAAAGAAGCGGGCGATGAGCCTATTCCCAGGGCAGCCTGGGAAGTTTTTTCAGGTTCAGCGCGAACCGTTTTTCGTCGTAGGGTGTTCCTTCTTTGAGAACGGAGAACATTTCGTTGGCGACGACACACGCCATGAGTCGCACCGCCTCCTCGCGGAGGATTCCAGTAGTGCCCGGTGGCCTCCATGCCGAGGGCTTCGCACCCTTCCGAAACCAGCCAGTCGCGAAGCTGGAGCAGTTCGGAATAGACCGTGCGGAACCGCCGGGTCACCCGCTTCA
>JAYSNJ010000165.1:0-16668 GCA_043723905.1 Holophagaceae bacterium
CCAGAACACCACCGCTCCGAACTTCGCCAGGTAGACGAAACTGCCTCTCTCCGGTTCGATCACCAGGGGATTGGCATTGATGACGCGATGGTGGGCGTAGCGGGAGCGGATGAGCTTCCCGTCGATCTGGCCCTCGTAGTAGTCGGCCACCAGGCGCAGGGTGACCTGGCCTTCCAGCAGGAGGGCCGCACGGGGATTGGGGGGGGTGGGTTGACCCGTAGTTTCCATGGGGCTGTGGCTCTCCGGAACCGAAAGGGGCCTTCCGTCTGATCAGGCCTCGGGATCCTTGACCTGCACCGGGATGGGCTGGGTCTGGCCCGCGCGGGGCGGCAGGAGCGGCTCGTTCTCTGCGGGGATGACCCCCTTCTCCCTCAGCACCGAGGCCGCCTGGTAGGCGGCCAGCACGGCGGTGCGGACGCGCTGGTAGCTGGTCTCCGTCACCTTGGTGTTGAAGCTGAGGTTCCCCACCACGTACCAGGACTCCCCGTTGGGTAGGGGCTGGGGGGCCGAGACCTGGATCTGGGGCGGCATGATGGAACTGGAACTGTCCTCCCGCAACTGCACGGCCACGCGGTCGCACCAGGCCTGGAGCCTGGGGATGAGGGCCAGGCCCTCGGCCTCGTCCTTCACCGTGAGGCGGCCATAGAGTGTGAAGAAGAGCCGCAGCTGGGGCAGATCGAAGCTGGCGTTCAGGTATCCCGCCATGGAGGCGATCTGCTGGAAGTCCTTCTGGAGGGCGAGGAGCTTGGGGCTGGGAAGCACAGGACCTTTGGCCATGGCCCGATTATGCTCCTGTCCGGGACGCATGAGGGGCTTGCTTCGGGGCGGATTCTCCTCTTCCGTTTTCTTCGGCGATCTCTCCGTGCCTCCGTGGTGAATTTTTGGTTGCGACCCCGCCCGCGCTGAGGAACTCTGAAGTCTCCAACCGCCCCGGAAACCGGGAAGCAGGTGAAGGCCCTCTCTCGAGGGGTCCGATTCCTGCACTGCCCCGCAACGGTGAGCACCTCGGCCATTGGGCCGGGAGACCCTGCCGGGGCCACTGGCGCGCTGCGCCGGGAAGGTCTCGGGGACCAGAGAGGTCCGTCGCGTGCGAGTCCGGAGACCGATCCGGGGCCTGCCCCTCGCCGTGGGAGCGAGAAGGAGCCCCTTCATGCGTTTGCCCCAGATCCCCCTCCTGGACCCCTCCAGGAAACCTCTCCTCCAGGCGCACCTGGACGATCTCACCAAGCCCCAGGGCAGCCTGGGCCGCCTCGAGTCCCTGGGCCTCCAGCTGGCCTGGATCGCAGGGACCTCCCGCCCCGCCGATCCCGAGGCCTACCTCCTCACCTTCGGCGGCGACCACGGCATCGCCTGCCATGGTGTCAGCGCCTTCCCGCCGGAGGTGACACCCCAGATGGTGGCCAACATGGCCGCAGGGGGCGCCGCCATCTGCGCCCTGTGCAAAGCCAACCGCATCACCCACCGGGTCATCGACGCGGGGGTGGCCGTGCCCTGCCCCTTCCCCGGCGTCTCCCAGCGCAACGTAGTCCGCGGCACCGCCGACCCCATGGCGGGTCCCGCCATGACCCGGGAGCAGGCGGAGGCCTCCCTCCAGGCGGGCATGGACGAAGTGGCGGACCTGCCCAGGCGGCCCTTTGCCCTGCTGGGCCTGGGGGAGATGGGCATCGCCAATTCCGCCATCGCCGCTCTCCTCGCCTGTGCCTTCGGTGGCCTGACCCCCGAAGAGGCCGTGGGGCCCGGCACAGGCGTCCAGGGCGCAGCGCTGACCCACAAGCTCCAGATCGTGAAGGCCGTGCTGGCGAAGCACCATCCCGATCCTTCCGACCCCATCGGCGTGCTGGCGGCCGTGGGCGGCGCGGAATTCGGCGCCATGGCGGGGGCCATGCTGGCCGGGGCGTCGCGCGGCTGGGCCATTGTGGTGGACGGCTACATCGCTGGAGCGGCGGCCCTCCTGGCCATGGCCCTGGACCCCAGGGTGAAGGATTTTCTCGTGTGGAGCCACCGCAGCGCCGAACCAGGCGCCACCCGCCTGCTGGAGAAGCTGGGGCTAGAACCGGTGCTGGACTTCAACATGCGCCTGGGGGAGGGCAGCGGCGCGGCCCTGGCCGTACCCATCCTGCGCAGCGCCTGCGCCGTCATGCGCGAGATGGCCACCTTCAGCGGCGCGGGCGTGAGCGCGGCGGGACAATAACCCCAGGTTGGTGTATGTATCCACACCCCTGAAAGGCCGAACCACGGAGAACACAGAGGAAAAACCGGAGGGCACAGAGGAAAGAGGATGATTTGACCCTTTCAGCATTTCTCTGTGCTCTCTCTGTGTTCTCTGTGGTTCTTTATCGCTAATGAGTTGCCGCCGCCCGGGAGTCCCATGCGTTCCTTCATCGCCGCCTTCCGCTTCCTCACGCGCCTGCCCCTGCCGGGCCCTGCCACACGACCCGAAGACATCTCCCGGGCCGTGGGCTGGTTCCCCCTGGTGGGGGCCTGCGTGGGCCTCGCCACGGCGGGTGTCTTCCTCCTGGGTTTGCGGCTCTGGCCCGCCCCCGTGGCCGCCGTGCTCGCCATCGCCCTGGGCCTGATGTTCACCGGGGGCTTCCACGAGGACGGCGCCACGGACGCCACCGATGGACTGGGGGGTGGCTGGACCCGGGAGCGGGTGCTGGAGATCATGAAGGACAGTCGCATCGGCGCGTACGGCGCCATGGCCCTGTGGTGCCTGCTCACCCTGCGCTGGGCCTCCCTTGTGGCCTTGGAGCGTCGGGCGATCCTGGCCCTCCCTCTCGCCATGGTCCTGGGCCGCTGGTCCATCGCATTTTTCCTGCGCATGCTGCCGCCCATCGGCCAGGGCCTGGCCAAGGAGGTCCACGAGGGCCTGGGCTGGGGCGCCTATATTGCCTCCACACTCCTGGCGGGGATCTTCTGCCTCGTCGCCTGGCATCTGGGCCTGCCCCGCGTGCTGCCCTCCGTCTTCGCCGCTGCCCTCGCGGCCCTGCTCTGGTCCCTCTACCTGCGCCGCCGCCTGGGAGGCCAGAGCGGCGATCTGCTGGGGGCGGGCAACCAGCTGGTGGAGGCCGCCGTGCTGCTGGCCCTGATGGGCGGGATGCGCTGAGCCTCCGGATGCCGCGTCCTGCTTCCTGTTCCTATGCTGAAAAATCGATAAACCCATCTCCGAGAAGATCCACCATGAAGGGGTGCCTTCGTGGTGGATCCTTCCTGGGCGCGAATGCGTATCAGCGCGGTGCCGGGAGGTCCTGGAAGGCGATCCCGATGGCGCTGTACTCGGCTGGATGGGCCGCCCAGGCGGATACCACCCGGGTTCCATCCGCGGAAAGAGCCAAACCCCTGGGCAGGAGATCCCGCTGGGCTCCGGAAGCGGCGGAAGAGCTGAGCTGGCCGAGCAGTGCACCGCTGGGGCCATCGTAGATCCAGATGTCCTGCTCCGAGTAGTGCCCCATGATCCCGCCCACCACAAGGCCATTCCAGCAGGAACTGATGGAATTGGGATAGGCATCGCCCGGCAGGTGCTGGATCACTTCTCCGGTGGCCAAACTCCTGGCGGAGAATTCGTAGGGCCATCCGCTGGCGGAGTACAGGCGATCACCGGAGGCACTGAAGCAGGTCTGCCCGTCAAAGCCGCCGCCGCCGAAGGTCCCCAGATTCTGGATAGAGAGGCCGTCACCGTTCAGCGCGGAGCGAGTGAGCCGGAGCACGACTCCCCCGTCGTTGGCCAGAAGCGACTGGTCCGGCGAAACGGCCAGGGACAGCGACCAGTCGAGGATCGGCTGGAGGCCAGTGAAGGGCGCTCCGCTCTCCAGATCGAAGGCCCGCCCGGAAGGGGCTATCAGCACCGCACGACCGGTGGGGCAGATGTAGGCGAGGGGGCGCGCATCTGAAGAGGTGCTGCCCAGGTTCCCTGAATCGTAGATTGCAGTCCGGGCTCCGGTCTCTGGATCCAGGGCCAGGATCTTGACCTGGGCCGTGTCGAGGGCGAAGAGGGTCCTCCCGTCGCCGGAGAAGACCAGCGCATTGAGGCAGACCGAGTCGGTGGCGAGGGTCCGGACCAGGGCCCCCGAAAGGATGTTGTAGAAGCGCAAGGTGGGACTGCCGTCACTCACGGCCACCAGCGGCTCGGTGGGGCTCGCGGCCAGATGGCGGGCGGCCACGCTCTGGGTCGCCTGGATGGGCATCTGGGAGGTGACATGCAGGCCGACCCGGATCTCCTGCTGGTTTTCTACCGAGGCATCGGGGGAGGTGATAGTGACAGTGGCGAAGTGGGTGGTTTCGCCACTCAGACCGCTGGGGTCCGCTGTGATGATCAGCGCGTTACCCGTCGTGCCCGCAGGCGTGACTTGCAGCCAGGCCTGATCCGAATGGGCGGCCCAGGGGACGTCCGTGCGCTGCACCGAACTGAAGACCCTCACGGACCGGCTCAGGACGCTCCGGTCCGGGCGGGCGGACAGGCCGATGCCACGGGTCTCCACCACGAGGCGGTTGGCCTCTAGCGTCAGCGAAACGGGACGCACCTCGGTATACGTGAGGCCGTTGACTGTGGCCGTGACGCGGATCTCTCCCCTGTGGAAACCGCCGCGCACCTGAGAACGGTCGACGCCGATCTTCAGTCTCGTGCCCGACAAACCCACCGTGCCCGTCTTGCGGTCCGCGGTCAGCCAATCCCCGCTGCCGTTGGTGCTGAGGGAGACCGAGAAGGGGTGTGCCGTCTGTCCGGTGGACAGATAGATATCCAGGGGAAGTTGGCCCAGGGGCGCCAATCCGTCCGCTCCGCCGAAACTGAAGGCACCCTGGACCAGGGTCAGGACGGGTGGGGCCATGTCCACGGATACGGGGATCGAGGCGGTGTCCAGGGGATCATTGGGGTTCGTGAGGGTGAGACGGCCCGCGTAGGCTCCCGGTGTCAACTGTGAGGCGTCCAGGCGAACTTCCACCGTGGCGTCCCCCGTTCCGTCGGCCGGGACAGGCACCTGAAGCCAGGCGACATCCGAACGCAGAGTCCACGGACGGCCTAGGCCCCGAACGGCGAGGGGGATGGTGGAACTGGACCTGGAGTCCCCGAAGGTGAAGGCTTCCCGCACCGGCGGAGTGATGATGGAAATGCGTTCCGAAACGGTGAACGAAACCGCCACCGTCTTTTTGGGCCAGACCGTGCCGTCGGTCCCGCGGGGGCCAATGGAGAAAGTGCTCGAATACTGGCCGGGCGCGAGGCCGACATTCAGGACGGAGAGGGCGATGCTGAAGCTGGCCCTGGCCCCGCTGAACTGCAGGCCTAGCCAGCCGGGTTGGCCGTTGGGGAAGACAGCGCCCAGGGCCTGGAGCTCCCCGCCCGCCACGGAGACTGCGATGGGCTGGTCTGCGGGGTTGGGAGTGTTTTGGAGGGCTATGAAACTGGCGGAGTCCGCACTCAGGACGAGGGAGGGCTCGGCGAGGGTGAACGAGACGGTTACGGGCTTCAAGGACCAGAGTGAGCCATCGGGCCCGCGGCTGCCCACGGAAAAGGTCGTCGAATACTGGCCGGATGGAAGGCTTGTGTTCAGCACAGAGAGGGTGAGGCTGAAGCTCGTCCCGGCCCCGCTGAACTGCACACCCAGCCATCCGGGCTGACCGTTGGGGAAGACGGCGCCCAGGGTCTGGACCTCTCCGCGCGTCACCGCGATGGCGATGGACTGGGCCGCGGGGTTAAGAGCGCCCTGGAGGGCACTGAAGCTGCAGGAATCCGTCGCCAGGACGAGAGATGGGCCGGCGAGGGTGTACGAGACGGTCACGGGTTTGATCCCCGTGGTCCACCCGCCCCCGATGGGGCCGACGTAGAAGGTGCTCGAATACTGGCCAGGGGCAAGATTGGTGTTCAGAACGGAGAGGGTGAGGTTGAAGCTAGCTCCGGACCCACTGAATTGCACGCCCAGCCATTCGGGCTGGCCATTGGGAAAGACGGCACCCAGGGCCTGAACCGCTCCCTTGGCCACCGTGATGACGATGGACTGGTCCACGGGCTTGGTGCCGCCCTGGAGGGCACTGAAGCTGGGGGAATCCGTGCTCAGGACAAGGGAGAGTTCCGTGACGGTAAGCGACACCGTTACCGGCTGGGTCTGGAGGATGTTCCCGCTGGCATCGGAAGTACCCACCTGAAAGGTGGTGCTGTAATGGCCGGGGGCCGTGTTAGTGGTGTTGATCGACACCGTGACGGTGAAGGTGTTCCCCGTGCTGCCGGTGGGCTGGACATCCACGCCCAGCCATTCGGGCTGGCTCTGGCCATTGGCGTACCCGGCGCCCACGTAGCGGACGTCGCTGCCGGTCACCGTCATGGTGAGCGTGTGCGGGGCGGGAGGAGTCTCGTACTGGGAAATGGAAAAGCTGACGGAATTCCCGCTCAGCGTGAAGGCTCCTTTGGCGACCGGAGAGCTGCCGCCCCCCCCGCCACAGGCGGAGAACGTGAGTACTGCAGTTGTGGCAGAGAAGAGCAGCGCCAGGGATGCCTGCTTGGCACAGAACCGCATGAACCGAGTGAGGGTATTCAAGACATCTCCTGTTCCAGCGCCGATGCCGGATCGAAACACACGGTCCGGTCTTGATGGCCCGAGGAGTAGGCGTCTCCAGCCGTTCCACCAAATCATTCCGCATTCATTATTATTTTTCCTATCGACCTGAGGGCTGTCAAGAACCCCCTGGGGCTGGCTGAGCTAGGGTGGAGGCATGATGCCCCTCTTCCTCCTTCGCCACGGCCCCACAGTGGCCTCCCAGTCCGGTGCCCCCCTGGGTCGGGCGGACCATCCGGTGACTGCGGAGGCCGAGGCCCTCTGGCCACGCGTGAAGGAGGAACTCCTCACCCTGGGCATCCAGCGCGTCTTCACCTCGGAGCTGCAACGGGCCCGCAACCATGCCCTGGATCTGGGCCTGCCCTGCCTGGTGCTGGCAGATCTGGGCGAGCAGGCCTTCGGCGAATGGGAGGGCGTGCCCTGGGGCCAGGTGCCCAACGCCGAGGCCTTCTTCGCCAGCCCCGCGCTCGCCACTCCCCCGGGCGGCGAGTCCTTCGCCCGCTGCGCCAGCCGTTCCCTCCTGGCCCTCCAGGGGGCGATGGAGGGCGAACAGCCCACACTGGTCCTGGCCCATGGTGGGCCCCTGCGGGCCATCCTCTCCCACTTCCTGGGCCTACCCCTGGAGCGGGCCCTGGACCTGGCTTGGCAGCCCTTTGGATTAACTAAGCTCGAGGTCTACGCCCCCAACCGGGCCGTTCTGCGCTTCCACAATCAGCCGCTCCCCTGACGGGCTGCCCTGCCCCGGATCGCCCGCTGCACCGCAGCGGGCTTCCCGCTCGTCCTTCGCCTCCGGCTCGGACTTGCGGACGGCAGCCTGAGGCTGCTCTGCCCCAGATCGCGCGCTGCACCGCAGCGCGCTTCCCGCTCGCTCTGCGCCTGCGGCTTGAGCTTGCGGATGGGGCACCCTTTGGCTTAACGGAGCTGGAAGTCTACGCACCCAACCGGGCCGTTCTGCGCTTCCACAATCAGCCGCTCCCCTGACGGGCTGCCCTGCGGGAGAACACGGCCGGAACTGAGTCCCCAACCGCCACCCAGTCAGCGTTTCCGGACGAAGCCTTGCTCCGGGCGCCTCCTCGTGGGAGGCTGGAGCTTCGTTTTCGTGCTGGATGCACGGGAAGCAGGTGTGAATCCTGCGCTGCCCCGCAACGGTGTGCGCCTCGTTCAAGACTCGATCTGGAACGGGAGACCTGGCCGGGACCACTGGAGCGCTGCTCCGGGAAGGTACCTGGGAATCCTGAAAGGGATTCGTCGTGCGCGAGCCCGGAGACCGGTCCGGCATTTTCCCAACCGCCGAGGGAGCGGACCAGGGGCCGGAACACCCGTTCTCGTCCTTCCATCCCTTGGCTCCATGCGTGGAGGCATGCGATGGAAATGCAGCGAATCACACTCATTCTCGCCCTGGGGGCCACACTGGGGGCCGCCGAACCCGCGCCCGACCCCGCCGACAAGCCCAGGCCCAAGGCCGAAGCCAGCGCCACAGTCACCGTGACGGCGGAGGCTTCAGCCGTGGAAATCCTCAAGACGCCCAACCCTGTGAAGGTCATGGTCCTTGAGGAGCTCCAGAGGCTGGCCCCCAGGGACCTGGGCCAGGCCCTGGAATACCTCCTGCCCGGCCAGCTCATCTCCTACGGCGGACCCGGCACCGCGGCCCAGCTCTTCCTCGGGGGAGCCAAGGCCCAGCACACAGTGGTGATGGTCGACGGCATCCGGGTGGCGGATCCCTCGGGCTTCGGCATGGATTTCAGCGCCTTCGGAACCGCCGGCATCGATCGGGTGGAGGTGCTTCGGGGCGCCTCCAGCACCCTCTACGGCGCCGATGCCCATGGGGGAGTGGTCTCCATCGCCTCCGCGCCGGTGGCGCGCCAGGGTTTCTCCGGCTCCGCCAGCCTGGTGGGGGGAAACCAGGGCCAGGGGCGGCTCGCCCTGCAGCCCAGTTTCGGCTGGAAGGGGGGCTGGGTGCGCACGGAACTGGATCTGGCCCAGGAGCAGCCCGCCACGGCCGTGAACGAGAACTATCGCCGCAGCAGCATTCATATCGGATCAGGCCAGTACCTCGGCGAGAGCGGCCTCCTGACCCTCAACTACCGCAACAGCTACCAGGGCGTGCCCCTTCCCTACCAGTGGGATTACATGACCGGGGCCCGCACCTACCTGGCCGACAGCCAGTTCACCTCCCGGATGGAGTGCCTGCAGGCGGGCTATCGCCAGACGCTGACGGAGACCCTGCTCCTGGATGTCAATCTGGGCCAGACGAACAGCCAGCGCTACTACTCCCTCTGGGACAGCTGGTACTTCGGGAAGAGCCGCCAGGCCCTGGCCAGTCTCGTGTGGACCCGCCCCGAGTGGACTCTCACGTTCCTGGGGGACGGCACCGAGGAGGAGGCCTGGAGTACGGACCCGGGGAGCAAGGACACGGGTCGCCACCTCGCCGTGGCGGGCGAGGCTGCCTGGGAACCGCTTCCGGCCCTGCGCCTGGTGGGGAGTCTGCGCCAGCAGTGGGACCGAGTCGGACACACGGTGCTCCAGAAGACCGCCAGCGAAGCGGATACTGATGCCCTGGTCTGGAAGCTGGGAATCAACACTCGGCTCCCGGGCGGCTTCCGGATCTACGCCTCCGCAGGCACGGCCTACAACACGCCCTCCCTCGTGAGTCAGCGCTGGAACGCCGACCGCAGCCGTCCGACCCTGGACAACGAGAAGAGCCACACCCTCTGCGCGGGCGCCGACTGGGAATCCGGCGGCCATTTCCTGAAGCTGGAGGCCCAGCGCACCTCGTACAGCAATCTGGTGGGGTTCCTCGGCGGTATGGGCAGCGGCTACTACGCCAATTTCGGGGATGCGCGCATCCAGAGCACCGAACTCAGCGGCGGTCACCGCACCGGTGACTGGAGCCTGGAGGGATTCGCCCAGTGCCAGGAGGGCCGGGACCTGAGCAAGCCCGAGGACCAGCAGTTGGCCGCCTATGCCGCCCGGCCCTTCGCCACTTTCGGCCTCCGGGGCCATGTGGTCCGCGGGGACTGGAAGGCCTCGGGCCAAGTTTCCCGCATGGGTCACCGCTACCAGGTCTTCGACGATTCCGGCACCTGGATGCCCGAGCCCAACAAGACCCACTTCACCGATGCCAGCGCCTCCCTGACCTATGCGGCCTCCAGGTCCCTCGAACTGGTCCTGCGCGCCGAGCACCTCTTCCAGGATCCCTTCAGCCGCCAGGCCTGGGAGCAGAAGGCCGATCTGGGACGCAATGATGTGGGCGCCTTTCCGGGCTACCCTGCCCAGACCCGCACGGTGAGCCTCGAAGCGCGCTACCGTTTCTGACATGAAGTCCCTGCTCCGCATCCTCCTCGCCTTCGCGGTGGCCGTCTCTCTGGGGGCGGCGCCGCCGAGGCGGGTGGTGTCCCAGGCCGTGGGCACCGATGACCTCCTGCTGGCCCTGGCGGAATCGGGGCAGATCGCGGCCCTCTCGCACCTGGCCCGGGACGAGCGCTACGCCCCGGCCTTCCGGGAGGCGAAGAGCCACCCGTCCCTGCGCAATTCCAGCGCCGAGGACATCCTGCGCTTCCGCCCCGATCTCGTGCTGGTCACCAGCTACTCGCCCCCGGAGAGCGCCGTCCTGCTCCGGCGGGCCGGTGTGAAGGTCTTCGTGGTGGAGCAGTTCGAGCGCCTGGACGATGTCTACGCCAGCCTCCGCCGTCTAGGCGTCCTCCTGGGCCGCACCCAGCAGGCCGAGGCCCTCATCCGCACATGTCAGGAACGCGTGGACGCCCTCGCGAAGCGCCTCCAGGGCGTGAAGCCTGTGCGCGTCATGGCCGCAGGCATCTACCCCTATGCCTCCGGGGCGGACACCTCCTTCCAGGACATCTGCGATCACGCCGGGGCCCTCAACGTGGCGGCGGAGGCCGGCCTGAAGGGCATCGTGCCCATGCCCGGGGAGAAGGCCCTCACCTGGAGGGCCGAGGTCCTCATCGGGCCCCAGGAGCGGGGGGAGGACCTGCTGGCCCAGCTTCGCGAGATCAGTCCCTACAAGTTCATGCCGGCCCTGCGCCAGGGCAGGGTGGTGAGCGTCCCCGGCGCCCTCCTCGCCGCCACCAGCCACCGCCGCATCGAGACCTATGAATGGGTCGCCCGGGCCCTCCACCCGGAGCGCTTCCGGTGAAGACCCGGGTCGCCGGGCCCGTCCTGGTCTTTCTCGCCCTCACGGTTCTGGCCGCCCTGGCCTCCCTGGCCCTGGGGGACGCCATGCTGCCCCCCCGGGAGCTCCTGGCCGCTCTCGTGGGCCGGGGCGACGAACTGGCGCGCACGGTCCTGTGGGATATCCGCCTGCCCCGCACCCTGGTGGGACTGGCGGTGGGGGCGGGGCTGGGGGCCTCGGGCGCCATCATGCAGGCCTACTTCCGCAACCCCCTGGCCAGCCCCGGTCTCCTGGGTGTCAGCACGGGCGGCGCCCTGGGGGCTGTCGCCGCGATCACACTGGGCAGTGGCGCCATAAGCCTCTTCACGGTGCCCCTGGCATCGATCGCCGGGGCCTTCCTGGCCACCGGTGCCGTGCTGCTCATGGCCCGCCGGGGCGCGTCTCCCGAGCATCTGCTCCTGGGGGGTGTGGCGCTGAACGCCCTGTTCGGCGCCGCCACCAGCTTCCTGGTGCTGATCTCCTCGGCCAATATCCAGTCCAGCGGCCAGGTCATCTTCTGGCTCATGGGCGGCATCGAGAACCGCACCTGGGAGCACGTCTGGATGGCCCTGCCCCTGATCACACTGGCCTGTGTTGCCCTCCTGCCCCTGGGCCGCTCCATGAATCTCCTGGCCCTGGGGGAATCCGGGGCCCAGAGCCTGGGTGTGGATGTGCGCCGCCTCCGCTGGCAGCTGGTGGTGCTCTCCACCGTGCTCACGGCCCTGGCCATTGCTGTCGGCGGCGTGGTGGGCTTCGTGGGGCTGGTGGTGCCCCATCTCGTGCGGATGACCTTCGGCCCCGATCACCGCCGACTCCTGCCCCTCTCCATGCTGGGGGGGGCCATCCTCGTGCTGCTCTGCGATCTGCCCACCCGCTTTCTCCCTGCGGGCGTGCGCTTGGGGGTGGTGACTTCCCTGGTGGGCGGACCCTTCCTCCTATGGCTCCTGCGGAAGCGGCCGTGCTGAGCGCCACGGGACTCACGGTGGACACGCGCCTCCTGGACATCCACCTGGAGGCCCGCCCTGGGGAGCACATCGCCGTACTGGGGCCCAACGGGGCCGGGAAATCCACGCTGCTGTCAGCCCTGGCGGGACTGCTCCCGGCCCGGGGCCACGTGGCCTGGGACGGCCGGGAACTGCCCAGGATCCCCTTCCTGGAGCGGGGCCGGATGCTCGCCTGGCTGGGCCAGGAGAGTCACGCGGAATTCGCCTTCCCCGTGCGGGATGTGGTGGCCCAGGGGCGCCACGCCTGGGGCGATGAGGACAGGGGCGTGGAGGAGGCCATGGCCCTGCTCGATATCACGCATCTGGCCGAGCGCCCCATCACGCAGCTCTCTGGCGGCGAAAGGCGTCGTGTCTTCCTGGCCCGGGCCCTGGCTACGGCCGCACCGCTCCAGCTCTGGGACGAGCCCGCCTCCAGCCTGGATGTGCGCCACGCCCTGGAGGTCTACGCCCTGGCCCGGCATCTGGCAGAGGGTGGTTCCACACTGCTGGTGAGCCTCCACGATATCCGGGCCGCCTACCGCTTCAGCCGTGTGCTGGTGCTGGAGCGCGGCCGCCTGGTGGGCGACGGCCCCCCCCACGAGGTGCTGACAGCCGAACTCATCCGGAACGTCTTTCGCGTCGAGGCCAGCTTCGTCACATCCCTCGTCCCGGAGTTGCCTCGATGAAGATTCCTTGCCCCGCCTTCGGCACACACCTCGAGTTCTCCGAACCGCCCCGGCGTGTGGTGAGCTTTGTATCGAGCGCCACGGAGACCCTCTTCGCCCTGGGCGCAGGCGACGCCGTCATCGGCGTCACGCCCTACTGCGGGCGGTACGTGGAAGATCTCCAGGCCCCAGTGGTGGGGGACTACCTCCAGGCCGATCTGAAGGCCCTGAAGGCGCTGGAGCCTGATCTCGTGCTGGTCACCCTGGGCATCCAGACCGCCTTCGGGAGGCGGATGGCTGAGGCGGGACTGCCTGTCTATGCGTTGCCACTGCCCTCCAGCCGCTTCGGCATCCTGGAGAACCAGCTGATCCTGGGCGGCCTCCTGCAGCGGGTGCCCGAGGCCCGGGCCCTCTGCAATGGCATGGAAGCAGCCTTCGCGAAACTGAAGGCCAGCGCCCCCTCCCGGCGCCCATCGGTATTCGCCGAACTCTGGTTCGGCCGCCACCAGCGGACCATTGAGGGCCTCACCTTCATCCACGACCTCATCGAACTGGCCGGGGGCGAGCCCCTCTTCGGCTCCCAGGCGGGCGCCTATCCGGCCGTGGACCTGGACGCCGTGGCGAGGCTCCGCCCCGACGTCCTCCTGCTCTTCCAGGAACCCGAACACCCCGTGGACGCGGAGCGACTCATCCGCGATCGAGGCTGGGACTGGAAGCCCCACGTCGTCCTGTCCACCGTGGACCGGGGGCGCAACATCATCCACGACGGCCCCAGCTGCCTGGAGACGGCTCGGTGGCTGAGGAAGGAACTCGAGGGCCTCCTCTGAGGCTGGTTCGCGTTCAGGAATGGGGGCCGATGCCAGGAATATTCCCCAACGCGGAGGGCCAGGAGTCCTGGCCTGAACCACATCGTTGAGCCAAATCGGGGAGATCCCCAGAACGGTTTTGTAGAGGGAAGGCGGTCTTGGCCTGGTCCTGGGTGGAGTCCGACACCTTTCGCTCCAGCGTCAGGTGGGAGAGAGAGGCTTCAATCTCCCCACGGCTAAATCCTTGGGATGTCGCTGGCCGTGGAATAGGATGAACCGTCTGACCCAACTCACCTACAAACCCCCGCCCCAAAGGTCCATGCTACAAAGGTGGACCTCCGACCTCATCCGGTCCCCGGGAGGAGCGGCTGGGCGGAAAGACCCGAGGAACCCATCCGAGGCCATTTAGTGCGCGTTCCCCTTCCGCAACCCCATTCAAGGCGCTTTTTCCCAGCAGTTCTACCACTCCCCCTCCGCTTATGCGTAATTCGGCCCACATCCAAAGTACGCATAATTACTAGTTAGGCGCTACCTATGTCTCCAACCATTCCTACCGCCGACAGACTGATGAACCAATTCGAGCAAACTCCCGCCCGCCTCAAGGACCGTGTCTTTTCCCTGGGCGTCATCCTGGGCTCATTGGTGCTAGCAGGCTTCATTTTCTACATTTGTGATCCTGATTTTAAAATTCCAGAATTCCTCAGAGCTCCGGCACCTCCACCGAAAGGATCTTTCTTTCTAGAATATAGGAACCCGGATCAGATCCCCGGCGAGACGATGTTTTACCTCATAGGAATTGCCTCTCCAATCTTCCTATTCCATTTGTTGACAAACAAGAAATGGGGCTATGTTCTTGGATGCTCATTAGTTGTTGCGCCAATTTTGGTGCTAATCATTATGTTCCTCTCTTATGGCAGCATTTTGGGAGCACTGTATTGTTTGATTTTTGCTCTATTTTTCATCTTCATAAGTATCGGCCTTTATATGCTAAGCAGAAGGTTCGCAATCTTGCGAACCCATGGAGTGGCAGGGCTTTTAAAATCCCCTACAAACCCTTATGAACGCGCCTAACCAATCGTTCAACCGGACGCTGCCTTCGGGGGCAAGTTCCCTCGCCTCGCGATCCGCTTCGATCTCCGTCATACCGAACCGCGGGGGCAGCGTCGCCATGGTACATTCTTTAGGCTGCACTCTATGTCAGATTCGATAATTATCACCAGGGGGGTATTGGATCTCAAAGCCCTGGCCATCGGTTTGTCAACAGCGGTATTGTCATATCTGTTCTGCTATTATACTAGCGGATATTTCGGGAACTCTACAGTTGACAACATGCTGCTCATGACGCCGTCGGCAATCATGGTGATGATAAGTGTTTTTGCATTAATAGATTCTTACACTAGATATACACTTACTTCGTGCAGTTTGAAAATAACAAAGTGTTTGATTGGAAAATCAAGGACCTTCGATTTGGATTCGGTGGAATATTTCAAGCGCCAGACTTCGCTCCGTGAGCCATTCGAGACCGAGTATCGGTTGAAATTTTTTAAAAGTCGCACCTATAGAATTCCAAAATCGCACTCGACAACTAAATTTATTGACGAGTTGGAATACTACATTAATCTTCAGTCATTTCTTGTCTCACCCTTCGATTCCTGATCGCATCGCACCATCACGCCCAGCCTTCGGTTCAGCCTGGGCATTTTCCTCCCTCAGCTCTCCTCCCGGGCAGCCTTAGCAGCGCCGGTTAACATCCAACCTTGGCGCTTCCGCTCCCGGGATGAACTTAAGCCCTTCTGCTCTGAATTGGAGTAGGCCCCCGCGTGTATACCTACAAGTACCGCTATACCTTGCACCAGAGGCGCCTGCGCCGGGACTTCCTGGTTTGCCTGTTTGCGCCCAGCCTGCTTTTGGCCGAATTGGCCCTCTATCTGGCAGGGGCGGATCGCGATCTGCCGATGATTATCTGTTGGTTCGGGGCAGTGCTGATTCTGATACCCGCCCTATTCGTCGCTCGGAGCGTCACCCGGTTCATCGATGATCGCCATTCCGAACCCGAACTACCCGAGCCCGAGGCAACGCCGGAACGAATCGCCGCCCGAGCCGAACTGGAACGGCTGAATGATCGGACGAGGGATGCCCTCAGGGCTGGCCAGAAGGAAGAGGCCATCCGGCTTCGAGAGGAGGCGAGGTTTCTCGTAAAGCGAACTCGCCTCTTCGAGTTGCCCGAATGGGATTTCGTCGAGTCCCCCCGGTTGCTGGCGACCAAGCCTGTCGTTCAACGATCTTCGGAGGATCGCAATAAGGGTCGAATGGCCATTCTGTTTAGTTTTGTCCTCAGTCTTGGGGTGTCCTGGGAATTCGATCTCTCGAGGGACCGAAATGATGGATCCATCTATGGTGCACCGGTGATGCTCAGCCCCAACGAGGGGCACAACAGCTTGGTCGATGCCCTTGTGTCCGCACTTACGCCACTGGGAATGGGGATTTCCTATTTTGTGGCCTCCTCCCTCGACTGGCCCAACCCTTTTGGATTCTGCCTGGCGGCCATCCTTCCCCTGTTGCCCATTCAATTAAAGCTGTACAACCGGTTCTCTCGGGAATAGGCCTCAGGGCAGATCCGTTCAGCGGACAGCCCCCGCCCCTGGACCTCCCGTCCTCTCGGTTCGGCCCAGGGATTCCCGGGTCATCCACCGAGGGATAGTCTTGGACCTGGCGGGGGCTGGCTTCCGCACATGCAATCCCTTTCCCAATGTTTGGAGCCCCAATGGTCGAAGAGACTTTTCTCAGGCTGCAGGCCAGCGAAGGCGTGGTCTGCACCATGGCCTCCACACTGCTGGCCGCCTACATCTCGTCGGGACAGCTCAACGCCGGGAACGAGGACGAGCTGATCGAGCGCACGCTGACCCTGGCCATCAAGCTGGCGCAGAAGGCGGACCGGGCCATCGAAAGCGATAGCGAGAACGGCGCCGAATAGGCAGATGCCCCGAATTCGCTATGGGCCCAGGGGGCTCTCGCCTGGGAAGGACAAAAAAGGAATCAACAGGAATGCAGGGGATGAAGGGGATTTGACCGGAGGCGACCGAATTCTCATTCAGGAAGAGGAGTCGCCTCAGCAGGGCCCACACACCCGCCACCGCGATGCGATGGCTCCGCTATTGGCAGGAGCGAGCTCTCCGTTTTCCCTCCGTGCTTTTCTCCGTGTCCTCCGTGGAGGATCTGTCCTTGTGGCCATCCAAAAACCTGGTTCAGTCTCGGTCGACCAGAGCCGCTTTCATCCCCTTCATCCCTGTTCTTCTGGCTTTTGACGCCTATCCCACCGCGTCCTCTCCTGCAGGCCTTGGGCAGAAGCCGTTTTCCACTCGGATTCGGGAAGAACAGAAAAACAAAGATTCACTCTGATGCAGTCGGTCCTGAAAAACCCTAGAAATCCAATATCAGCAAGCTTTTCAGGGAACCTATGTCATATCCCGTACACCAGAAAGGTAGGGATGAACCCCCAGA
>JAYSNJ010000166.1:0-4448 GCA_043723905.1 Holophagaceae bacterium
GCCCAACGCCGGGGAGACCGTGAACAACATGCAGATCCTGGGCTGCACCTTCACCAACAACGCCGGGGGCGGCATCCAGGACGGCGTGGGCCTCAGCAATTCGGGCATCGCCTTCGCCACCAACATCGTCATCGAGGGCAATGTCCTCACGGGCAACGGCCTGAACGCCATGGATGGCGGCCAGCGGGGCGGCATCGAGGTCACCAACGCCAGCGGGCACCGAGTCGCCAACAACATCATCCGGGACAACTACGGCTGGGGCATCCGGGTGAGGAGCGGTGCCAATGACACGCTCCTCACAGGCAACACCATCACGGGCTGCAAGGGAGCCGCGGGGGACGGGATCTACGTGGGCGCCCCCTGCACGGGCCTCGTCGTCACGAACAACATCGTCACCGGCAACGCCCGCTACGGCATCTACCAGCAGTCCGGTGTGATGAGTACCGTCACGGGCAACACCGTCTCCGGCAACGGCAGGACGCCCTGATGATCGTACGGCTGGAGCCAGGGCGGATCTCCCCGACGCATCCCCTGGACTGACTGCCCCTACAGGACAGCCTCCCCCGGCAGCGTGAAGATGACCGTGGCCCCCTTGCCCTCTGCGCTTTCGATCCGGACCTCCCCCCCATGGGAGCGCACGATCTCCCGCACGATGGCGAGCCCGAGGCCCGTGCCCTTGCCCTCGGGCTTCGTGGTGAACATGGGCTTGAAGACCTTGGAGAGGTGTTCAGGGGGAATGCCCGTGCCCTCATCCTGGAGACGGAACTGCCAGAAGGGGGCCGCGGGTGGCGAGGCTGGGTCGGCCTCCACCTGGAGCAGGATCGTGCCGCCTGCCGGCATGGCATCCACCGCATTGTTCACCAGATTGATGAAGATCTGCTCCATCTGCTTGCGATCCACACGAAGAATGCAGGGGTCGGGAGCGGTGAAGACAAAGGCGATCCGGTGGGTGGCCAGGGTCGGGGCCCAGAGGCGCTGCAGGTCGGCCATCAGGGCGGCGAAGACCAGGGATTCCTGGTGGAGCTTGGGGCGGCGGGTGTGGCCCAGCAGCCTGCGGACGATCTCGCCCACCCGCTCGATCTGGGCCTGGATCACGGCGAGGCGCTCCCGGGTGCGATCGCTCAGATCAACCTGGACGTGGAGCAGCTGCAGATGGCTGTTGACGAGGTTGAGCGGCGTGCCCACTTCGTGAGCGAAGGCCGCCGTCAGCTGCCCCGCCACAGCCAGCCGCTCCTGCTGGCTCAGTTCCTCGCGGAGCAGGGCGTTGCGCTCCATGAGCTGCTCGAGCTCCTGGTTCTTGGCCTGCAGTTCCGCGAGGGCAGCGTCGATGCGGTCCTGGAGATGGGCGTTGAGGCCCCGGATCTCCTCCACCAGGGATTCGCGCTCCGCCGAGGCGCGCTGGAGCTGGGAGGCCATCTGGTTGAATCGCAGGGCGATCTGCCCCAGTTCGTCCTTGCGAGGAATACTGGCCCGGGCAGAGGGATCCCCCCGCTCCAGTTTCCGCATGGCCTCCACGAGAGCCTTCAGGGGGTCGCTCAGCAGGGCGCCCAGGATCACCCAGAGCAGGATGAATTCCCCCAGCAGCACCGGGGGAAGGATCTTCCAGGTCAGGTGGAGATTGTTCCGCCAGACCACCTCCCAGCGTTCCAGGTCGCAGTAGGTGCGCACCAGGCCGATGGGGGGGAGGCCCGGCCTGGGATTGTCGATGGGATGGTAGACCTTCCAGGCCTTGTTGCCGGTGTTCAGGTCGATCAGGCGGGCCGTGGTCTGCCCCCCGGTACTGGTTATGAAAGAACCGATGTCCTCGCCGTAATCAGGGGGATCCTCGTCGGGCCGGGAACTGGCCTTGAGCACCATGTGGTCCTTGTCGATGCTCTGGAAAACGTCGATCTGGAAGATGCTGCGATCGGGCCCTGCCCAGCCCTCGATCACTTCCTTGATCTTGCGAGGGTCATTGAATTTCGGATCCCGCTCCTGAATCTCCGTTTCCACGGCCTGGGAGGCGTCCAGGGCAAGCTGCTTCGAGTAGTTTTCGATCTGGCGGCGGTAGTTGCGGATGATGGAGATCGCCACCAGGACGGTGATGAAGCTGGTGACCAGGGCCGTGAGGAGGAAGAGCTTTGCGTGGAGGCTCTGGAACCAGAACCTGGAACGGGCCAGGAGGCGGAGCTTCACCGGGAGGCCTCCGGGCGAAGCCCCGCCAGGAAGGAAGCGGAAGCGTAGGCTGGTCCCATCCCGCAGAACCGATCGAAGGCGGCCCGGCGCTGCCCGGCCAGGAATTCCAGGAGTTCGAGAAGGCCCGCCGAGAGCGTGGGCCGGTGCCGCTCCGCAAGCTGCTCCTGCAGGATTCGGAGCGAGGCTTCCAGCGTGGCCAGATCATGATGCTCCCCGAGAACGGTCTGGAGTTCCCGGAGGGCCTCGAGAGCGGGACCTGTCTCGCCCTCGAAGGCCGGGGCCAGGACCTCCAGGGTGTAGCGGAGCTTCTTCGCCCGGATGCGTTGCGCGTGCAGCGCCGCCGTATCTTCCTGCCCCATGAGGTCCGGCAGCGGCTCACCCATGGCCCGGAGCCGCGGGGCGAGGCGGACCCAGGCGGCGTCCCGCGCGTCGTCCGGGCCGATGGGGAAATCCAGGCTGGGAGCCCGGAGCAGCTTCGAAAAGCCCGCCAGGCTGGACTTCGTGAGGCCTCTTTCCATGCGGCGCCGGGCCCGGCGACAGGATCGATCGAGGGCCTCCTGGGCGAACTCCAGCGCGGCCAGGGAAGCCGCTTCCAGTGGCTGGGCCTTCAGGGACTCCAGGATCTCCAGGTGCACGTCCCCCTCCCGGGGGGCCCCCAGGGTCCTGGTGAGCCCCTTGATCCGACGCAGGTGGTGCTTGAATCTGGGGTAGAGGGCCGGATCCACGAGTTCCATGACCGCCCGGACCCGCCTGGAGGCCACGCGCGCATCGTGGAGCCCCGCAGGGTCCTGTCTCCAGGCATCGCCAGCGGTCAGTTCCAGCAAGCGGCCGATGCGCGCCTCCAGGGCGCGATGCAGAAGTACCGTCAGGGCCGCCGGATGCATGCCTTCATTCTAGGCAGCATCCAATCGAAAGGCGCCGGATCGATGGAGTGGATGGCGAACTTTTAGCGTAATGTGATTGAGAGGCCTTGATATGGACAACATCACGATCCGCGGCGCCCGCGAGCACAACCTCAAGAACATCGATCTGGTCCTGCCCCGGAACAAGCTCATCGTCATCACGGGCCTTTCGGGGAGCGGCAAGTCCAGCCTCGCCTTCGATACGCTCTACGCCGAGGGCCAGCGGCGCTACGTGGAGAGCCTCAGCGCCTACGCACGGCAGTTCCTGGACCAGATGGAGAAGCCCGACGTGGATTCCATCGAGGGCCTCAGCCCGGCCATTTCCATCGAGCAGAAGACCACCAGCCGCAACCCCCGCTCCACGGTGGCCACAGTCACGGAGATCTACGACTACCTGCGCCTGCTCTTCGCCCGCACGGGCAAGCCCGTGTGCATGGACTGCGGCGAGCCCATCGCCAGCCAGACCATCCAGGAGATGGCGGACCAGATCCTCCAATCCCCGGAAGGCAGCAAGCTCCAGATCCTGGCCCCTGTGGTGCGAGGGCGGAAGGGCGAATACAAGAAAATGCTCCAGGACCTGATGAAGCGGGGCTACATCCGGGCCCGCGTGAATGGCCAGATGCTGGATTTGACGGAAGGCCTGCCGGAGCTGGACAAACAGAAGAAGCACAGCATCGAAGTGGTCATCGATCGCCTTAAGGTGAGCGAATCCATCCGCACGCGGCTGGCCGACAGTTTGGAGATCGCCTGCAACCTCGCGGAGGGCTGCGCCCTCTGCGATACGGACGGCAGGGAGAGGCTCTTCTCCTCGAAGCTGGCCTGCAACAACGCCAAGTGCGCGCGCTTCGGCCTGGGCCTTCCCGAACTGGAACCCCGCAGCTTCTCGTTCAATTCGCCCTACGGGGCCTGCCCGGCCTGCGATGGTCTGGGCTTCAAGCGCCAGTTCGCCGAGGAGCTCATCGTCCCCAATCCGGCCCTGAGCATCAGCCAGGGGGCCATCCAGGCCAGCGGCTGGAAGAGCGTCAGCGAGGACGGCTGGCGGGCCCAGATGATGGACCAGCTCTCCAGCAAGCTGAACTTCAGCCTGGACCTGCCCTGGAAGAAGCTGCCTGCGGAGATCCGCGAGATCCTGCTGCACGGCAGTGCCCGGGCCATGCGCTTCAAGTACGAGAAGGGCCGGAGCAAGTACGAGTTCCTCCACACCTTCGAGGGCGTCATCGGGAACCTGGAGCGCCGATACAGGGAGACCAGCAGCGAGGAGATCCGGGCCGAGATGGAGCAGTCCATGCGCGTCATCCCCTGCGAGACCTGCCGGGGCCAGCGCCTCAAGCCCGAGGTGCTAAGCGTCTCCGTGGGTGGGAGGAACATCGC
>JAYSNJ010000167.1:0-59763 GCA_043723905.1 Holophagaceae bacterium
TACGGCCTTTCGAGCCGCGGCACTGCACAGTTTGGGCTTCGCCCAAGCCTGTGCCGCGCCGCTCTACGCCGCCCGCCTGACGGCGGTCGGCTACTCGAAATGCACAATCCGGGTTCATTGCCTGGCGAACACTACGAAACCATTGGCGGGGATCACGAGCTCGAGGCGGCCCGGGCTGGAGGCCAGGGTGGCGCCGCCATTGCCCACATTCTGGCCGCCGTAGAGGGCGGCATCGCTGTTGAAGATCTCCTTCCACCCGCCCTCGGGGATTGCCAGCAGATCCTTCTCGAGCAAATACCCATCGGCAAAGGGCGCGTTGTTGAAGTTGGCGGCGATGATGACTTCCTCGGTGCCGTTCCATCGTTTGAAGGCGATGACGCGGTTTGTGTTCGAGCAGTGCAGGATATCGATGTTCTGGCTGCGGACAGAGCGGAGTCGGCGGCCGAGGCTGATGAGATCCTGGTAGAAGCGGAAGAGGGCCCTCCCGTTTCCGGCCCGCTCGCCCAGGATGTCTTCCCGGTTCCCCAGGAAGTTCCTGTAGGTGTACCCCTTCTGGGCCCCGATTTCCTCGCCCATGAAGAACATGGGCGTGCCCGCCGAGAGCAGGGAGAGGCCGAAGCAGAGGCGGGAGCGGGCCTCCGCGGCGACCCGCGTCGCATCCACGAGGGCCGCGCCATTGACGGCGATCACCAACGTCCGGGCCGTGCCACTGGAATTGCCCGCCTCGTCGTGAGATTCGTGGAAGACCACCCGGCTGTTGCGGCTGCCATAGAGGGCGCCAGCGAAGCTGTCCATGGGAAGGGGCTCGTCCCCGCCCTGTCCCGCCCGCTTCAGGAGCCGGGCCCCGTCCCCGGCCATTTCGGAGTCGCCGACGAGGCTGTGGTAGAAAGCCACTTCCCATCGGGCGTCGAAGCCCAGCCCGCCCTGGGCCGGGGGCTTCGTCACGGCCTCCCATCCCGTGTGGTCCTCGGCGATGAGCATGGCCGTGGGCTGGATCATGTGCAGTGTGCGGCTCCACTCCCGCAGGAACTTCTGCCCGAAGCTGTTCGCGCTGCCGATCCCACGCCCGTTCGCGTGAAGGGCGTTATCCCTGTGGATGGCCTGGGTCAGGTCCACCCGCAGCCCATCCACATGCATCTCCTCCAGGAGGAAGACCGCACTGCTGATGAACTGCTGACGCAGGACCTCCTCCCAGAAACGGGGCGCATAGCCCGTGGAGCCGTTGTCCAGGTAGCCCCCCTCCAGGGAGGAATAGTCGGAAGGAAGGCCTTCATACCAGTAGTGGATGTTCTGCTCGGGAGCGGTGGAATCGTACTGCCACTGGGCGCGCCCTGCGCTGGCATCGAAGTGGTTGTAGACCACGTCCTGGAGGACGGCGAGGCCCCGCCGGTGGCACTCCCTTACGAGATGGCGGTACTTGTCGCGCCCCCCTGCGCTGGATTCGATGCAGAAGTGGTGCGTATCCCCGTATCCCCAGGCGGCATCGCCGGAGAACTCGGCCATGGGCAGCAGCTCGATGGCATTCACGCCGAGATCCACCAGGTGATCCAGGAAGGCGAGGGCGTCCCTCAGATCGCCGGGGCCGGGCTTGCCGAAGCCCAGGGAACCCACATGCAGCTCGTAGATGACGAGCTCCTCCAGGCGGGTGGGCACCGACCGGCCGGAAGAAAATTCCGTGGCCCAGAATTCCTCCGCCGGGATGAGGTCCGGCTTCTCTCCGGGAGGTGTGGATTCGAAACCTCGGCGCACGCTATCGGGGTCGATGATGATGCTGCAGCTCACGGTGCCGTCCAGCGCGTCGAGGGTTCCGGCCCAGGGCATTCCACCAGGGTCAGTGGCTCCCTTGCCGATCTGGCTGCGGGAAAAGATGTCCGTGCGGTAGACCGTCTGGCCCTGGGCATTCACGATCCGGTACATGTAGGGCAGGCCGGAGAAATCCTGGAAGTCCCCGGGAGCGAGGCCCTCCCAGATCCCGTCCCAGGGAAGCTCCGCGGATCTGGCGAGGGGAACCGGAGGGCGGGTCGGATCGATCCCGCTGCCGTCATCGGCGATGTACCCATCGGCGCCATCGCCGAAGACCACGTCCACGCATCGCGCGTTGGGAGCCCAGACGGCGAAACGCAGCCCTGGATGAGCGCTGGCCGGCCCGAAGTGCTTGTTGGCCCCCAGGCGCCGGGCGTAGGTGAAGAAGTAGCGTTCGATCTGGGGTGCAGCCCCATCGCCACGGAGGCGAAAGCTCCGATAGCGATCCACGGAATGGATATCGGGCAATTCCGTGGGAATGCCCCAGAAATTGGCCCCCTGGGGTCCATCCAGGACGACGCCCCATTTGAAGCTCCGGTCCGGGTCCTCGGGGTCCAATGCGATCGAGCCGCTGAAGACGGGACATCCATCGGGTCCGAGTGCCTCCTGCATCGCAGATTCCGACCATTGGTCGGAATAACGGCCGCTGCCATCCCAGCTTCCCCGCAGGCGGGCGTTGCGGAAAATGGATCGCCTCAGACCGGTGATGAACTGGAACTCCACGGTTTGCATGACCATGATGATTCATCTCCTGGGCTGCCAGGCCTGAATCCGGGGCCGGGTCCTCTCGCATGAATCGGGATCGCCTCGGGAGGCCTTGTTCTGAAATGGAAAGAAACGGCACGGAAATCTACGTCGCGTGCCAATTCCTGTCAATGCAGCGGCAAGCGATTCCGGGAGGGAACGAGTTCAGGCTGGCTGCGGCGGCCCCAGCGTGGAGTCTTTCGATGCGACAATCGATCCATGGCCGATCTCTCCTCGGAGACCCTTGAAACCGAACTCCATGCGCTCCGGAAATCGTCGGCGGGCGGGGATTTTGTGGGGGCCCAGCGGATCCTGGAGAGCCTGCGGGCAGCCTATCGGAGCCAGCCCAAGGCCTTCCGGCCCTCGGTCCTGGCGGAGCTGAAGGCCCTGGGGGAATCGGTGAAGCTGCGCACCCAGCTCAAGGAGGTCTTCGGCTATTCGAGCTTCCGGCCGGGCCAGGAGGATGTGATCCGGGCCGTGTTCGCGGGGCGCGACGCCCTGGCCGTGATGCCCACGGGGGCGGGCAAGAGCCTGCTGTACCAGCTGCCGGCCCGGGTGATGGGCGGCACGACCCTGGTGATCTCGCCCCTCATCGCGCTGATGAAGGACCAGGTGGATGCCCTCACCGAGGGCGGCCTGAGGGCCACCTGCCTCAATTCCAGCCTCAGTTCCGAGCAGCGCGCGGAGCGCATCCGGGGCCTGCACCGGGGCGACTTCGAGCTTGTGTATGCGGCTCCCGAAGGCATCGAACAGAGCATCGGCCCTCTCCTGGAGCGCCTGGATCTGCGCTTCATCGCCGTGGACGAGGCCCACTGCATCAGCCACTGGGGCCACGATTTCAGGCCCAGCTACCGCAACCTGGCGGGGCTGAAGGCGCGCTTCGGCGGCCTGCCGGTGCTGGCCCTCACGGCCACTGCCACCGAAGCCGTGGCGTCCGATATCATGGAACAGCTGGGTATGAAGGACCCCTTCGCATACCGGGGCTCCTTCTTCCGGTCGAACCTGAAGATCCACGCCCTCAAGAAGGGGGGGGACGCTCCCAAGGTGGGGGACGCCATCCTGCGCCTCGTGCAGGCCCGCCGGGGCCAGACGGGCATCGTCTACTGTCTCAGCCGCAAGAGCGTGGAATCCACGGCCGAATACCTCCAGTCCCACGGTGTGCGGGCCGCGGCCTACCACGCGGGGATGAACGCGGCGGCCCGGGACGAGGCCCAGGAGGCCTTCCGCCGGGACGACGTGGACGTGGTGGTGGCCACCATCGCCTTCGGCATGGGCATCGACAAGAGCAACGTCCGCTTCGTCATCCATCGCGACATGCCCAAGAGCCTGGAGGGCTTCTCTCAGGAGATCGGCCGCGCGGGTCGCGACGGCGCCGACGCCGACTGTGTGCTCTTCTATTCCTGGGCCGATGTGATGAGCCTGGAGCGCTTTTTCGATGGCCTGGATTCGGGACTGGCCGACATCCAGCGCAAACAGGTGCGGGAGATGTTCCGCTTCGCGGAAATCCAGCAGTGCCGCCACCAGGCCCTGGCCCGGCACTTCGGCGAGGATCTCGCCCCCTGCGGTTCCAGCTGCGATGTGTGCACGGGCAGGAACCTGCTGGCCCTGGCGCCGAGAATGGCCAAGCAGGCTCGCGTGAAATCCCAGGTTTCCTTCACGGCCCCCGAGCCCGTGCCCAGCGATGCCGAAGAGGCCCTGTACCTGCACCTCAAGGCCCTGCGAAAGCAGCTCGCCGATGCGAGAGGTGTGCCGGCCTACGTGGTTTTCACGGATGCTACCTTGCAGCACATGGCCCGCTTCCGCCCCGAGACCGAGGACCACTTTCTGGCCCTCAGCGGCGTCGGCGTGAAGAAGCTGGAACTCTACGGCAGGGCCTTCATCGAGGCGATCCGGGGCTTCAGCGCGTAGGCAAAAGGAAGCACAGGTCTATTGTCCTAAGCCTCCCTCTGCCCACTCGGAATTCTGGATCCCGCCTACTCCGCCTTCCACCGGAGCACGGTGCCCGGAGGGAAGGAGGTCAGGATCTGCACACGGCCCTCGGAAGCGAGGGCACCCAGTTCCTGGAAGAGGCGCGGACCTTCGCCTTGCGCCTCATCGGGCACCAGTACGCCCACCCAGGCGTCCCGACCGGATTTCTTGGCGGCGTAGAGACACTGGTCCGCCAGTTCCACGGCCTCTTCCCAGGAATGGAGGTCCGGGGATCCTTCCAGGACCGGGTAGGCCGAGAAACCGATGGAGCAGGTCTTCTGCAGGGATGTCCCGTGGCCCACATCGAAGGTGAGTTCCCGGACGGCCTTCCAGAGATTGTTGGCCACCACGGCTGCTGCGGCGCGGTCCGTGTTCCGGGCCACGATCAGGAATTCCTCGCCCCCCCAGCGGACGACGATATCGGCCTCCCGGCAGGCCAGGCGGATGGCCTCGCTGGCCTGCTTGAGCACGAGGTCTCCGGCGGCGTGGCCATAGGTATCGTTCACATTCTTGAAGTGATCCAGATCCACCATGAAGAACAGCAGATCCATGTTGGCGTTGGGGCTGGAACGGTCCGGGGCCTCGAGTCCCCGGCGCTGGCGGCTCACCCGGGCCAGTTCCTCCGGCATGCTGAGGCCCAGGAAGCGGCGGTTCTTCAGCCCCGTGAGGGGATCCACCATGCTGGCCTCCTGCAGGGCTAGGTTGGCCTCCTCCAGCTGCTGGGTCCGGCCTTTGACAAGGGCCTCCAGGTGGGCGTTCCGCCGGTGGAGCCATCCGACCCGCCAGCGGTAGAGGAGGGTGAGGAGGCCCGCGAAACCTGCGGCGAAGAGGCTCAGGGCCCAGCGGGTGCGCCACCAGGGCGCCAGGATGACCACCTCCTGCACACTGGGAGGGCCGAATTCACCCGATCCCAGGCTGGCTCGCACCTCGAACCGGAAGCGTCCCGGGGGCAGGCCGGTGTAGCGGGCTTCCCGGATCTCGGTGGTGCGCCAGGAGTCTTCGAATCCCGCCAGGCGAACCTGGCAGCGGACCCGGGCCTCGTTCAGATAGCTCAGGGCCGAGAAGCGGAAGGTGAGGGCCCGGTCGCCCCATCCAACCCGGGGAAGCGGCGCATCGAGAAGGCGGCCCGAGCCGTCCTGGACCTTGAGCACCCTGGTCACCGGAGGTGCCGGTGGCGCCTGGTCCTGGTCCGCCTGGAAATGCCCCAGCCCGTTGGCCATGCCGAGCCAGACATCCCCGTTGCGGTCCGCCCAGAAAGAGTTGGCCGCCGAATCCTCGCCGGGCAGCCCTTCGCCCCGGCCGAATCGTTCGACCTTCCCATCCTTCCAGCGCTTGATGCCCTGGGCCGTGCCCAGCCAAAGGGCCCCCCGGGCATCGAAGCCCAGCGAGTAGATGTTGTCGTCCACGAGTTCCGGCGGGCCGTCCATCTGGAGGCTCGCTTTCCCGCCCTGGCTGTCCATCCGGAAGCGCGTCAGGGCGTGGGTGTTCCAGTAGCTCACCCAGATTTCTCCACCCGGGTCCAGGGCGAGCGTTTCCACCTGGACTTCGCGCAGGCCTTCGGCGGGGCCGAAGCGGTGCCAGGAGGTCCCGTCGAAGCAGGCCAGACCGGACATGCCCGCAGCCCACAAATAGCCTCGGGAATCCTGGAGGACCTGGTTGATCTGCTCCTTCGCGTCCCCCGCCGGGAGCGCCACGGCTTCAGTCTGAAAGGCCTGCCCCTTCCGGGTCAGGCGGTGGAGCCCATGATCCTGTGTGGCGACATAGACGGCACCTTCAGGGCCGAAGGCGAGGCTGTTCACAGTGGAGGGTCCCTCGATGCTCTCCAGCGGTACAGCGCGGAAAGAGGTGCTTCCGGGGGCGCGGTAGAGCAGGGAAAGCCGGGACTCCTTGGCGTTGTTCCCGCCCACCCAGAGGCTCCCATCGGGACTTTCTAAAAAGGTGTAGAAGGATCGGTCCAGGGTGCCGGGGACGGTGGCCCATCCGTTCTCTGTCGCGCGGGCCAGGCCCCGGTTGGTGCCGGCCCACAGCGTCCCCTCACGGCTCCGGAAGACGCCCCAGACCGTATCCGAGGGCAGTTTGTGGCGGCGGGTCTGAGCGGTCCAGGCCAGGCGGCCCTGCAGCCGGTGGACGCCCTCGCTGGCCACCCACAGGCTGCCTTCCCGGTCCATCAGGACGGTAGTGGCCCATTGGGTGGGCAGGCCCCGGGGCTCGGACAGGACCCACGAGCGGGTCTGCTCGAAGCAGGCCAAGCCCAGGTTGGTGGGAGCCCAGATCCGGTCCTGGGCGTCCTGTACCAGGATGCCCTTTTGCACCGCAGCTCCGGGCAGCTTGGCACTGAGATCCTCGGCCGGGCCTTCGAAGGAGGCCAGCCTCACCAGGGTTCTTCGGCCCCGCAGCCAGATCCGCCCAGCCCGGTCCCTGAGGAGGGTCTGGACCGACTCGTTCCGGAAGGCCGGTGAGAGATTCCGCGAGGTCCAGGCGCCCCCCGCATGCCTGCGGTGGAGGTAGCCCTGGTTGGCCACGAACAGTTCGGTTCCATCCGCGGAGATCCAGGCGGCACAGGAGCCCTTGAGGTTCAGGCCGGTGATGGGGACGAAGCCCTTCGGACCCCCTTCGAAGACGCCCTTGGCCGTGGCCACCACCAGATGCCCCGTTCCGGAAGCGCTGATGCCATCCAACTGTTCTTCGGCCAGGAAGGTCCCCTGCGCGGCGGGATCAGGCCTCCGCCCCGCCCAGGCGATCAGTCCGCTGCGGGTCGCCACCCAGAAGCGGCCTCCGGGTGCCTGGTGCAGGAGGGTGATGCTATCGCTGGGCAGGCCCTCGGCGGTGCCGAAGCGCTCGAAGCGGGTGCCGTCGTACCGGAAGAGACCATCCTCGGTTCCCACAAAAATGAACCCTTCCAGGTCCTGGGCGAGACTGGTTACGGCCTGGTTTCGCAGGCCCTGGTCCGGGCCATAGCTGCGGAATGAGAACGCCCCGGGGACGTCTCCTGCAAGCGCGCGGTTGGGCAGGATGCCCAGGATGACCGCCAGGAAGAACAGGCGGAGCCCATGGTGGAATCGTTTCATGGTCATGGTGGGATTCCCGAAGACCCCCCAGCTTATCCCGCTCAGCGGAAAAGCCGGGGCTGGGTCCTACTTGCCTTCATGGCGGGTGAATCTCCGCCCCACCTTCTTCTCGATGAGTCCCAGGTGGGCCTCCTCTTCCGGGGCCACCAGGCTGATGGCGACACCGCTCTGGCCCGCCCGGCCCGTGCGGCCGATCCGGTGGACATAATCCCTGGGAGACCTGGGCAGATCGTAATTGACGACGCAGGCAAGTCCGCCCACATCGATGCCCCGGGAAATGAGATCGGTGGCTACCAGCACGCGGAGGCTGCCGTTTCGGAACTGTTCCAGGGCGTCCATGCGGGCGCTCTGGCTCTTGTCGCCGTGCAGGGAGAGGGCCCGAATGCCGTTGTTCCCAAGTTTGCGGACCACGTTATCGGCTCGTCTGCCCGAGGCCACGAACACGAGCACCTGGGGCCAGGTCTCCCGGGTTAGCAGTTCGCGCAGGAAGGGGCCCTTGTTCTCCAGGGGGACCAGGTACGCCTTCTCCTCGATGGAGACGGCCAGTTCCGGCCCGGCCTCCACCTGGATGTTCCGGGGATCGTACAGGAACAGATGGATGACCTCCTGCACGGCGGTGTTCATGGTGGCGGAGACCAGAAGCGTCTGGCGATCGGATGGCAGCATTCGCCTGATCTCTTCCATTTCGTCGGTGAAGCCCAGCTCCAGGAGCTTGTCGGCCTCATCGATCACCAGGTGCCGCAGGCCCCTCAGGCTCAGGGCATTCTGGCGCACGAGGTCCAGGAGCCGACCCGGTGTGGCGATCACCAGATCCGCGCCTCCCCGGAGGGCCATCATCTGGGGATTGATGGAGACGCCCCCGAAGGCCGTGCAGATCTTCATCGGGACGGCCAGATGCCTCGCCAGCTCCAGCGCCCGGTCCCCCACCTGCATCGCCAGTTCCCGGGTGGGCACCAGTACCAGGACCCGGGGCGGGTTGCCTGGCACCCGTCCCGAGGGATCCTTCACCAATAGGTGCAGCAGGGGAGCCAGGAAGGCCACCGTCTTCCCCGAGCCCGTCTGGGCCTGCACCACCAGATCCTGGCCCGCCAGCACGGCCGGGATCGCCTGCTCCTGCACAGGGAAGGGGCGAGTGTAGCCCAGCGCCTGAAAGGCGCGTTCCAGCTCGGGGCAGAGGGAAAGGGGGGAGAAGGGCATCGTCACAGCTCCTGCGCGGAAGGTGCATCTAACGGTAGCCGACCCCGGAGCTGGCCAGGGCTACCCCTCTGATTTCCATCCGCGTGTATCTGCGTTCATCAATGTTCTCTGGTGGTTCTTCTTTTTCCCCCGGTGCTGAACATGCGGCTTGGGATCAGATCTCCCGCACGGTCCATTCCCTGGGCACGAGGATGCGCTCCCACCAAAGGCCGGTCGGGGAGCGCTTGCCCACGGCCAGGAACATGCACACTTCGGCGCCGCGAGGGAGCTTCAGCAGCTTGCGGGCCCGCCAGGGGTCGAAGCCTTCCATGGGGCAGGAATCGAAGCCTTCGGCCTTCAGGGCGAGCATGAGGGTCGCGGCCCCCAGGGCCGTGGACTTGTGGGTCATCACCCGCAGATCGGCCAGGTTGAGCATGTTGTGCATGGGGCGGAAGAGGGAGACCAGGCGGCTGGCGGCCTTCTTGAAGAGGCCCAGGATGCCGAAGGGTCCCTGGGTGTAGATCAGCGGCATCAGGCGGCCCCAGTATTGCTGCTGGCTCTTGCGCAGGATGCCGCGCTCCTTCAGTGTGTCCAGGATGAAGCGGCAGTGGCGCTTCCAGGTCTCGCGGTGGGTGACGATGGCGATGAGCAGGGGGGCGGTTTCGGGGCCCCGCTGATGGAAGCAGATGGCATTGGCTTGCTTCCGCGCTTCGGGACTCTTTATGATCACGAATTCCCAGGGCTGAAGATTGCTGGAGCTGGCAGCGCGCAGGGCGCTATCCAGGCAGCGGTCCAGCACCTCCCGGGGCACGGGATCCGGAAGGAAGGCGCGGATGGTGCGGCGCTCCTCGGCGATGCGGTGGAAGGTGGTGGCGGTCTCAGTGGGTTCTGTCATCGGGTACCCCCTTTTGCTTCCTTGGCTCCCAGGGCCTCGGCTTCGGCGAGCCAACGCTTTCGTTGCTTTCGATCCGCGGTTTTCACGATGGCGAATCGACGCACAGCGACCGATTTGACCCCGCAGAAGGCGAGAACGGCTTTTCGGACCATGCGGACGGCGGGCATCCCGTTGACGAACCAGTCGTAGATGCCCGGCGAATCCGCCGTGACCAGCAGGCGGCCCGTGCGTCCCGCCAGGAGGCGATCCCAGAAGGGGCCCTTCGGGCGGCTCCTGAAGGCGAAGCCCGGGAGAAAGGCCCGGTCGAAAAACCCCTTCAGCAGGGCGGGGGGACCCCCCCACCAGGTGGGGTAGACCCATACCAGATGCTGGGCCCAGGTGATCCGCTCCTGGGCCCGCAGAAGATCGGGCTCCAGGGGCTGGATCACCTGGTAGCCCTGGTGGAGGATGGGGTCGAAGCGGAGATCCCCCAGGCGGAGGACCTCCACTTCGGCGCCGGCATCCCTGGCGCCCTGGGCGTAGGCCTCTGCGAGTGCTCCGCAGAGGCTACCCCCATCCGGGTGGCCGAGGATGACCAGGATTCGATTGCTCATCAGGCCACCCTGTCCGGTCGAATGCGAACCGCGAACCACTGCCAGGCCTTCTTCCATGTGAAATCGTCCAGGATATCGAAGAAGACGGGGATCACGATGAGGGTCAGGAGGGTGGAGGTGATGATGCCCCCCACCACGGCGCGGGCCATGGGAGCCCGCATCTGGGCCCCCGAGCCCAGGGCGAAGAAGAGGGGCAGCATGCCGCCGATCATGGCGAGGGTCGTCATGAGGATGGGGCGCAGGCGGGTCATGCCGGCCTCGATGAGGGCCTCCTTCCTGGGCATACCACCTTCCCGCATGTTCTGAAGGGTGCGGTCCACCAGCAGGATGGCGTTCTTGGTCACCAGACCCATGAGGAGGATCAGGCCGATGCTCGTCATCATGCTCATGGAATCGCCCGTCACCAGCAGCATCAGCACCATGCCCACCATGGAGAGGGGCAGGGTCAGCATGATGGTGATGGGCAGCTTGAAGCTCTCGAACTGGCTGGCCAGTACGAAGTAGATGAAGCAGACGGCCAGCAGCATGGCGGTGCCCATGTAGCCTGCGGTCTCCGCGTTGTGCTTGGCATTGCCCGTGGGTGCGAACTTCACGCCCTCGGGAAGGGCCCCGCTCTTGTGGAGCTGGTCCACCTTCAGGTTCATGTCCGCGACCACTTCGTTGAGCGTCTTGCCCTCCTTGTTGGCGGTCACCATGATCTGGGGCTGGAGGCCCCGGCGCTCAAGCTTGGCGGGGGCGGTGGTGCTCTCGAAGCGGGCCACGTTGCTGAGCTTGACCTGGATGAAGTTGCCGGCCTTGTCCTTCTTGGTGGAGGGGACCGTCATCGCCTCGAGCTGTTCTCCCCGGGAGCGATCCACATCCGAGAGGCGCACGGTGACATCGTACTGCTCGCCGTTGCCGGGATCCTCGTATTTCGCCACGTCCACGCCGTCCACCAGGGGCCGCAGGAGGCTGGCCACCGCCATGGGAGAGACGCCCAGGTCGGAAGCCTGCTTGCGGTCCACGGCCAGGCGCAGCTCGGGCTTGCCCTTGTCGCGGCTGCTGGTGATATCCACGGCGCCGTCGGTCTTCCGCACGGCCTCCATCACCAGGGGCTCGGCCTGCTCGACGGTGCGGCGGTCGGGACTCACCAGGGCGAGGCTCACGCCCTTGGAATCGCCCATATCGTTCACGGCGCTGATGTCGATCTCCGCGCCGGGCACCTTCTGGAGGCGGTCCCGGAGCTCCCTGCGGATGGGGATGAAGCCCCGGCGGGTCTTGTCCGTGAGCTTCACGTAGACCTTGCCATCGCGGATCGTGCCCGTGAGGCCCGTGCCGATGGTGGTGAAGACATGCTCCACCTCCGGGTTGGGCGCGCCATCGGGGCGGGTCCGGATGATGCGCTCGATCTCCTCGGCCTTGCGCCTGGTGGCCTCCAGGCTGGAATCGGCCTGGACCTTGAAGCCCACCTGGAGATCGCCGCGGTCGTAGTCCGGCTGGAAATCGCCGCCCAGGAGGCCCATCAGGCTCATGGCCACGGCGAAGCTGGCGATGCCGCCGATGATCACGGTCTTCCTGTGGTTGAGCGCCCATTCGATGCCCACGCGGTAGGCCCTCTCCCAGCCGTCGACCCTGTCGTTGAACCAGTCCACGGTCTTCATGATGAATTTGCGGTGACCGTGGTGGGATTCCTGGTAGCCCTTCTCGTGCTCGGGATCGGGCCAGACGGCGCTGAGCATGGGATCCAGGGTGAAGCTCACGAACAGCGAGATGGCGACGGCAAAGGCCACCACGATGCCGAAGGAGAAGAAGAAGCGCCCCACGATGCCGCCCATGAAGGCCACGGGAATGAACACCGCCAGGATGGAGAGGGTCGTGGCGATGACGGCGGGGCCGATCTCGGCGGTGCCTTCGCGGGCGGCCGTGATGTGGTCCTTGCCCATCTCGGAATGCCGGGTGATGTTCTCCCGGACCACGATGGCGTCGTCGATGAGGATGCCGATGGCTAGCGATAGCGCCATCAGGGTCATCGTGTTGAGGGTGAAGCCCAGGGCCTTCATGATCACGAAGGAGCCGATGACGGACACGGGCAGGGTGAGGCTGGTGATGATGGTGGAGCGCCAGCTCTTCAGGAAGTAGAAGACAACCAGGACCGCCAGGAGGCCGCCCAGGAGGATGGAGATGGCCACATCCTCCACGGCGTCTTCGATGAACTTGGAGTTGTCCTTGGCCTTGACGGTCGTCACGCCCAGCTTGGTGAGTTCCGGCCGGAGCTCTTCGAGCTTCTTGTCCACGGCCTTGACCATGGCCACGGTGTTGCCGCCGGACTGCTTCTGGATCTCCAGGCCCACGGCGTCTTCGCCATCCAGGCGGGCAAGGCTGCGCTTCTCCTTGATGCCGTCCACCACCCGGGCCACTTCCTGCAGTTCGATGGGGCGGCCCTTCTGGTTGCCCACCACCACGTGGTTGAAGTCCTCCACGCGCCGGGCCTTGGCGTCCACGCGCACGCTGATCTCCCGGGTGGTGGTGAGCAGGTTGCCGGAGGGAATGGACTGGGTATCCTGGCCCAGCGTGGTCATCACCTGGTGGAGGTTGAGCCCCAGGGATTCCAGCTTCTGAGGATTGACCTGGACCAGGATGTTGCGGGTGGAGCCGCCCACGACCTCCGCCTTGCCCACGCCGGGGATGTTCTCCAGGCGGCGCTTCAGGAATTCGTCGGCGATGCGGGTGAGTTCCCGGGGACCCATGTCCCTGTGGGCCGCGTCGGGCTTCAGGACCAGGGAGAGCACCGGCAGCTGGGCCGGGTCGAACTTCTGGATGACGGGCTCCTTGATGGTGTCCGGGAGGTTCCGGCGGATCTGGCTGAGCTTGGAACGGACATCATCGACGGCCTTGTCGATATCCCGTTCGATGGCGAACTGGATCATCACCGTGCCGAAGCCCTCCTGGCTGGTGGAGCTGATCTCATCCACCTTCTCGAGCGGGTTGACGGCCTCCTCGATCTTCTTGATGACATCCTGCTCCACGGCATCGGGGCTGGCGCCCGGATAGGCGACGCTCACGGTCACCACGGGGATATCGATATTGGGGAAGAGATCCAGGCCCAGGGTCCGCACGGAGAAGAGGCCCAGGATCACCAGGGCCAGCATCACGCAGGTCGTGAGGACGGGCCGCTTGATGGAGAGGTCGGAAAGGAACATCTCAGTTCCCCTTCGCGGAAGGGGCGGGCGCGGCGGCAGGAGAGGGGATCGCCTGGACACGGGTGCCGTCGGTCACCAGATCCCGGCCCAGGGCCACCACCTGGGTGCCCGCTGCGAGGCCTTCCACGGGGCGCCATCCGCCCTGTTCCTGTCCGGAGAGCAGGATCCGCTGCCGGCGGGCGACGTTGTTTGCGACCACGTAGACTTCCGCGTCCCGCCCCACGGCGGTGAGCACGGAGGCCGGCAGGGCGGGGCGGGAGGCCTGGCCCTCGCCCAGGATCTCCCCCCCGGCGAAGAGGCCGCTCTTCAGGCGCCCGTCCGAATTGGGCACTTCGAGACGCACGCGCAGGGTGCGGCCGTCCTGCTGGACGGAACCGCTGATCTGGGTGAGGGTGGCCTCGAAGGGCTGATCGAAGCCGGAGACGCGGAAGGCGGCCTTCATGCCGACCTTGATGCTGGCTACGACTTCCGCGGGCAGATCCGCCTGGATCTCCAGTCGCCGGTTGTCCACGACCGTGAAGGCCGTCTGGCCGGGGGAGAGCACTTCACCGGGCTGGACGAGGCGCTGGGCCACCTCGCCCGCGAAGGGCGAGGTGATGCGGGACTTCTTCAGGCGGCTCTTGGCCAGGCCGAGGTTGCTCTCGGCGGCCCGGGCCACGGCCATGGCGGCGTTGTAGGCGGTCTCGGCCAGCTGCGCGGACTGGCGGGTCACGCTGCGCTTCTCCAGGAGCATCTGGGCCCGATCATTGTCGCGCCTGGTCTGCTGGGCCTGGGCCTGGGCCTGGGCCAGCTGGGCCTCGGTCGCCTGGACTCCCAGGAGCAGATCGTCCTCGTCCTGGGCGCTCAGCACGGTGCCCGCGGCGATCCGGTCGCCCTCCTGGACGCAGACGCGGGTGACGCGGCCCGAGACTTCGGCCTTCAGCTCCGCGCGGTTGACCGCCAGGAGCGTGCCCGTGAAGGGGATGGAGCCGCGGAAGGCATGGTTCTCCACCATCGCCAGGGTGACGGCGACGATGCCTTCCGCCTTCTGGATGCGCTGCTTGCTGAGCTCCTGGTTGCGCCGGTAGCGGTGCGTCCCGATGGCGCCCAGGATGATCAGGGCGGGCACACCGGCGTAGAGGAACAGTTTCTTGTTGTCCATGGAATCACCTTATGGCAGTGGGCAGTGGTCAGAGTGGGGGCAGGCCGAGGGCCCGGCGATTGTCGAAGCGGGCGGACCAGAGGCCCAGTTCGGCCCGGCGGCGCTGGCTCTCCAGCTGGCGCTCCGTGCGTTCGGCCTGCAGGAGATCCAGGGAGGTGATGAGGCCCTGGTCGAAGGCCTCCCGGCTCATGCGCAGCGCTTCCAGCCCCGCGTCGTAGGCCTTCTTGGCGGCTTCATGAAAGGCGATGGCCTTTTCCGTTTCGCGGATGGCGGTGCTCTTCTCCACGGCGATGGAGCGCTCCTTGTCCACCCGCAGCTGGCGCACCTGCTCCAGCTGGGCGCGGTTCTGGGCCCGCTTGCCGGAACTGCGCAGCCCATCGAAGACGGGGAAGCGCATGGTGACATTCACCTTCCAGGTGTCGTAGGGCTCCTTGAAGAGGTTCTCCGTCCTGCCCGCCTGGTAGCCGTACGAGGCGTTCAGGTCGAACTTGGGCCGGAGATCGCTCTTGAGGATGCGGTCGTTGGCGCGATACATGGCCTCCTGCTGCTTGAGCTGGGCGATTTCGCTGCGCTCGGAGCCCTCGAGGCGGACCTCCAGGGGGGGCAGGCCCAGCTCCGCGAGTCTCAAGGGGGTCCTGGGGTCCAGCCCCAGCTGGCCGTTCAGCACTTCCATGGCGCGCTTGTGATTGGCCTCGGCCTGGAGGCTTTCGGGGATGACCGCGAGGTATTCGCTCTCGGCGCGCAGGCGATCGAGCTCCGTGGCGGACTGGGCCTCCAGCCTGGATTTCACGTCGGCCAGGAACTGCTCGGCGGTCTTCTTCCGGGATTCGACCACTTCGAGTTCCGCCCGTGTGGAGAGGACGGCCAGGTAGCCCTTGGCCACGCCGTGGAGGATCTCCAGTTCGGCGGTGGTGTAGCCCAGGCTGGCTTCCTGTTCGCCCATCTTGGCCACTTCGACCGCCGTGCCCAGCTTGCCCCAGTAGAAGAGGGGCTGGCTGGCCGTGGCCTGGGTGGTGTAGTAGTTCCGGGGGGCGACCAGGGAACTTGAATCCATGCCGGGGAAGATGCTCGAGATGTTCTCGCCCAGGCTGCTGTTGAGCATGCTCACGTCGCGCACACGTATGAAATCACCCATCAGCGTAACCTGGGGGAGGGCATCGGCGCGCACGGTGGTGATGAGGCCGCGGCGTTCCTCCACCCGGGCCTTGGCGGCCCGGATGCTGGGGTTCTCGGCCCTGGCCCGGTTGAGGGTGCCGGCCATGTCGAGTTCCAGGGGTGCCTGGAGCGGGGCGCTCTCGACCAGGGCGGGTGGGGGAAGGAACAGCATGATCAGGCTCCTTGAAGGGTGTCTCCGAGGCCCAGGCCCCGGAGGCTGAAGTCGGTGATGTGGTTGGTCAGCGTTTCGATGTCCTCGGGACGGTAAGGCCTGCCCCGCAGGAGGGCGATCATGGGCATGTCCCGGTGGAAGAACATGATCTGGGCGTGGATGCTGGTGCCCATGAGGAACTGCCCCTCCGCCTCGAGGTCGGGCCGCAGCACCCGCAGGCAGGCGTTGAGATAGTCCACGTGGGGCTGGATGTGGGCCCGGATCATGTCCACTCGCTCCTTGGCGGGATCCATCAGTTCCCGGGTCCAGAAGAGATGGGCCGCCGAGTGCATCTCCCGGGAGAAATGCTCGGGGTCATGGCACGTAAAGAGATCCTCCAGGAAGGCCCGGACGTAGTTCCGCAGGCTCACGACGGCCCCTCGCCGGGCCTCGGGTGCCCCCGGTTCCGGGGGCGGGCTGAGCTCCCTGACGGCGTCGGGTCCCTGCTCGAAGAGGAATTTCAGGGCGGAGGTGTAGAGCCCCTCCTTGCTGCCGAAATAGTACTGCACGAGGGCACTGTTGGCCTGAGCCTTCTGGGCGATCTCGCGGATGCCGGCCCCGTCGAAGCCCTTCTCGGCAAAGAGGATGATCGCAGCCTCCAGCAGGCGCTGGCGGGTGTCCTGGGGGGATTCGGGGAGTGGTTTCATGGGGTTTCCGGGCCTCAATCAATCGATTGATTAAGGGAATCCTGAGTTTAATCAATCGATTGATTTATTCCAGTGTTTTTTCGAATCCCCCCGAAGAGCTTGGGTTCCATCAAGGGGTTGACAAATTGGAATTCAAATTCCAAAATCAGAATTTGAATTCGGAGGCGTCCATGACCCTCAGTCGCAAAGGCAGGGAACGAGGCCAGCGCCGGGAACTGCTGCTGGAGGCCGCCGCGCGCGTCTTCGGGCGCAAGCCCTTCGACGAGGCCAGCATGCAGGAAGTGGCCTCCGAGGCCCAGATCGGTATGCAGGGCCTCTACGAGCACTTCCCCTCCAAGCAGGAACTCTACGAGCAGGTGATCCTCCAGCGGGCCATGGCCTACCAGTCCCAGGCCGAAGCCATCCTGCTGCGCCCGGGCTCTCCCCTGGAACTGGTGCGGGCCCTGGCGACCGTCTACGTGCAGCAGTTCCAGGACCAGCCCTGGCGCCTGCCCACCTTCATCCGCGATCGCATGCACGTGGACTGGCAGCTGGACTCGCGGTTCTCGCCGCGGCTCCGGGAGATCTACGAGGGCGAAAGGGCCCACCTGAAGGGCCTGATCGTGCGGGCGCTGGAGAGGGGCGAATTGAGGCCCCTGGATCCCGATTTCCTCACCCAGCTCTTCCTGGACGTGCTCCAGGCGTCCCTCCACTACAGCCATCACCACCGACACGACGAGGAGGTCAGCGCATGTGTGAATCGCGCCCTGGACTGTCTATTGAACGGCGTGGGAGGTCGGCCATGAGGCGCTCCCTCGCTTACCTGGTGCTGCCTGGGATGTTGTCCCTGCCCGGGCTGGCGGCGGAGCCGCTCACCCTGGCCAGGGCCCTGCGCCAGGCGGGGGCCACCTCCCTCCAGGCCGATGGGGCCCGTCTCTCCCTGGCCGGTGCCCGGGAAGAGACGGCCCAGGTGAAGGCCCTCTATTTCCCCGAATTCAACTTCATGGGGGGATTCCGCGCCCTGGATCAGCGGCCTGAACTGCTCTCCCAGCCCATGCACCTGCTTCTGCCGCCGCCCCTCCCCCAGGGGGTCGCCATTACCGTGCCCGTCCAGGTCTTCCCCATCGAGGACAAGGATTCCTGGCGCTACAAGGCCTCGCTCCAGTACCTGGTCTGGGATTTCGGGAAGCGCGGCAGCGCGATGTCTGCCAACAGGGCCAAGGAGGAGGCCATCGCCTATGCCGGCAGCGCCGAGGTCCGCAAGGGCCAGGGGGAGACGGCCTCCCGCTACCTCGCCCTGCTCAACATCAAGGCGCAAAAGCGCGTGGTGGCCCAGCGCCGGGAGGCCCTGGAGAGCCATCTGAAGAACGTGAAGGCGCTCTTCGAACACGGCGTGGTGGCCCGGAACGATCTCCTCCGCACGGAAGTCGCCCTGCGCTCCGTTGAGGATATGGACCGGGCCCTGGACCAGGGCTACGCCTCCACGCTGGAAGCCCTGAATGTGGCCATGGGCCTTCCGGGCACGACTCCCCAGACCCTGCCCGAGGAACTCGCCGAACCGCCCCAACTACCCTGGGACGAAGCCACCTGCCGCACCAAAGCGGGAGAGTCTAACGAATCCGTGCGGGCCCAAAGGGCCCGAGTGAAGGCCCTGGAGAGCCAGGCCACCTTCCGGCGCAGGGACTTCCTCCCCAATGTGGTGGCCGAGGCCAGCCACACCTACGCCCAGAACAGCACCATGACCCACGAGCACGAAAATTCCATCTCCCTGGGCCTTTCCTGGAAGCTCTTCGACGGTGGCATCCGGTCGGCCAAGGTGCGCCAGTCTGATTCCGAAACGGAACGGGCCCGCCGGGAGCTCCTGGAGGCCCGCCGCCTCGCCGAAAGCGGCGCCGCCGCGGCCCTTCGCATCTTCCACCAGTCCCTTGGCGAGGTGGCGACTTCCCGGGAGAACGTGTTGGCCGCCGAAGAGAACCTGCGCATCGTGGGCGATCAGTACCGGGAAGGCCTGCTGCGCACGACGGATGTGCTGGACGCGGAATCGGTGCTGGCCGAGAGCCGCAGCGCCCTGGCGGAACGCCGCTACCGGGCCTATTCCCAGCAGGTCTCCCTCCTCGCCGTCCTGGGCGAGGACCTGCCCGCCTTCTACGCATCGACGACCTCTCTGGAGAAGTGACATGGCCTCCCCCAACGCCAAGAAGTGGATTTCCCTCTCCGTGATTCTCGCTGCGGCCCTCGGGGGCAGCATCTGGGGCATCGCCCGCTGGCACCGCGGCCAGATCTTCATCTCCACCGACAACGCCTACGTGAAGGGGCATGTGGTGGCCGTGGCCTCGCGCATCCCCGGCCCCCTGCTCACCGTCGAGGTCCGGGAGAACCAGGCCGTGAAGGCGGGGCAGGTGCTCGCCTCTCTGGACCCCAGGGACTACGACGCCATGATCTCCCGGGCTGAGGCCTCCATGTCGGAGGCCCAGAGCGCCCTTGCGCTCAACGAGGCCCAGATCGCCCAGGCCCAGGCCCAGCTCCAGGCCGCCGAGAGCCAGAAGGGGCTGGCGGAACTGGAGAAGGCCAGGATCTCGGCGCTCTATGAGCGCCAGTCCATCCCCAAGCAGAAGCTGGACCAGGTGGTGACCGCCGAGCAGGTGGCCACGGCCCAGGTGACCATGGCGCACAAGCAGGTGGCCGTCGCCCAGGGAGCCCTCGGCGTGAGCCGCGCCAAGGTGAACGTGGCCAGGGCCGCCGCCGACCAGGCCCGGCTCCAGCGCTCGTACTGCACCATCACGGCGCCCGTGGATGGCGTTGTGAGCCGCAAGATGGCCGAGCCCGGCATGGTGGTGGCCGCGGGCCAGCCGCTGCTGGCGGTCGTGCCCCTGGGCCAGGAGGAAGTATGGATCGAGGCCAACTACAAGGAGACCCAGCTCACGAAGGTGCGCCCCGGCCAGAGGGTGAAGCTCAAGGCTGATATCGACGATGGCCGCGTCTTCACGGGCTCCGTGGAGAGCCTGTCGGCGGGCACGGGTTCCGTCTTCAGCCTGCTCCCGGCGGAGAACGCCACGGGCAACTGGGTGAAGGTTGTGCAGCGGGTCGCCGTGAAGATCAAGCTCGATCCCGCCTCGGATCCCGACCACAAGCTGAGGCTGGGGCTGAGCGTGTCGGCCGAGATCGATACCCGCAGCAACTGATACGAGGTCGTAATGTCGGCAGCACGCGGCTCCAACCACAAATGGATCGTGGCCATCACGACCATGCTCGGCACCTTCATGGAGGTACTCGATACCTCTGTGGCCAATGTCGCCCTCCCGCACATGAAGGGGACCTACGCCGCGGGCACCGACGAGATCACCTGGGTGATCACGAGCTACCTGGTGGCCAACGCCATCATCCTGCCCATCACCGGATGGCTGGGCAACTACTTCGGCCGCAAGCGGCTCTACCTCTTCTGCCTCCTGATCTTCACCATGGCCAGCTTCGGGGCGGGGGCCGCGCCCACGCTCGGGTGGCAGATCCTCATGCGCGTCATCCAGGGGCTCTCGGGGGGCGCCATGGTGCCCATGAGCCAGGCCATCACCATGGAGGCCTTCCCGAAGGAAGAACATGGCATCGCCACGGCGATCTTCGGCATCGGCGTCATCTGCGGGCCCATCCTGGGTCCTTTGGTGGGCGGCTGGATCACGGACAACTGGAGCTGGCCCTGGATCTTCTGGATCAACATCCCCGTGGGCATCCTGGCCTACTACCTGGCGATGACCTTCGTGGAGGATCCCGCCTACCTCAAGAAGCCCGAGGGGAAGGTGGACTACTGGAGCTTCATCTTCATCGTCGTGGGGCTGGGCTGCCTGGAGCTCTTCCTGAGCCGGGGCGAGCGCATGGACTGGTTCGAGAGCAATATGATCAAGGTCTTCTTCGTCTTTGCCGTGCTGGGGATCCTGCTCTTCATCTGGAGGAGCCTCACGGCGGAGAACCCGTTGGTGGACCTAAGCATCTTCAAGCTGCCGGAATATACCGGGGGCATGGTGCTGATCTTCATCGTCAGCTTCGGCCTCTACGGCGCCTTCATCATGGTGCCCCTCTTCGTGCAGCATCTGCTGGGCTTCACGCCCACTTGGGCCGGCATGATCCTGAGTCCGGGCGGGGTGGCCTCCGTGGTGGCGATGGTCCTCGCGGCGCTCCTCATGGGGAGGGTTCACATCCGCTTCATCGTGGCGGCTGGGGTGGCCTGCCTAGCCTACTCCACCTGGCTACTGACCCATGTGAACCTCCATACCGGGATGTCCTATCTCGTCTTCGCTTGGGTCTTCCATGGCTTTGGCTTGGGATTTGTCTTCGTGCCCATCGCCACGGCCTCCATGCAGCGCATTAGCCCGGAGCGTATGGGTGTCGCCACGGGAATGTTCAATCTCATGCGCAACGAGGGCGGCAGCGTGGGCATCGCCGTGGCGTCGACCCTCCTGGCCCAGCGCGCCCAGTTCCACCATGCGCGCCTGGCCGAGCACATCACCCCCTACAGCCTCTCCTTCCAGGAGGGCCTGTCCCGGCTGAACCATGGCCTGTTCCCCTATGCCGGGCTGGATCCGGTCTCCATGCAGGGCCTTTCCCGGGGACTGATCGGCGCGGAGGTCACCCGCCAGTCCTTCCTCCTGAGCTTCGTGGATGTCTTCGGCTTCCTGATGGTGGTGTTCCTGGTGGCGCTGCCCTTCGTGATGCTGCTGCGCAACCCCAAGGGGGGCGGCGGGCTGGCGATGCATTGAAATCCGTGGTAGGAAAGGGGTCAAGGAGTCGCCCATGGACCTGCTGAGCTATACGTTCTTCTACCTCGTGGCCATGGTGCTCGTCTTCCAGGGCACCCACGCCTTCGGGGAACCGGTCGAACCCATGGGCGTCGTGCCTGGCGAAGTGGCCCAGGAGCCCGGCCAGGCCTCCCTCTGGGGCGGTGTCCTCGCGGCCTATGGCTACCTGAGCCTCCTGGTGGCCCTCCTGAGCCATGCCTACCTCGGTCTCCAGTCCCTGTTGCCGACCCTGATGGCCCTGGGCCTCGGGCTCATGGCGACCTACGGCCTCTACGTGATCTTCTTCAGCCGGAAGGTGGAGTACCTGGGGGTCTCCTCCACACCTGCCCATCCCGATCACCACTAGGTTTCCCATTTCCCCAAAAACAAAGGCCTCGCTCGCGAGGCCTTTGTTTTTGGGGACTTGGGTACTCCGGGATAAACTGAACGGTCAGTCTTGGAGTCCCCATGCAGGAAAATCCCTATCGCCAGGTCCGTCTCGAGAAGCTGGAAAAGCTGAAGGCCATGGGCATCGAGCCCTGGCCCGCCAAGGCCACGCGCACCCACGGCATCGCCCAGGTGGTGGTGGATTTTGCCGAACTCACCGGCGAGCAGCTGGAGGCCGAACCGGTGGCCCTGAGCGTCATGGGGCGCATCATCGCCATCCGCGAGATGGGCAAGAGCGTCTTCATGCACCTGACGGAAAACGGCCAGAAGCTCCAGGCCTACTTCCGGAAGAACGATCTGGACGAGCGTGACCCGCAGGCCTGGGAGGCCCTCAAGCTCCTCGACCTGGGCGATTTCATCGGCGTGACGGGCCTCCTCATGCGCACCAAGACCGGCGAACTGTCCGTGCGGGTCCAGGTCTTCCAGTTCCTCTCCAAGGCCATCCTGCCCCTGCCGGAGAAGTGGCACGGTCTTCAGGACAAGGAGCTGCGCTACCGCCAGCGCTACCTGGACCTGGTGAGCAATCCGGAGGTCTTCCAGACGCTTCAGACGCGCAGCCGCATCGTGGCCGGCGTGCGGCGCTACATGGAGGGCCAGGGCTTCCTGGAAGTGGAGACGCCCATGCTCCAGCCCATTCCGGGGGGCGCCACCGCGCGGCCCTTCACCACCCATCACAACACCATGGACATGGAGCTCTACCTGCGCATCGCGCCGGAGCTCTACCTCAAGCGCCTCATCGTGGGCGGCTTCGAGAAGGTCTTCGAGATCAACCGCAGCTTCCGCAACGAGGGCATCAGCCAGCGCCACAACCCCGAGTTCACCATGATGGAGAGCTACTCGGCCGGCGACGATCTGCGGGACGTGATGCGCCTCACCGAGCACCTCTTCCAGACCATCGCCACCCTCTGTGGCGGCGTGGAGCGCCCCTACGGCGACCTGACGGTCTCCTTCGCGGCCCCCTTCCGGCGGCTGACGCTGAAGGATGCCATCGCGGAATTCGGCCCGATCGACCGGGCCCGGCTCGAGGACCCGGCCGAGATCCTGAAGCTGGCCCGGGAGATCCACGCCGCCGATATCGACAAGAAGAGCCCCGGCATCCTGCTGGGGGACCTATTCGAGCACTACGCAGAGAAGCAGCTCCTCCAGCCCACCTTCATCACGGAATACCCGGTGGAGCTGAGCCCCCTCACCAAGAACCTGCCCGGCGACCCTGCCTTCGTGGACCGCTTCGAGCTCTTCATCGCGGGCATGGAACTGGCCAACGCCTATTCGGAGCTCAACGACCCCATCGTGCAGATGGAGCGCTTCCAGGCCCAGCTGGCCGAGCGCGAGGCGGGCAACGACGAGGCCATGCTGCTGGATCTGGATTTCGTGAACTCCCTGGAGCACGGTTTCCCACCCACCGGCGGCCTGGGGGTGGGCATCGACCGCATGGTGATGCTCATGACGAACTCCACCAGCATCCGGGATGTCATCCTGTTTCCCCTCATGCGGCCGCTGAAGACGGCGGAAAGCGCGACCGCCGGAGTCGAGGGCGAACCCGAAAAGGCCTGAGCCTCCTTCCCACGCCCTTCGCGGGGAGGAGGTTTCGGGGCTCCCCTGGCATACTGTATCCATCCGCCCGGACAGCGTGAGTCCTGTCCGACAGCCAGGAGTCACCCATGTCCGTGCCCATGCTCGAACTCGCACCCCAGAACGCCTCCGTGAAGGCGAAGATCCTGGACGGTCTCTCCACGATCATCGACAAGTCCTCCTTCGTGCTGGGGGAGAACGTGAAGGGGCTGGAGGCGGAGCTTTCCGCATATTCCGGCGCCCAGTACGCCGTGGGCATGTCCAGCGGCACGGACGCGCTGTTGGTGGCCCTCATGGCCCTGGATATCAAGGCGGGGGATGAGGTCATCCTCCCCAGCTTCACCTTCTTCGCCACGGCGGGGGTCGTGGCCCGCATGGGCGCAACGCCGGTCTTCATCGACCTGGACCCCGTGACCTTCAACATCACCGGCCAGCTGGTGGAGGCCGCCATCACGCCCCGCACCAAGGCCATCATGCCCGTGCACCTCTTCGGTCTGCTGGCCGAGATGCCCGCGATCATGGATGTGGCCCGGAAGCATGGCATTCCAGTCATCGAGGACGCCTGCCAGTCCCTGGGCGCCAAGGGCTGGGGCAGGTCCGCCGGCCAGTTCGGCGACATGACGGGCTGCTCCTTCTATCCCACGAAGAATCTTGGCGCCTTCGGTGATGCGGGCATGACGCTGATCCGGGATGACGAGAAACTGGCCGCCAAGGTCCGCCGCCTGCGGGTGCACGGCATGGAGCCCGTCTACGTCCATCACGAAGTGGGCATGAACGGGCGCATCGATGAGTTCCAGGCGCTGGTGCTGCGGGCCAAGCTGCCCATGCTGGAATCCTGGCACGAGGGGCGCCGTTGCCACGCCCAGTGGTACTTCGACCGCCTCACGTCCATCACTCAGGACGAACTGGTGATGCCCCGCGAGACCGTGCCCGATGGCCGCCACATCTACAACCAGTTCACCGTGCGCGTGAAGCAGGGCCGACGCGACGCGCTCCAGGCGCACCTGAAGGGCCTGGGCATCGGCTGTGCCGTCTACTACCCGATCAATCTGCACGAACAGCCCTGTTTCGCCTATCTCGGCTACAGGCAGGGCCAGCTGCCCGAGAGCGAGCGAGCCTCCCAGGAAGTGCTCAGCCTGCCCGTCTACCCCGAGATGACGGAGGCCATGCTGGAGGAAGTGGCTCAGGGTCTGCTCTCCTTCTTCGGGAAAAAATAAGTCCCCTTCAACAATTCCCATTGACCGCGACCCTCTCTCGAGGGTCGTTTTTTTATGGTTATCCTTCAGGGATCTTGACAACTTTATGGTGAAGGTGAATATTGTTCCCGCCTTGAAGGAGGGCTGCCATGATGACGCGGATTTTCGTTCTCATGGGGGGTACGGGTCACATCGGATCGGCCCTCACCCGGATCCTGCTCCGGAAGGGCCATGTGGTGCGCACCCTGGGGCGCAATCCCACCAAGCTGGAGATTCTCAAAGCCTGGGGCGCCGAGGCCCTGGCGGTTTCCCACGAGGACCCGCGGGCGCTGGCGAGGGCCTTCCAGGATGCGGACGCGGTCTTCACCCTGATTCCACCGGCCTTCCAGGAGGAGGATTTCGGCGGCTACCAGGATCGGGTTGGGGAAGCGACGCTCCAGGCCCTCCAGGAGTCGGGTGTGAACCGGGTGCTGAACCTTAGCAGCCTGGGGGCGCAGCATGCCCAGGGCACGGGCCCCATCAAGGGCCTTCACCGCCAGGAAAAGCGCCTTGCGTCCCTGGGAGGAATCCAGTTGCTTCACCTCCGGGCTGGGTATTTCATGGAAAATCTCACATGGTTTCTCGCCTCCATGGAGCAGACAGGCCGACTGGAGGCGGCCCTGGAACCGGACCTCCCCCTCTGGATGGTGGCCGCCGGTGATATCGCGTTGAAGGCTGCGGAACTGCTGGAGGAGGGCTTCGGGGGGCGATGGCTGCTGGAGTTTGCCGGGCCCCGGCCCCGCACCATGGGCGAAGCCGCCGCCGTCCTCGGCAGGGCCCTGGGCAGGCCCGATCTCATGTATGTCCAGACAAGCTACGAGAAACGGGAAATGGTGCTGCTGGGGACCGGGATGAAGCCCGGCAGCGCTGCGCTCCTGGTGGAACTGGACCGCGCCTGCAACCAGGGGCTGGTGGCGCCCCTGCGCCTCCTGGGGTCTGACGCCATGGGCCATACGGAGCTGGAAGCCTATGCCCAGATGCTGGCAGCGAGCCTGGCGGCCCGCTGATGTGAGAACGGCGCCCCAGGGCGCCGTTCTCACATCGGGAGGAAAGGGCGGTTCTAGCTATCCAGCTCTTCCTTCACATGGCTCTGGCCCATTTCCAGGAGACGGTCCTTGGCGCGGGCGGTCCATTCGCTGTTGGGGTAGCTCTCGACCAGTTTCTGGAAGTAGTTCCGGGCCTCCTGGCGGTACTTGGCCACTTCCTCAGCGCCGAGCTTCTCGATTCCGGCCTTCAGCTCGTCGAATTCCTTCTTCTCCAACTTGGAGAGGTCCTCCTTGCCGATCCGAGCCAGGAAAGCCTTCTGGTACTGTTCGAAGACCTCGCCAGGGGCGAATTTCCGCCGCATGGCCTCCCCGAGGAAATAGTAGGCCCGCTCCCGATCGACGTAGTCGGGGTAGGTCTCCATCAGTTCCTTGAGGCGCCGCTCGGCGGGGGCGAACGAATAGCTGTTCACGTAGTGGATGCCCACCATGAGTTCGTGCTCGGCCAGCCTGCGCCAGCACTGGGTGGTCTTGGCCTTGGCATCGACGACGTAGGGGGAGCCGGGCGCCTCCCTCAGGAGCAGCTGGAAGGATTCAAGGGCCTTGCGGGTCTCGGCCTGGTCGCGCTCGGCGTTCTCGATGGCGGCGTAGTGGCAGAGCGCCACTCGGTACAGGGCCAGATCGCGCTTCTCGCTCCGGGGGAAGTAGTTCAGGAAGCTTTGGTATTCCACCAGAGCCTCCGGGTAGCTGGTGGAGCCCTGGAAGAAGAAGCTGTCCCCCAGCATCAGCTTGGCGGCGGGGAACTCAGGAGTGCCGGGCAGCTGCTCCTCGATGATCCGCAGGAGCTTGCGGCCCTCCTCCCACTTGCCTCGCTGGAGGAGGGCGGTGGCCTCTTCCACGAGCCGGGCGGCAGTGCGGGTACCGTCGTCCTTCTTGGGCGCCTTGCTGGTCTTCCGGCAGCCGAAGCTGGCCAGGGTCACCAGGAGGAGGGGCAGGGCGAGGATTCGGAGCTTCATGGACATCCCTTCGTTTCTCATACATGCGTGGCGGAAGCGGGCTCTGGGTTCCTGGATAGTCCTGCCGGGAGGCGGCTGAGCCAGGCCTCGGTGATGGCCAGGGCCTCGGCGCGGCGCAGATCGTGGAATATTTCGTGCTTGAAACTCTCCAGCCGATGTCTTTCCAGGAGTTCCGGGCGGACATGGGCCCAGAGTTCCTCGGAGGCATCCGTCTCGATCACAGTATCGTCCCCGGATTCCAGGAGCAGGATGGGGCGGTCCAGTTCGTGGCCCAGATTCAGGATCTCTTCCCGGCCCTGACTGAGAGCCTCGACGAAGGCCGCGGACGTGAACCGGTGGCAGAGCGGGTCCGCCCAGTAGCGCTGGACGAAGATGGGGTCGGAGCAGACCAGGCCCTTGTCGTTGGGCATGTCCAGGGGCTTGTGGGGCGCGATCCAGTAGAGGATGCGCTGGAGGGTCCTGAGGGGCAGGCCGAGGTCCTTCAGTTTCAGGGCGGGGCTCGACACGATCAGCCCCTCCATGGTGTCTGCGTGCCAGAGCAGGGCCAGCAGGGCGACGAGGCCGCCGAAGCTGTGCCCCAGCAGGACCTGGGGACAGACAGGGAGGGGGGGCAGGGGCACCCCATCCACGACCCGGGGAGGAGCGCTCACCCGGTCGGCGTCGTAGCGTCGCTCATGGCGCAGGAAGAGCACCAGATCGTCCACGAAGGCGTGGATGCCATCGGCATCTCCCCGGATGCCCCCGCTGCGGCCGAAGCCCCGGTGGTCCAGGGCCGACACCGACCAGCCCAGGTGGTGGAGCCAGTAGGCCACATGGCGGTAACGCTCCCCATGCTCCCCGAAGCCATGGGAGATCACGACCCGGCCGATGGGGGAGGGGTGCTCCCAGCGGCAGAAGGCCAGGGCCGTCTCGCTATGGCCGGTCAGGAGCCCATAGTTGGTGGGCTCCAGGTCATCGGGGAGTACGGTGGTCACATCGGCCATCCTTCCAGGATACCGGGAAGCGGGCGCGGCCTCGAACTGGCTTAAAGTGGAAGGTGGACGCCCTCTTCCGGGCCTCCTTCGACACGGAAGCGACATGGATTTCGAAACGCTGATGCGGGCCAAGCACGAACTGGCCCCCCGGGTACGCCAACTGGTGGCCCATCTGGACCCCGAGCGCAAGGCGCTGGAGCTCGAACAGATCGAGGAAAAGGCGGCTGCGCCTGGTTTCTGGGATGACCCCGACAAGGCCAAGCCGGTCCTCCAGGCTCGCGGCCTGCTCACGGAGGACATCTCCACCGCCGGGAAGCTCACCGGTGGGCTGGAGGATCTGGAGACGGCCCTGGAACTCTCCCGGGACGACGGCGACATGCTGGGGGAGGCCGAGGCCCTGGAGGCTGGCCTGCGCAAACTCGTCGAATCCTCCGAATTGCGCATGATGCTCAGTGGGGGACTGGACCAGTCCAACGCCATCGTGGCCATCGCCCCCGGCGCCGGGGGCACGGAAAGCTGCGACTGGGCCGCCATGCTCCTCCGCATGTACCTGCGCTATTGCGAGACCAAGGGCTGGGCCACGGAAATGATCGACTACCAGGACGGCGACGAGGCTGGTGTCAAGGGCGCCACCTTCATCGTCAGCGCGCCTTACGCCTATGGCTATCTGCGGGCGGAGGCGGGCGTCCACCGGCTGGTGCGCATCAGCCCCTTCGATTCGGCGAAACGCCGCCACACCAGCTTTGCGGCGGTCTACGTGAGTCCCGAACTGGACGACACCATCGACCTCGAGATCCCGGACAAGGATCTCAAGATCGATGTCTTCCGCGCCAGCGGCGCCGGGGGCCAGCACGTGAACCGCACCGAGTCCGCCGTGCGCTTCACCCATCTGCCCACGGGCATCGTGGTGAGCTGCCAGAACGAGCGCAGCCAGATCAAGAACCGGGCCACGGCCCTGAAGGTGCTGAAGGCCAGGCTCTACGTGGTGGAAAAGAAGAAGTTCGACGAGAAGGTGGCCGCCGCATCGGGAGAGAAGTCCGATGTCACCTGGGGCAGCCAGATCCGCAGCTACGTGCTCCAGCCCTACCAGCTGGTCAAGGATCACCGGACGGGCTGCGAGACCAGCCAGACCCAGAAGGTCCTGGACGGGGACCTGGACGAATTCATCCGGACGCAGCTGCTGGCGAAGAGCCTGAAGCCCAGCGAATAGTTCCTCCCCAGAGCGAGAGGGTCTACACTCTACCCGCCCCGGGGGGACGGACACAGGGAGGACGCATGTTCCGCGTGCTGAACGATTTCTTCGTGTGCTGGGCCAAGGAGTCCGAATCGACCCTCGCGGTCCTGGACGCCATCCCCGATGCGGCCATGGGGGTGGAGGTCGCGGAGGGTCACAGGGACTTGAAGCGCATGGCCTGGCATCTCGTGGAGTCCCTCATCGAGATGCCCGGGCGCATCGGGCTCGAGGTCGAGGGCGCCCACCTCATGGAGGCCGGCCGGATGGCCGATCCGCCCGCATTGATGTCCCTCATCCGCGAGGCCTATGCCCGGGCCAGTGCCTCCCTGCTCCAGGGCCTCCAGGGCTGGACGGACGAGGCCCTGGAGCGGGAGGACGAGATGTATGGCGAGACCTGGAAGCGGGGCTTCACGCTGTGGGTCCTCGTCACCCATCAGGTCCACCATCGCGGCCAGATGACGGTGCTCATGCGCCAGGCTGGAGTGAAGGTCCCGGGCATCTACGGCCCTGCCAAGGAGGGCTGGGCGGCCTACGGGATGGAAGCCCCGAAGATCTGACCTGAAGGTGCAGCTCCCGGTAGCCCGCCCCCGAAGGGGGCGCGACGAGGACGCAGGAGGCGGCGTAGAGCAGCGCGAGCTAGGCTCGGCTGAAGTCCGAACTGGGACGTGCTGCGTCTGGGAGTGCCCGACAAGAACCTTCACGCAACGACATCGGAGTCTTGAAAAAAAATGCCCCGGCGTACCGGGGCATTTCAGGGGAGCCGTGAAACCTACTTCACCCGCTCCATGTAGGTGCGGTCGGTGGTGTTCACACGCACCTTTTCGCCGCTCTCGATGTAGGGCGGCACGTTCACGGTGATGCCGTTCTCGAGCTTGGCGGGCTTGTAGGACCCGGTGGCGTTGGCATTCTTCATCACGGGTTCGGTCTCGAGGATCTCCAGCACCACGCTGGGGGGCAGGGCAACGGAAAGGGGCACTTCGTTGTTGTACTCGATCTCCACTTCCATGTTCGGGTGGAGGAACACGAGATCATCGCCCATGATCTCCTTGTTGAGTTCGGTCTGCTCGAAGGTCTCATTGTTCATGAAGACCAGGTTGTCCCCGTCCTCGTAGAGGAATTCCATCTTGATCTGTTCGAGGCTGGCCTTGTCGATCTTGTCGCTGGAGCCGAAGCGGTTCTCGCGGTTGATGCCGTCCGTGAGGCGCTTCATCCGAGTCTGGATGCGGGCGGGCAGGTTGCCCGGCGTCTGGTGCTCCACGTAGGTGACGCGGCAGAGCTCGCCCTCGAAGTTGATGATCATGCCGACGCGGACCTGGGTGGCGAGGATGAAGGGCATGGGGGTTCTTTCGAAGCGAAAGCCCCCGAGTGCTAGGGGGCTTGATTGGTGGGCGTACCAGGGTTCGAACCTGGGACTTCTACCGTGTGAAGGTAGCACTCTACCGCTGAGTTATACGCCCGCGGCTCATCAGGATATCAGCTTCAGGCTGATTGTCTAGCGTGCGTTGCGCAGCGCCGAGGCGAGGCGCGGCGCGTCCATGGCCCGCAATCCGCAGATCCCCACGCGGATTCCCTCCCTCAACGGGGCGACGAACACGCCCTGGGCCTGGAGGCGCTCGGCCACGGCGGCTGGGGCCTCCAGGCGGAGGGTGAGGGAAAACCCCCCATGCCAGGGCGCACCCTCCAGTCCCTCGGCTCGGAGGGCGACATCGAGCGCCACTGCGCGGGATTCCAGCACCTGGGACCAGTGGCGCTGCTCGGCGTGGAGCCACGCCTGTCGCTTGCCGTCCCTGGCCAGGCGCACGAGTAGGGACTGCGGCGCCCGGGGCGAGGCGGACCCGAGCCCCCGGCAGGCGAGGCCGAGGGCTGCCTCCATGGAGGGCTCCCGGCACCAGGGAAAGGCCAGGGCTCCGCCCCTGGCCCCGTAGAGGGTGAGCGACGTGGAGGTGGAGAGCGCGGCGCCCACCAGCACCTCGCCCTCCTCGGCGAAGGCGGCGTATTGATCAAGGGCCTCTCGCACATGGCCGGGATCCGCCGTGTAGTCCACGCAGGCGAGATCCAGCAGGAGGGTCACGGGGCCGTACTCCACCTGGCCGCTCAGGATCTCCAGGAGGCCCTGGCGATCCTCGCGGCTGAGGCTCAGGCCCGTGGGGTTCTGGCAGGGCTCGTTGAGCCAGACCATGAGGCGCCCCTGGCGCCCCATGAGGGCCTTGGCGCTCCGGGCCCAGCTCTCCAGATCCAGGGGATGACCCGCCACTTTGAAGGGGGCTGTGGCCACACGGATGCCGTTCTCTCCCGCGAGCAGGTCATAGGGCCCCCAATAAGGCCTTCCCGTGAGTACGGCCATGCCGGGTTCCAGGAAGTTCCGTAACGAAAGGGCCAGGGCACCGCTGCCTCCCGCCGTGGCGCAGGCGGCCCCCTGGGATTCCAGCTTGGGCCAATGGCGCTGGACCAGGGCCTTCAGGAAGGCGGGATCTCCCGCCAGAGGCGCGCAGGAGGCGAACTCCGAGGGGTTGAGATCCCGCCAGAGTTCCTGCACGGACTCGTGGGTGACCATCTGGCCCTGATCGTCGGTGAGGACTCCCAGGGTCGCGTCGAGGATGGCCTCCCCGGCTCCCCGCCGTCGCTGGACCTCGGCATTCAGGGCGAAGCTGGGTTCTTCTCCGGAAAGGGCACGGCGGGATGGGATCAGGTGCTCGAGCATGGCCGCTCCCTTGGTCTGAGTCATCACAGAAGACCCAACCGCGACGGATCGGGATGACATCCCATTAGACTAGGGTCTTTCAGGGGGGGCAGCCATGATCACTCCGTTCCAGGGCATGGCCCCGCGCTTCGGCCTGCGCGTCCTGGTGGCACCCACCGCCACGGTGATCGGCGATGTGGAGGTGGGCGATGATGCCTCCATCTGGTTCAACTGCCTCGTGCGAGGGGATGTCCACTGGATCCGCATCGGGGCGCGGACGAACATCCAGGACGCCTGCTGTCTCCATGTGACGAACGATCGCCACCCCCTCCTCATCGAGGAGGAAGTGAGCATCGCCCATAACGTGATGCTCCATGGCTGCACCATCCGCAAGGGCGTGCTCATCGGCATGAGCAGTACGATCATGGATGGCGCGGAAATCGGCGAGGGCTGCCTGGTCGCCGCGGGGTCCCTGCTCCGGGAAGGCTTCCAGGCGCCTCCCCACACCCTCGTGGCCGGATGGCCCGCCACCGTCAAGGGCGATCTCAGCCCGGAGCAGCGCGGGCTGGTGGGGAGCATCTGGACCCGCTACGTGCGCTACAAGGAGGCCTACTTCGCCGACGGCTGGCCCATCGCCCAGGCGCCCATCGCCGCGAATCCCCAGCCGGGCTTCGCCTCGGGCCATCCGTTCCCCTGAACGGCAAGCGACCCCTTTTGGGCCGCTTGTGGTTCATTTCAAGGGGGGCTCAGTCCACGCGGATGACCTGGCAGGAGACCGGGTTCCCGTCCACCGGGTTCCGGGTGCGCACGGCTCCTGCCACGAAGCGGGGGGCCTGGGGATCCACGGGCGCAGACATCACGAAGACCACTTCACCCAGGGTCGTGGCCTGGCTCTGAGCGACAGCGGCCACCTCCTCCTCCGCAGCTTCGGCCGTCATGCCGAGGGTGCTGCGGAAGGCCGGGGCCTGCAGGTTGTAGGGGTTCTTCCCCGGATCGGTGGAACTCTGGAGGCAGGCCTCGAGTTCCGTCCGGATGGTCATGGCGCTGGCGCCAGTCTCCCGGGCCCGGCCGTACCGCTCGGCCAGTTCCGACAGCTTCAACTTCAGGGTGGAGATGGCGGCTCTGTCCTGGGCCCGGGCCCGCTGCCCCAGGAAGGCCGGGATGGCAATGGCGCTCACGATGCCCACGAAGGGCAGCAGGATCACGGGCATGACGAGGCCGATGATGCCCAGGGCGAGTCCACTCGCTGACGGGGAGATGTAGGTCTCGGGGAACTGCCGGGCCAGGCGCTTGGCCTTGGCGTGCTTCACCAGGGCGACGATGCCGAGAATGATGGCGACGGGAATCCCGATGCAGGTGATGGCGCAGATGATGGCCAGGATTCCGCAGATGCGGGAGGCCTTGGCCCCGGGGGCTTCCTGTCGAGCAGGGTTCGATGGGTCCATGGCGTGCCTCGGAATGGTTTCGTCATTGCCCCATGGCGGGGCCCCGGGGTCAAGGCCACTTCTGCTGCAAGATTGCTTTCCACTTTTACCCTTCTTTGGCAGACTCTTGGGATCAAACCCCCGATGCCCATGCCGCCCCTCCTGATCCTCAGAGTTCACACTGACCTCCGGCTTGGCTTCGGCCATGTCATCAGGGCCCTGGCGATCGAGGGAGAGTGGGCCGCCCTGGGCGGGCGGGCCTGCCTGGCCGTCAGTGGGGATGAGCGCGCCCGACGCGTGGGATCCGGACGGCACCCCTTCCTCGATCAGGTCCTGCCCTGCGAGGTGATGGACCTGGGGGAGGATCCCCTGGCCCCGGTGCCCGAGGCCCTGAAGGCTCGGGCGGCGGTCGCGCTGCTGGACCAGTGGGATTGCGCGCCGGAGCAGGTCCAGGCCCTGCGGCCGCTGAAGGTGGCGGTGATGGAGGACGACGGCGATGCCCACGAACTGGCGGATCTCCTCTTCCAGCCTTATCTGGAGGGTGTCCAGTGGCCTGCGGGTCCGCTCAGACAGGTGAATGGGGCTAAGGTGCGGCCCTTTGAGACCCGGCATGGCGCCTGTCGCGTGCTTCTGGGCCTGAACTTCGTGGTCGTGAGCCCGGAGGCCGCCCCGCTGAGGCCGCGACGGGAAGCCCTGCAGCCGCTCTCGGCCCAGAGGCTGCTGGTGACCTTCGGCGGGACCGATGGCCCTGGCTTGGCTCAGCGTGCCTTCGATGTGATGGAGAGGCTCGTCTCCCGGGGCCGGTGGGCGGGGACCTGCACCCTGCTGGCGCCTGCCGGTCTGCGCGGCCTTCCTTTCGAGGGCTGCACGATCGCTTCGCATCTCCCTGGACTCACCCGTCGCCTCCAGGACTACGACGCCGTCTGGTGCGCCGCGGGGCTCACCCTGGCGGAGGCCCTGTGCGTCGGGGTTCCGGCCGCCGCCTGGGGCCAGAACGAGCGCCAGGCCCGCATGATCGGGGATCTGGCCATGGCCAATGCCTGTTTCAGTCTGGGCGTGGGGCCTGAGGCCGACGGCGCTGTGGTGGGGGATGCCCTGGCCCACTGGCTCAGCCCCGAAGGGCAGGAGAGTCGCCAGGAACAGGTCCGGGACGGGATGGCGCTGGTGGATGGCATGGGGGCCACCCGGGTGGCCCAGGCTCTCTGGGCCCTGGCCCAGTAGGCCGTCGAAAAAACACAGCCGTTTGGGCTCGGGGAGGACGAGGGCCCGAAGAACCGGAGCGGAACAGGCCGGAAACGCTGGGGGTTTCGATAGGGCGCCAAGGCGCAGAACGGCCTGTCAAGGGAAATTCATCCTTGACCCTGGGGCCGTTCGGCGATAAGGTTTCCTTTCTGCGACCCGCCGAGTGTGGGCCGCGCATGCGACGCCAGAGGCACCGGAGTTCGGCCATGAGCACCTTCTTTCCCAAGGCCCAAGATCAGATCGACCGCAAGTGGTTCCTCGTGGACGCCACGGGAATCCCCGTGGGGCGTCTGAGCACCGTTCTTGCAGACATCCTGTCCGGCAAGATGAAGCCCACGTGGACCCCCTTCCTCGATATGGGCGATCACGTCGTGGTCATCAATGCCGCCAAGGCCGTGCTGACGGGCCGGAAGTCCCAGCAGAAGATGTACCGCCGCACGACGACCCGTCCCGGTTCCATGAAGGAAGTCCGTGCCGATGTCATGCAGGCCGTTCATCCCGACCGGGTCATCGAGGCCGCGGTGAAGGGCATGCTTCCCAAGGGACCCCTGGGGCGGGCGATGTATCGCAAGCTCAAGGTCTACGACGGCGCTGAACACACGCACGAAGCGCAGCAGCCCGAACCTTTGACCATCAAGCTGTAATCTCTCGAGGCCACCATGGCGATTTCCCAGAACTATGGAACGGGCCGTCGTAAGACGTCCGCCGCTCGTGTTTTCATGCGTCCCGGAACCGGCACCATCATGGTGAACGGCCGGACCCTGGAGCACTACTTCCCCAATGCCGTGCTTCGCATGGTGGTGAACCAGCCCCTGTCCATTACGGACATGTCCGGGCAGTTCGATTTCCATGTCACGGTTGCCGGCGGCGGTCCCTCCGGGCAGGCCTCTGCCATCCGCATGGGCATCTCCCGCGCCCTGCTGCGCTACAATGACCAGCTCCGTGCCACACTCCGTCAGGTGGGCCTGCTGACCCGCGATCCTCGCATGAAGGAGCGCAAGAAGCCCGGTCAGAAGGCCGCGCGTCGCCGCTTCCAGTTCTCCAAGCGCTAATTTTTCCGGCCCAGCCGGGAATATCTAGTGGATTTCATTCGGGGAGCTGCGGCTCCCCGAAGTTTCACCGGGCCGGAAATATTTCGGTCGAATCGGGCGGGCAACCGCCTTTCATCCCAACTGCGGCGGAGCCGCGACCAGGGCGAAAGCCGCTGGGATTGTTGAGGAGGCCATCATGGCTGCCATTCAGATGAAGGAACTGCTCGAGGCCGGTGTTCACTTCGGACACCAGACCAAGCGGTGGAATCCCAAGATGAAGAAGTACATCTTCGGGGCCCGGAACAGCATCTACATCATCGATCTGCAGAAGACCCTGCGCCTCTGGAACACGGCCGCGAACTTCCTGACCAAGGCTGCGAGCGAGGGCAAGACCTTCCTCTTCGTGGGCACCAAGCCCCAGGCCCAGGAACTCATCGCCGAGCAGGCCGCACGCTGCGGGGCCCACTACGTCAACAACCGCTGGCTGGGCGGCATGCTCACCAACTTCTCCACCATCAAGAAGTCCCTGGACAAGCTGAAGGAGTACGAGGCGATCCTGAACGATCCGGCCCGTACGGCCCTGATGTCCAAGAAGGAGATTCTCACCCTGGACCGCCAGCGCACCAAGCTGGATGCATCCTTCCACGGCATCCGCGACATGCGCGGCGTGCCCGACATCATCTTCGTGGTCGATCCCCATCGGGAAGACATCGCCATCACCGAGGCCAACAAGCTCGGGATCAAGATCGTGGGCATCGTGGACACCAACTGCGACCCCGAGAAGATCGACTACGTGGTTCCCGGCAACGACGATGCCATCCGCTCCATCCTGCTCTTCTCCGAGCGCGTGGCCGACTCCATCCTCGAGGGCCGTCAGTCCTTCCGCGACAAGTCGGACAACGACGACATGAAGGCCATGATGACTGAGAAGATGAACGAGGGAGAGTAGAAGCAGTTGCAGTGGCTAGTGGTCAGGGGTCAGCCCCTTGCTACTGGCCACTGTTGTTTTTGCTGATCACCGATTACGGCTTTACCCACTGACCACTGCATTTGGAGTTCGATATGGCATTCACCGCCCAGGATGTGAAGACGCTGCGCGACAAGACCGGCCTTGGCATGATGGATTGCAAGAAGGCCCTGGAAGAGAACGATGGGAACATCGACCAGGCCGTGGATTGGCTCCGCAAGAAGGGCCTTTCCGCCGCCGCCAAGAAGGCCGACCGCATCGCGGGCGAGGGCATCGTGGAGGCCTATATCCATCCTGGTGGCCGCGTGGGTGTGCTCATCGAGATGAACTGCGAGACGGACTTCGTGGGCAAGACCGAAGGCTTCCAGCGCCTGGTGCGCGAGATCGCCATGCACTGCGCCGCCCACGATCCCCAGCCCGTCTTCGTGCGTCGCGATGAAGTGACGCAGGAGTTCCTCGAGAAGGAAAAGGAGATCGCCCGCGCCCAGGCCGAGGCCACCGGCAAGCCCGCCAACATCATCGAGAAGATCGTCGAGGGCAAGATGAACTCCATCTACAAGGATTCCTGCCTCTACGAACAGCAGTTCGTGATGAACCAGGACCTCACAGTGGAGCAGTACATCTCCCAGAGAACCGCCGAAATCGGCGAGAAGATCACCGTGCGCCGCTTTGTCAAGTGGGTCATGGGTGAGGGGCTCGAGAAGCGCAAGGACGATTTCGCCGCCGAGGTGGCTGCCCAGATGGGCAACTGAGTCGGGAGACCGGACTGCGACAGGACACAGAACCAGGGGCGGCCATCGTGCCGCCCTTTTTCGTTGGAGGACAGCATGAGCAAAGTCGCGTGGCTTTTCCCCGGACAGGGTTCCCAGGCCGTGGGCATGGGCATGGCCATCGTGGAGGCCGAACCCGTCGCTAAGGCGCTCCTTCAGGAGGCGGACGAGGCCCTGGGCTTTGCCCTCTCGAAGGTGATGGCCGAGGGGCCAGAGGAGACCCTAAAGCTTACGGAGCACACCCAGCCGGCGATCCTCACCCATTCGACCCTGGTGGTTCGGGCCTACGGGGCGCAGCTGCCCCGGGCCGATTTCGTCGCGGGCCACAGCCTGGGCGAGTACAGCGCCCTGGTGGCTGCGGGTTCACTGGATTTCGCAGATGCTGTGCGGACGGTGCGTGAGCGCGGGCGCGCCATGCAGGTGGCCGTGCCCGTGGGCGTGGGGGCCATGGCCGCCATCATCGGCATGGCTGCGGTCGAGGTGGAGGCCGGATGTCTCGCGGCCGCCGCCCAGACCGGGAAGATCGTGGTGCCCGCCAACTTCAATGGGGCCGGGCAGATCGTGATCGCGGGCCACGCCGAGGCCGTCGAGGCCGCCATGGAGATCCTGAAGGCCAAGGGGGCCCGCAAGATGATGAAGCTCCCCGTGAGCGCGCCCTTCCACAGTCCGCTGATGGAGCCCGCCCAGGCCCACATGGCCCCCGTCCTGAAGAGTCTGGCCTTCCACGCGCCGAAATGCCCCCTGGTGAACAACGTGGACGCCAGGATCGTGACGGATCCCGGAGAACTCTGCGATGGCCTCGTGCGTCAGATCCCCGGCGCCGTGCGCTGGGAGGCCACCATTGCCCTGCTGCTCGACGAGGGCGTCACCACGTTCCTGGAACTCGGCCCCGGCAAGGTGCTGAGCGGCATCGCCAGCCGCATGGCCAGGGAGGCGGGAACAGAGATCAGGACGATCGCCATCGGCACACCCGAGGACCTGGCCCAGCTGGGCTGATCCTTCGAACCGGCATGACACGGGGGCGCCCCACTGCTGTCATGATGGGAGTATGACGGCGCTTGTCTATCTGCACGGCTTCGCCTCGGGCCCGACCGGTCGCAAGGCCGATCACTGTCGGGCTTGGGCGATGGCGCGTGGGATTGAGTTCCTGGCCCCGGACCTCAATCTGCCTACCTTCGAGACTCTCACCATCAGCGCCCAGGTGGAGGCCGTGGAGGCCCTTGTGGCTGCGCTTCCGGAGCTTCCGGTGGTGGTGGGATCCTCCCTGGGGGGCGTGGTGGCCGCCGCCGTGGGGCACCGAGGCGCCGGATTCAAGAAGCTCATCCTCCTGGCGCCGGGGCTCGGTTTCGCATGCCGCCGCCTCTTCTCGACCCGCTGGGCGGGCTATCGGCAGCACCGCCGGCTTCCCGTCTATCATCACGCCTATGAGCGCTGGGTGAAGCTGGGGGCCGAACTGCTCGATGATCTCCCGGCCTGGGCCGACGACGACACGTGGCAGGTCCGCACGTCGGTGGTGGTGATCCATGGGCGGATGGACGAGTCGGTCCCCGCCTCGGAAAGCGAGGCCTTCCTCGCGCGCCATCCCGGGGGCGTGCTGCACCTCCTGGACGACGACCACGGGCTCCTGCGGCCCGAGACCCTGTCGGTGCTGGATCAGGAGCTGGAGAAGGCCTTCAGCGCGGAATGACGAAGAAGAGCACCGAGACCACGTGGCAGGCGCTGCCGAGGATGACGAACACATGCCAGATGGCATGGTGGTAGAACAGGCGCTTCCACGCGTAGAAGAGCACTCCCCCCGTATAGAAGACGCCTCCTCCGAAGAGGGTCACGAGTCCGCCCATGGGAAGCGCACGCCCCAGAGGGCCCAGGGCGAACAGGGCGATCCAGCCCATGGCGATGTAAACAAGGGTGGACAGCCACATCATGCGGGGGCCGAAGACCGCCTTGAGGGTGATGCCGAGGGCTGCCAGGCCCCACACGACGGTGAAGAGGGGCCAGCCCCCGCTCTTCATCGCCAGGCAGTAGGGCGTGTAGGTCCCCGCGATGAGCAGGAAGATCGCCGCGTGATCCAGGATGTGGAAGACCCCCTTGAGCCTGGGGCCGCGAAAGGCGTGATAGAGGGTGGACATGGCGTAGAGCACCACCAGGCAGGCGCCGAAGATGCTCACGCCCACGACGTGGCGAGCCGTGCCCTTCTGTGCGGCGAAGACCACCATGACCACCAGGGCCACGATGGCCAGGACCGTGCCCAGGCCATGGGTCAGGCTGTTGGCGAGTTCGACGCACGGGGGATCGGGACATTCTTCCGGGGGGCGTTTCATGGTCCATGATGCCACGGGGGCTTCCAGGTCGGATGTTGCGTTTGGAACACCGGCATCATCTCCGATGGGCGACGCATTACGGCATTTCGAGCCGCGCCACTGCACAGTTTGGGCTTTGCCCTAGCCTGTGTCGGGTCGCTCCTCTTCGCCCTGCGGGCGAAGACCCACTTCGTGGATCCCAATATCGCCGCCCGCCTGACGGCGGTCGGCTACTCGAAATGCACGATTCGGATTCAGTCCAGCTGATCCAGCTCCAGCAACCCTTCCGGTGGATCGAGATCGATGCGCCGATTCGGCAGGTCGACGGTGAACCAAGCCTTGATGAAGGGGATATCCCGGCGGCCGGTACGGCCCTTCCGCAGATCCCGCATCACGACCATGTCGTATTCCATGGGGGTGGGATCCAGCCGCAGGACCTCGCCCACCTTCTCGCCCTTCACGAAGACCTCGCAGCCGATCCACTGATGGCGGAAGCTTTCGCCCTCCCCCAGTTCAGCCAGCTGCTCGGGCATCCACAGGGCCCAGCCCTTGTAGGCCTCGGCGGCGGTGCGGTCGGGGATGCCCTCGAAGGCCACACAGGCGCGGTCCTGATGCCAGCGGAACAGGCGCAGCTTCACGACGCGGGCCGGGGCAGGGGCCTTCTCGAGATGGTCCAGCACCATCTCCGGCGGTGCCAGGATGAGCTCCTGCAGGTCCTTGAGCTTTTCCGGCTGGTCCATCACCTCGTGAAGCAGGAACTCGCCCTTGAGTCCCTGGATCTTGGCCAGATGGGCGAGGAGGAACATCAGGGCGCCTCGGTCCCAGGCATTCGCTCAGCACGTTCGGGGCGGTGCATGCGGCGCTCGTCCTCTTCCTCGAAGATCTCGAGGTTCACCCTGATTCCCGCCTTCTCGCCTGCCGCCTGGCAGAGTGTGCGCAGGGAGCCGATCATGCGGCCGCTCTTGCCGATGATCCGGCCCCGATCCTTGGGCTCGGCGTGGATGAAGACGTCGCACCTGCGGCCTTCCTCCTTCACCTCGATGCGCAGAGCTTCGGGGTGGTCCAGGACGGGCGTGAGGACATCGGTCAGGAAGGCTTCCAGGTTCATGGAGACTCCAGGGGGAGACTTCAATCTTAGGATCCCTTGCGAAATTGCCAGTGCTTTTCTGGCTGCTTCGTCAGGGCTCCCTATGCCGTTCTTTCGGGCAAGCCGAGGCCGTTTTCTCGTCGCAACGGCTTGCAGCGCGAAAAGCCGGGACGAGCCCGGCCTTCCGAATACCAGGAACCGGATCCTTAGAGGATCGCGTTCTTCTTGAAGAGTTCCAGGACGGTCTTGGAGGGCCGGGCACCCTTCTGGATCCAGGCCTTGGCCTTGTCGGCATCGATGCGAAGCACCTCTCCGGCAGTGGCGATGGGGTTCAGGAATCCCAGGATTTCGAGGGCCTGGCCGGTGGGAATGCGATCGTTTTCAGAGACGACGATGTGGTAGAAAGGCCGCTTCTTGGCACCATTGCGAGCGAGACGGATGGACAGCATCAGGAACTCCTAGAGCAGAATAGTCTACCGGGGAAGGGGGGAAAGCCCAAGCCTGAATGTCAGGAAAGGCCTGGGAATCCAGGGAGACCGCCTCCGCCCGCGCGCCCGGCCATGGCCTGCATGCGCTTCATGAAGCGGGGGTCGTTCATCTGGGACATCATCTTCTTCATTTCCAGATATTGCTTGAGCAGCTGATTGACCTCGTGGACGGGGCGGCCCGCTCCCGCGGCCACCCGACGCTTGCGCTTGGCGTCCATCAGCAGATGGTTGCGGCGCTCCGAGGGAGTCATGGAGGTGAGAATGGCCTCCAGGTGCTTCACCCGCTTGTCCGTGGCGACGGTGGCGAGCTGCTCCTTGATCTGGCCCATGCCGGGCAGCATCCCCAGGATCTTCTGCATGCTGCCGAGTTTCTGCACCTGGCGCATCTGGCTCAGCATGTCCTCGAGGGTGAACTGGTTCTTGACGAGGCGCTTGGCCATCGCCTCGGCTTCCTTCTCGTCGATCTTGTCCTTGGCATGCTCGATGAGGGTCAACACATCGCCCATGCCCAGGATGCGCTGGGCCATGCGATCGGGGTGGAAGCGCTCGAAGTCGTCCAGCTTTTCGCCGTTACCCACGAACTTGATGGGCTTGCCGGTCACGTGCTTGACGCTGAAGGCCGCGCCGCCGCGGGTATCGCCATCGGCCTTGGTGAGGATGACGCCCGTGATGGCCAGCTTCTCGTGGAAGGCGGAGGCCGAGCGCACCGCGTCCTGGCCCGTCATGGCGTCCGCCACGAAGAGGATCTCCGTGGGATCACACTCGGCCTTGATGCGGGCGAGTTCCTCCATCAGGGCTTCGTCCAGGTGGAGGCGGCCCGCGGTGTCCAGGATCACCACATCCCAGCCCTTGATGCGGGCCTCTTCGACTGCCGCCTTGCAGATCTTCACGGGATCGCGCTCATCGGTGTGGAAGCTGGGCACTCCCGCGTCCCGGGCGACGATGTGCAGCTGTTCGATGGCCGCGGGGCGGTAGACGTCGGCGGGCACCAGGAGCGGAGAGCTGCCGTTCTTCTTGAGGTATTTCGCCAGCTTGCCGCAGGTTGTGGTCTTGCCCGAGCCCTGGAGACCCGCCATGAGCACCACCGTGGGCGCCTTGGCAGCGAAGTCCAGGGGCTTCTCGGAGGCCATGCCTCCCATGACCTCGGTCAGTTCCTGGTAGACGATATCGATGAACTGCTGGGCGGGGTTGAGGCCCTGGAGCACAGCGGCGCCCTTGCCATCCTCGCCCTGGGAGAGGGCCTTCTCCTTCACGCGCTGAAGGAAGCTGCGGGCCACCTGGACATGGACATCGGCTTCCAGAAGGGCCATGCGGACTTCCCGGAGGACGTCCTCGAGGTTCTTCTCCGTGAGGCGGGATTCGCCCCGGAGGCTCTTCATCGCCTTGGTGAGCTTGTCGGTGAGGGATTCGAACATGGAACTCCCTGGCCGCTATGGGGCCAATCATCCATTCTATCGGCCCTGGGGGAAGCTTCCAGGCTTCATCCTTCGGTCGTTGCCCCCGGTGAGGAGCCCAGAAGGCCGGAACGGCATCTCAGGGGGTATGAGCCTGGAGTCCTCCATGAACGAACCTTTCCAGAATCGCCTCGCCCAAGCCACCAGCCCCTACCTGCTGCAGCACGCCTCCAATCCCGTGGACTGGTACCCCTGGGGCGAGGAGGCCCTCTCCAGAGCCCGGACCGAGGACAAGCCGATCTTCTTATCCATCGGCTACAGCGCCTGCCATTGGTGCCACGTCATGGCCCACGAGAGCTTCGAGGATGAGGAGATTGCCCGGCTCCTGAATACGCACTTCGTGCCCGTGAAGGTGGACCGGGAGGAGCGCCCCGATCTGGACGAGATATACATGGAGTCCGTGCAGGTCCTCACGGGCCGGGGGGGCTGGCCCATGAGCGTGTGGCTGCTGCCGGACCTGAAGCCTTTCTTCGGGGGCACGTATTTCCCGAAGGAATCCCGCCAGGGCATGCCGGGTTTCCGCCCCCTCCTGGAGCGCATCGCGGAGCTTTGGGTTGCGCGCCGTCCGGAGCTTGTCCGGGATGCCGGAGTGCTGGCGGAGACTCTGAGGCTTCAGGCCATGGGCTCCCCGGGTGCCTCCCTGCCCGGCGAAGAGGTCTTCGACGTTGCCCTCCAGCAGCTCCGTCGGGACTTTGATCCCCGCTGGGGCGGATTCAGGGCCGCCCCCAAGTTTCCCGCCCACCTGGCCGTGGAATTGATCCTGCGCCGGGGTTCCAGGGCGGACAGGGCCATGGCCACGCGCACACTGGACGCCATGTGGGAAGGGGGGATGTATGACCACCTGGGGGGCGGCTTCGCCCGCTACAGCGTGGACGGTCAGTGGCTGGTGCCCCACTTCGAGAAGATGCTCTACGACAACGCGCAGCTGGCTGCCTGCTACCTTTCCGCCTTCCAGTCCACGGGAGAGCCTCGGTATGCCCGGATCGCCCGGGAGACACTGGACTACCTCCTGCGGGATCTGCGCGATCCCCTGGGCGGATTCCACAGCTCCGAGGATGCCGACAGCGAAGGCGAGGAGGGGCGCTTCTATGCCTTCACGCCTTCGGAGATCGCTGAAGGGCTGGGCCCCGAGGAGGCCGCCCTCTTCTGCGAGGCCTTCGGCGTCACGGTGGGCGGCAACTTCGAACACGGGAAGAGCGTGCTGCATCGCTTCTCGGCTCCCGGTGACCTGGCCGAACGACAGGGACTGTCCGTGGATGAATTGGAGGCTCGGCTGGACCGGATGCGTGCCCGTCTGCTGGCCGTCCGGAGCCGCCGGGTGCGGCCCGGCAGGGACGACAAGGTGCTTGCGGCCTGGAATGGCCTGGCCCTTTCGGCCCTGGCCAGGGGGCATCAGGTCCTGGGCGAGGCCCGCTACCTGGAGGCAGCCACGGCCTGCGCCGAATTCATCCTGCGCGTCCTCTGGAAGGAGGGGACGCTCCTGCGCGTCTACCGCGCGGGCCGGGCCCATGTCCCGGCCTTCCTGGAGGACTATGCTGCCGTGGTGCGGGGCCTGACGGATCTCTACGAGGCGGGCTTTGATCCGGCCTGGTTGCGCTTGGCCGAGGCGATGGCCGAATCGCTCCTGGAGCGCTTCGAGGATGGGGCGGAAGGTGGATTCTATTTCACGGAGGGAGGACAGGCGGATCTGCTGCACCGCCGCAAGGGCGGCTGGGACGGCGCCCTGCCATCGGGCACGACCCTGGCCGTGGCGGCTCTTCTGCGCCTGGGCCGGCATCTCGATCGCGAGGACTTCCGCGCGTCCGCCCAGCGGGCCCTGGCTGCTTCTGGCGCGGCCATCACCCAGTCGCCCCGAGCCTTCCAGGGCATGCTGGCGGCGCTCGATGACCTGCTGCGCGAACCGCTGGAGCTTGTCGTGGCGGGCAGTCTTGCTGATTCCCGGACCCAGGACCTGCTGGCAAGGGCCCGCCGTCCCTATCTTCCCGGCATGGTTCTTTCCCTGGTGGAGGCCGATCCCGCCCTTCCCCTCCACCAGGGGCGTGCCACCGTGGACGGTGCGCCCGCAGCCTATCTGTGTCGGTCCAGGTCCTGCCTCCCGCCGATCACCTCTCCGGAGCTCCTGGAGGCAGGCCTTTCAGTGTCTTGCTGAGGCAGAATTGTCCTCTTGATGCCTCACTCCGGGAGCCTAACTTTGGAATTGGGTAGCAGCATCGCCCTCATCACCCAAAAGGGGCCATAAACCTACGAGCCCCATCCGCAGTGGAGGACATCCGGAACCGCCACTGGCGAGACAAAAACCTGGGCACCTTCGGGTGCCCTTTTTTTGTCCAGGGAGGGGGACCGGAGGCTCAATTTCGGTGAGTGGACAGGAGGTGTCTGATCCTCGCGCCTCTTCCGGGGGTGGGCCAGATCGGGAAGTGGGTTGCTGGGTCGCCTGCGAGGCGGGGATGGCGATCGATTGATTCAGCTTCGCCGTGTCGCCAATAGGTGCCCGATCGCCACGGCTGCGGCGTCGGCAGCGTCCGTGGGCAGCGGATCCTTGAGGCTCAGCAGGACCTGTACCATCTTCCCCACCTGGCTCTTGTCGGCCCAGCCATAACCGCTGACGGCCTTCTTCACCTGCATGGGGTTGTAGTCTCCCACGGGCAGGCCGTGGAGCGCCCCGGTGAGGAGGATCCCGCCGCGGATCTGGCCCAGCTTCAGGGCCGTGGCCGCGTTTTTCTCCACGAAGGGCGATTCAACGGCCATGTAGGTGGGGTGCTGCTCGGCGATGACCTCGCTGAGTCTCTGGTGGATGCGGAGGATGCGCTGGTCGAAGTCCGTCCCGGCCGGATTGCGGATCACCCCCGAGGCCAGGAGTTCCATGCGCGAACCGAAGCGTGATACCACGGCCCAGCCGCAGGCCAGGGAGCCGGGATCGACGCCGAGGCAGATGGAGGGCGTGGCGGGAACGGGCATTGGGATTCCACCGGAGGCATCAGCAGAGCACGATTATGCATATTAACGATAGATTCCATCTCGATGGCGCAAGGAAGGTCCTGGGGCGGTATGCTTCGAGCCTCTCTCGAGTTCCAGATGCTCCTTCTGAAACATATCGCCACCCGCTTCCGGGACGATGCCGGCCTCCGGGTTTCGGCCATCTACGCCCTGGTGGCAGGGCTGTGGATCTTCGCTTCGGATTCCCTTCTGGGGTGGCTCTTCACCGATCCCGCCACGCTCACACGGTTGGCCACCCTGAAGGGGTGGGGCTTCGTCATCCTGACGGCCGTCATGCTTTATGGGCTCGTGAGGCGGGATATCGCCGCGGTCAAGCGGGTGGAAGCCCATCTGCGCCAGGCCCAGAAACTGGAGAGCCTGGGGATCCTGGCCGGGGGCATCGCCCATGACTTCAACAACCTGCTCACGGCGATCCTCGGCAACCTCGGCCTTGCCCAGCACAAACTCAGCCCCGGAGACTCCGCCGCCCCGTTCCTGGCGAATATCGAGAAGACGGTCCTCAAGGCCTCCGAACTCACCAAGCAGATGCTCGCCTACTCCGGGCGGGGGCAGTACCAGGTCGCGCCCCAGGACCTCAACCGGTTGGTCCAGGAAATGGCCCTGCTGCTCCAGGTCTCCATCTCCAAGAAGATCACCCTGAACTTCCGTCTTGCTTCGGGACTTCCGGTCATCGAGGGGGATGTCGCCCAGCTCCAGCAGGTCGTCATGAACCTCGTCACCAACGCCTCCGATGCCATCGGGGATGCCGAAGGGGCGATCACGATCTCCACCTGGGCCATGAACCTCGATGGCGCCTACATCGCCTCCACCTTTCCCACCCAGAATCTCAGCCCGGGAGCCTATGTGGTCTTGGAAGTCAGCGACACGGGCTGCGGCATGAGCCAGGAGACACTGGCGCGGATCTTCGATCCCTTCTTCACGACCAAGGCGACGGGGCATGGTCTGGGGCTTTCGGCCATGCTGGGGATCCTGAGGGGGCATGGGGGCGGCCTCAAGGTCTACACCGAGGAGGGCAGGGGTTCCAGCTTCAAGCTCTTCTTCCCGGCCCATCCCGAGGGGGTTCCTGCCGTCAGGGTGACCGAGGCCGATGGCCCCTCGCATTTCGAAGGCAGGGTGCTGATGGTCGATGACGAGCCGGTGATCCTGGAATCCACCGCCACCATCCTCGCCGGGCTGGGATTCAGTGTCGTCACCGCCGTTGACGGCCAGGAGGCCCTGGAAAAGTTCGAAGCCGACCAGGACGGCTTCGACCTGGTGCTCATGGATTTCACCATGCCCCGCCTGAACGGGCACGAGGCCTTCGAGCGCATGCGCGCTCTGCGACCCGATGTGCCCGTCATTCTATGCAGCGGTTACAGCGAGCAGGACATCATCCATGAATTCCGGGAACAGGACCTCACGGGATTCCTGCTGAAGCCCTATCTGGTGAGCGACCTGAAGCGCACCCTGCAGGCCTGCCTGGAAAAGCACTGAAGATCAGGATTTCTTCTTGGCTGTGCCCCGCACGCTGCCCTTGGGGGCCCTGGAGGGGCGAGTGCTCGACCGCTTGGACTTGGCGCTGGGCCGTCCTTCGCCGGGGCGGGCAGGCCGGGAGGGGTGTGCGGGCCTGGCCGGGCGCTCGCCCGAACGGGCTGGCCTGGCGGGGCGTTCCCCCGCCGGGGGCTCACTGGAACGGGTCCTGGCCGGGCGCTCCTCCGACCTCTCCGGGCGTTCGCCTGAGCGTGTGGGCCTTGCGGGGCGTTCACCTGTCGAGGACTCGCCGGGCCGGGCCGGTCTCGCGGGGCGATCGCCCGGTCGCGCGGGTTTGGCGGTGGGACGGGAGGAGCGTTCGGGCCGCGCGGACCTGCTGCCTTCGTGGGCATTCCGGAGGGGCCTCTTCGGCTCTTCGCCGCGTTTGCCGCCCTTGGTCCGGAATCCCGCGGGCTTCTCGGGCACGAAGTCGGCTTCCCGCAGGGTCGCAGGTCCCGCCAGGCTGGGCGTGAAGGTCGTGCGCTTGCCCTTGGCGTCCGAGGCCTGGGCCTCGATCACCCAGGCCGAGACCCGCCGCAGATCCTCGTCCACGCCGGTGATCTCCACCTTCACCGCATCGCCGATCTGGAGGACCATCTGGCCATCCATGCCGGTGACCCGGGTGCGGTGCTCGTCCACCTGGAAGTTGCCCCCCAGGGCGCCCAGCGGCACGCCCACTTCCACGAAGGGGCTCTCCAGGCGCACGAAGGCCACCTTCAGGGAGAAACCCTGGATGCGGGCCTCGAACTTCTGGCCGATCTTGGCCTTCATCAACAGGCAGGTCTTCCACTTGTCGTTTTCGCGCTCGGCCTCGGTGGCGGTCTGCTCGGTGTCCGAGCACTGCTTGGCGGTGATGGCCAGCTGTCCCTGCAGGCCATCGGGGACGGGCTGCTTGCGGAGGATCCTCCGCAGCCAGCGATGGACGATGAGATCGGGATAGCGGCGGATGGGGCTGGTGAAATGCAGGTAGTCGTCCAGGGCCAGGCCCGAGTGGCCGATGTTCTCGACGCTGTATTCCGCGCGCTTCAGCGAGCGCACCAGCATGGTGTTGAGCATGGCCTCCAGGGGACCGCCGCGGATCTTGTCCAGCATGCCGTTGAGGATCTTGGGGGTCGGGATGTCGTGGGGGCTCAGCAGGCCCAGGGCTGTGGCGATCTCCTTGAAGACTTCCAGCTTCAGGGGGTCGGGTTCGTCGTGGATGCGGTAGATGGTGGGGATCTTGAGCCGGGTGAAGAAGGTGGCCACGGCCTCGTTGGCCAGCAGCATGTACTCCTCGATCATGTGGTGGGCGTCGTGGTGGGCGTACTTCCGGGCATCGATGGGCAGGCCGTCCTCGCCGAAGACAAACTCGGTCTCGTCGGTGTCGAGGTTGAGCGCGCCTCGGCTGAGGCGCTCGGCGGTGAGTTTGCGGGACAGGACCAGGGCCTGGTCCAGCATCTCGCAGACTTCCTCGCCCAGTTCCCCGCGGAACCGCTTGTCCAGGTCCAGGCAGGCCGTCTTCACCTGGTCGTAGGTGAGGCGCTTGCGGCTCCGGATGACGCTTTCGCTGAAGCGGGTCTCGATCACCTCGAGGTTGGGTGAGATGGTCATCCAGGCCGTCATGGTGAGTCGGTCCACGCCTTCGCGCAGGCTGCAGAGCTCGCCGCTGAGGCGCTCGGGCAGCATGGGGATGCATTCGTCCGGGAAGTACACCGAAGTGCCCCGGGTGTTGGCCTCCATGTCCAGGGGGCCGCCCTCCTTCACGTAGTGGCTCACATCGGCGATGTGGACGCCCAGGATCCAGCCACCGCCCTCGCCTTCATCGAGCACTTCCAGGCTGATGGCGTCATCAAAATCCTTGGCCGTGGGGGGATCGACAGTGACCGTGAGCAGCCCGCGGAGGTCTTCGCGGCCCTTGCACCATTCTTCCGGAATGACCGTGGGCAGGGGCGCCAGCTCATCCATCACGGCCGTTGGGAATTCCGTGCGGAGGTTGAAGAGGGCCGCCGTGAGCTTGTTCTCGATCTTGAGGTCCGTGGGGCGCCCCAGTCTAGCCACGGCCACGCCCTTGAGCTGCTGGAGTCCGGGATCGGGATCGAGCTGCACCGTGATGAGATCGCCGTCGATGGCCAGATCCGTGGGGGGCACGCTGATGATCTGCTGCATGCGGGGTTCCAGCGGCACGGCCTGCCAGCCCCAGGGCTGCTGCTGCAGGCGTGCGGGGATGGGGTTCACGGAGCGGGCCAGGACCTTGAGGATGCGGCCCCGGAGGCGCCCGTCCCGGCTTTCGCCCGAGATCTCGGCCAGCACTCTGTCGCCGTGAACGGCGCTGTGTCCGTCCCGCCAGTCCACCAGGAGGTCCATGCCCGCACCCTTCTTCATGCCCAGGGGGCGCAGGAATCCGCCGATGCCCTCGGGATGACCGAGGAAGGTGGCCTCGAAGGGCTCGAGGGAGCGGGTGGGGGCCTGGGCTCCATCGGGGCGCCGGGAGGGTCTGGGGTCGGAATCCCGGCCTTTCTTCGAACGGGAGGGCTGGGGGATGAAGGCGTGGTTTTTTCGGGCCATGTACTGAGCCTAGACCCCTATGACCCCGACGGGAAGCTCAGCGCTTCACGAGCAACCGTCGGGCCAGCCAGCCCTGGACCCGGCCCAGTGCCAGAGCCAGGTGCATGGAACCGAGAAGTCCCAGGAATCCAAGGGCTCCCAGGCTCAGCAGCATCCACATGGGCGGGAGGTTGCCGGGGCCGTACTGGGTGCAGAAGAATGTGAAATCACCGTCCACGTGGGTGCCAAAGACCCGGATCAGCGGCGCGGCCAGGAACGAGAAGGAAAGGGAGAAGGCGGTCACCATCGCCGTGAAATGGAAGATTCCCAGGGGCAGGTGCAGGAGCAGGTAGAGCAGGCTCGTCCAGGTGTAGCCGTCCCTGAAGAGGTTGCCCAGGCGCTCGGTCCAGCGGCGTCCTTCGGGCAGGAGGGGCGGACGGCGGGGCATCCGCACATCCAGGAGGGCTTCCACCAGGCGGCCTTCGGCCAGGCCCAGGGCCCGGCAGGACCCCAGGAAGAAGATCAACAGGGGCAATCCGATGACGAGGATGAGCAGGCCCAGCGACAGGCTCAGGCCCGTGACGACCCAGGTGAAGGCGAAGATGCCTGCGGGCATGGAAAGGAGCAGATAGAGCACGGAGGTGTAGGCCTTGGGATCCGCGAACACGCCGAAGGCCGTGGGCCAGGGACGGTCCTCGGCCAGGGCCTGCGACGCCCGGGGAGGGGCGCCCCCCAGGGCCTCGGCCACCAGGGTCTCCCGCTGGCGGTAGGTCTCCGCGGCCTGCTCGGGCGTGCCCAGGCTCCCGAGGGCCCTGGCCAGGGCCTCCCCCGGGGCCAGCAGGGGTTCCTCCCAGGACAGCCTGGCCATCTGGTTGTTGACCCGCTGGCGGGTGTCGTAGAGCGCATCCTGCACCAGGGCCCGGTCGCTCCCGGCGAGGGCGGCCTTGAGGGCCTCAAGGTAGGCGTCGAGGGATTCGGACATGGGCGGCCTCCGGGGGAACGGAGTCAGAGTATTCCCCCCGAGGCTCCGGCGAGGGGCGGGATCGGCGAGTGAGGGCTGGGGATCGGCGGACGGCCCGGATCCACCGACGCCCCCATGAGGCCATGGGTTCGCGGGAATGCGTTCCCCCGGGTTAAACTGCCGGATCGATGAACGGAGTGTCCCGCATGTCTGAAATCCTGGTGCCTGTCTCCTTTGGCGAACTGCTGGACAAGATCGCCATCCTGGAAATCAAGTCCGAGCGCATGACGGACGGGGTCAAGCTGGCCAATGTGCGCAGGGAGCTGGACGCGCTCAACGCCACCTGGGCGGCCCATCCCGCCTCGAAACGAGACATCCGGGAATTGCGAGCCGCCCTCAAGGTCGTCAACGAGCGCCTCTGGATGATCGAGGACGATATCCGCCTCCAGGAGAAGCAGCAGGCCTTCGGCGCCGAGTTCATCCGCCTGGCCCGGGCCGTCTACTTCGAGAACGACGAGCGCGCCCGGGTCAAGAAGGACATCAACCTAGCCCTGGGGTCCACCTACGTCGAGGAGAAGTCCTACCAGGACTACCGGGCCTAGACCTGGCAATAGGCCTCGAAGCGGGCGATCACTTCCTCCACTCCGATGAGATCCATGACGCCGGGGAATTCCACCCGCTTGCCCCAGGGGATTTCCCGGGCGGGTTTGCCCAGGAATTTTCGCGCGGCGTCATCGTAGTGGCCGACGGAATAGCTCAGGTCCGAGTAGGGGCCGCAGCGCTCCAGATCGGTGCAGGCGTAGAGTCCCAGGACCTTGGTGCCCATGGCATTGGCCATGTGGGCCGGCCCCGAATCGGGCGAGAGCACCAGCGTGGCCCGCTCCAGCAGCGCCAGGAGCTGCTTCAGGGTGTCCTTGCCGATCAGGTCGATCATCGGCGCCTTCGCAGCCGCGAGGATGGCGTCACCGGTGGCGCGCTCGAGAGGACTGCGCCCGCCGCATAGCGCGATGCGCCAGCCTCTCGAGGCGGCGTGATCGGCGACCGCCGCGCAGCGCTCCGGGGCCCAGTTGCGCAGGGCGTGGCTGGAACAGGGGGAGATGAGCAGGGTCGGCTGCTGGCCCGGGAGCTGCTCCTCGGCCCACTCCCGGGCCTGGGGCGGTACGGGCAGCCTCCATTCGATCTGGTCCTGCTTCAGGCCTAGGGGCTCGCAGAATTTGCCAAAGACATCCAGGACGTGATGCCCTCCGCTGGGGATGCGTTCATTGATGAAGAGGCTGTGGCCCTCCTTGCTGCGAGCCCGGTCGTAGCCGATGCGCCGCTCGGCGGAGATGAAGCTAGAAAGCAGATTGGCGCGCAGGGCGAGCTGCATCTGGAAGAGCACCTCGAAACGCCGTCCCCCGAGCCTTTGCCGGAGATCGCGAAGGCCCGCCCAGCCAGCCCTCTTGTCGAAGACAATGAATTCGACTCCCTCCAGGCCTTCCAGCAGCTTGGCCTCCCCCTTGCCGATAATCCAGGTGATGGGGACCTGGGGCCAGGCGCGCTGAAGGGTGCGCAGCAGGGGCACCGCGTGGGTGGCGTCGCCCAGGGCCGAAAGGCGCAGGAGACAGATCGAGTGGGGTGCGGCGGGGATGCTCACGGGCTGACCTTTGCATGGACGAAAGCCGTCCTCGGTCAGTTTGAGAGAATCGAGATGAATTCCTGAACCAATTCTTCCGGGAGTCGAAGGGCCTGGAGGATTGCCTGGCACGGGCGACCGCATGGATGCATCCTATCCTGGTGCGGAGTGACGAGAATGAGTCTCGATGGCTGCAATTGCTCTGGGAAAGTCCCCTGTCCGCCTGCGAGCCCTGAGCCCTCCGAGTTTCTTCGAGGCGCCACCGCCCAGGAACTCGCAGATATCAAGTACGCCCTGGATGAGCACGCGATCGTAGCCATCACGGACGCCAGGGGAACGATCACCTACGTGAATGACAAGTTCTGTGCGATCTCCAAATATTCCCGGGAGGAACTGCTGGGGCAGGATCACAGGATCATAAATAGCGGGTATCACCCCAAGAGTTTCATCCGGAACCTCTGGCAGACCCTGTTGGACGGGCGGGTCTGGAAGGGCGAGATCCTGAACCGGGCGAAGGATGGCAGTTCCTATTGGGTGGATACGACTCTCGTGCCCTTTTTGGGAAAGGATGGCCATCCCGTCCAGTTCATCGCCATCCGGGCCGACATCACCCAGCGCAAGGAGGCGGAGAGCGCCCTGCGCCAGTCTCAGAAACTGGAGAGCCTGGGGGTGCTGACCGGGGGGATCGCCCATGATTTCAACAACCTGCTCACCAGCATCATGGGGAATGCCGATCTGGCCGAACTCGTGCTCGCCCAGGACAGCCCGGCGCGCCCCTTTCTCGGACAGATCGAGCTGGCGGCCCAGAAGGCCGCGGGTCTGACGCGCCAGATGCTGGCCTATGCGGGGAAGGGGCGGTTCCTGCTCATGGAGGTGGACTTGAACCTCCTCGTGCAGGAGATGGCTCAGTTGGTCGCCGTTTCCAGCTCCAGGAAGGCCACGATCAGCTATGAACTCGCCTCGGATCTGCCCTGTGTGCTGGGGGATCCCTCCCAGCTGCAGCAGCTCGTCCTGAACCTGGTCACCAATGCCTCCGAGGCCCTTGACGAGGAGGAGGGCGGGGCGATCCTGATCCGCACCGCCCACGGGGTTCTGGACAAGGCGTGCCTGGTGAGCGCGGAATTGGCCCTGCCGCTGGCTCCGGGACACTGCGTCACCCTGGAGGTGCTGGATACGGGGTGCGGCATGAGTCAGGAGATCCTCTCCCGCATCTTCGATCCCTTCTTCACCACCAAGGTCATGGGCCGCGGGCTGGGACTCTCCACCCTGATGGGGATCGTGCGAGGCCATAACGGTAGCCTTAAGATCGCCAGCGAACCGGGCCGCGGATCCTCCTTCAAGATCTTTTTCCCGGCCCTGGACCCGAATCTCCAGGAACCGCTCCCCGAACCCGAGGACTCCCCCTGGGCCGGGGAGGGGCTCATCCTGGTGGTGGACGATGAGCTGGGAACCCGCAGCGTGGCCCGAGGCATGGCCGAGCGCCTGGGTTTCCAGGTGCTCGAGGCTCCCGATGGACTGGCCGCCGTGAGGCTCTTCGAGCAGCGGTTCCAGGAGATCCGGCTCGTGCTGATGGATCTCACCATGCCCTGCATGGACGGAAGGCAGGCCTTCCTGTGCATGCGCGCCCTGGCGCCCGAGGTGCCCGTGATTCTCTCCAGCGGCTATGGGGAAGCGGGGGCCCTCAGGGAATTCGCGGGTGGGACGCCGCCGGGATTTCTCCCGAAACCTTACCTCTTCACGCAGTTTCGGGCTGCCCTTCGGGACGCCCTCCAGTCGGACGCGCCTCATTCCTGAATTCGTAACAGTTCGAATCGCCGATGGGCCTTCCTCTGGCCCTGCGGCGATCCGCGGAAAGAAAAGCTGAACCACGGAGAACACGGAGAAAAGCGGAGGGCGCAGAGAAGGAAGAATTCAGGGAACTCCTTTCTCTGTGTTCTCTCTTTTCCCTCCGTGCCCTCCGTGGTTCCGTCCTTTTTGGGGAACGTGAAACTTCGCCTCAGTGCTTGTCGGCGATGCGCTTGCACTCGTCGATGAAGGCCCGGGCATCCTCGGCGGTGGGCTTGCGGTCCGCACTGGCCTTCTGGGCCTTGCCGAGGCGCTCCATGGCCTCGCTCAGCTCCTTGATATCCTCCTTGGTGAACCCCTTGGCCTTGGCCTGGAGATCGGCGAGCACCTTCTTGGCGTCCTCGCGCTCGGCCTCGGGCAGGGCGGGCAGGGCGATGAGGCCACCCCTCATGGTGATCATCTGGGTGGCGAAGGCCTGGGGGCCGCCCGCCTGGTCCAGCTTCTTCTTGGCGTAGATGCCCACGCCCACGCAGGTGGCAACGACGAGCAGCAGCAGACCGGCGCAGCCGATGCCCACGTACATCCAGACCTTGTTCTTCTTGGCCTCGACCATTTCGCACTCCTGAGGGATGAGGCTCCAGGTTATCAGGCCTTCTTCCAGCCCACACTGCCGTCCTTGCGGTCTTCCAGGAGGATCCCCATGGCCTTGAGCTGATCCCGGAGCCGGTCGGACTCGGCCCAGTTCCTGGCTGCCTTGGCGGCCCTGCGGGCCTCGATGAGGGCCTCGACCTCGGCGTCGAGGGTGGCTTCCTCGTGGGGCCAGCCGGCGAAAATGGCATTCGTCTCGTCCAGGAAGGCCAGGGCGGCGTCCCGCTCTTCGCGCGTGAGGGGGGCGCGGTCATCCTGGGCGTTGAGATCGCTCACCAGGGTGAAGATGGCCGCTAAGGCCTCGGGCGTGTTGAGGTCATCCGAGAGGGCGGACCAGAAATCCTCCCGGGCCTCATGGATGCGCCGGAGGGGGTCGAGGGCCTCCTTCCACTCGCCAGCGCCGGGAGCCTCGACGTTCCCCTCCATGCGCGTGCGGAAGGTGCGGAGCCGATCCAGGGCGTTCTTGGCGCCCTTGAGGCCCTCGAGGCTGAAGTTGTAGAGCCTTCGGTAGTGGTTGCTCTGGATGGCGTAGCGGAAGGTGATGGGGTCGAAGCCCTTCTCCTTCAGGTCCCGCAGGGTGTAGAAGTTCCCCAGGGACTTGGACATCTTCTCGCCTTCCACCAGCAGGAATTCGCCGTGGACCCAGGTGTTCACCCAGGTGTGACCCGTGGCGCCCTCGCTCTGGGCGATCTCGTTTTCGTGGTGGGGGAAGATCAGGTCCACCCCGCCGCTGTGGATATCGATGCGCTCGCCCAGCAGTTCCATGCCCATGGCCGAGCATTCGATGTGCCAGCCGGGGCGCCCAGGGCCCCAGGGGGAATCCCAGGCGGGCTCGCCGGGTTTGAAGGCCTTCCAGAGCACGAAATCGCTCACGGATTCCCGCTCGTACTCGTCCGAATCGACACTGGCGCCCTGCTGCATGCCCTCCCGGTCCAGGTGGGCCAGACAGCCGTACTGGGGCAGGCCTGCGATGCGGTAGTAGACGCTGCCCTCCCGGGCGTAGGCGAGGCCCTTGGCTTCCAGGCGCGCGATGAGCTCGATCATCTGCGGGATGTAATCCGTGGCCCGGGGCAGGAAGGTGAAGCCTTCCTGGGGAATGGCCACGGCCTCCAGGTCATCGAAGAAGGCCTGGGTATAGCGGTCCGTGAGGGCCTTCATGGCCCCGTGGCGGGTGGCGTTGTCGGCCCCTTCGGGCACGTCCTTCTGGCTGTCGCGGATGATCTTGTCCTCGACATCGGTGATGTTCATGCAGTGACGCACTTCGAGGCCCGCGGCCTGGAGGATCCGCTTGAGCAGATCCTGGAACAGGAAGGTGCGCAGGTTTCCGATGTGGGCGAAGTTGTACACCGTGGGCCCGCAGGTATAGAGGCTGACGACCCCGGGGACCAGGGGCTCCAGGGGTTCCACCCGGCGGGTGAGGGTGTTGAAGAGATGGATCGCGCGTGTCATCGTCATCCCTCAAGTCAATCACCAATCGCCGTGGTCCCCAAGCCTTGAGCCGGGAAGTGCCCCATGAAGTTGTTCCAGCGTGGAAAATCCAGACAGGTCGAAGAGGCCGAGTGGCGGGCCCGGGAAGCCAGCCTGGAGCTGGAGGCGGTGGCCCTGCGCGGCGAGGTGGCGGATCTGCGGGAGCTGGTGGCGCACCTGGACCTGGATATGCAGCTCCTGGTTTCCGCCATCGAGGAACTCGATCCCGGGAAGTCCACCCTCGAACTTGCCGAGACCCTGCATCGTCTGGTCTTCCGCCGCTTCGATCTGGCCTCCTTCTTCGTGGCCCTGGTGGACTGGGAACGCGACCAGCTGGACTTCGTCTTCTATCACGAGGGGGGGCGCCCCCGGCAGCATCCCTCCCGCTGCTTCTCCGAGACGCCGGGCCTCACGGGCAGGGCCATCCGCGCCGGAACGCCTCTCTACACGAGGACTCTGGAGGAGGGCGAGGCCGCCGGGGCCTTCCTCACCGAGGCGGAAAAGGGTTCGGGCCTCATTCCTGCGACCTGGTACGGCGTGCCTCTGGGGTCCTCCAGGCGCCCCTTCGGCCTGGTGAGCTTCCAGAGCTTCCAGGAGGACGCCTTCCCCGAACCTCGCCGGAGAGCCCTCAACGCCCTCTCGGAACTGCTGGCCATGGCCATCTTCACCGGGCTTCAGCTGCACGGGAAGTGACGGCAGCGCGAAAACCGTGGCGCAATGCGGCCTTCCCAAATGCACGATTCAAAGACTGGTCGTGCTGCCCGGGCTTGCCCCGGACAGCATGTGGGGATCAATGGGGGGACTTCGCGACCTCAGGGAGCAGGCGGTCCCCCCTTTCTAGTCTCTGGCCCCTTCGACCAAGTGCAGCAGTTCCTCGGGCAGTGTGCGGGCGCGGCCATCGGGCCCGGTGACGATGTGGACGGTGCGGCCCTCCACCAGCCGGGTGCCGTTCCGGGAGATGGCGTAGGCGAAGGTGATCTTCCGGCGGTTCAGGTCCACCAACCGTGTGCGCACGTCCACCATCTCGTCATAGCGGGCCGGGGCCCGGAAGGTCACCTGGAGCTCGGCCACGCTCATCATCACGCCCTGGCGTTCCCATTCGGCGTAGCTCTGGCCGAGCTCCCGCAGGAAGTCGGAACGGCCCAGCTCCATCCAGATGGGATAGACGGCATGGTGCACGATGCCCATGGCATCGGTCTCGGCGTAGCGGACGCGGATGGAGGTGGTGGATTCGAAGGCCATGGTTCCATCTTGGCAAAACAAAGCGCCCCGTGGGGCGCTTTGGCGAGGAAGAGGGCAGGACTATTCGAGGACCACCTTGACCAGATCGCCGTCGTTGGTGGTGATCTCCAACAGGAGATCGCCGGGCTTGGAGTTCTCGAGCATCTTGATGAGGGCGTCAGGCTTGAGGCCCTTCTTCGACTCCCCATTGATCTTGATGTCGCTGTCGCCGGCCATCTCCAGCACGCTCTTGGCCAGACTGATGGGCATGCGCACATGGACTTCCGTGGGGCCGTCCTGTTTGGCTTCCTTGCCGTGGTGATGGAGCTTCCCGCTCTTGCTGAGGATGTCCACTTTGATGAATCTGGCCTGCTGGGCCACTGCGGGGATGGCGAAGGCCAGGGCCAGGGATAGGGGAAGGGCGAGGGCTCGCATGGAAGCCTCCAGGAAAGGGGGGGAGTGGCGGGGGGGTGGCGTTCGTGACCGCCGGTTCGAAATGGATTACGGGGGCAGGACGGCCCCGCTTAGTCAGGGCCAAAATGTTCAGAATCCCAAACGCGGGTCATACTTTCTTCTCCCACCCATCAGGTTCGCCCTGGCGGCATCAGATGATCCATGCCCCCCTTGGGGCCCCGCTCCGGAGTTCCCATGAAGGCCCTCGCCCTCCTCTTCGCCCTGGCCGCTCCCCTGCTGGCTCAGTCCTCCGTGGCCTGGGAGTATGATCTCGCCACCGCCCAGACCCGTGCCAGGGCCGAGAAGAAGCTGCTCTTCGTGGACGTGTGGGCGGAGTGGTGCGGCCCCTGCCAGTACCTCAAGCACAAGGTGTTTCCCACCCCCGAGGCCCAGAGGGCCCTCGGCAAGTACGTGGCCGTCTCCCTGATGACCCAGTCCAAGGATGGCAAGTCCGATCCCGTGAACATGAAGGTGGCCGAGCGCTTCAGGGTCGAGGGCTATCCAACCCTGCTGATCCTGGACGGTGAGGGCAGGGAAGTCCGCCGTCAGGTGGGCGCCTTCCGCAGCGGTGCGGAACTGGCGACCTGGCTGGAGAAGTAGAGAGGTAGCATACCGGTCGGGCACTCCCGGACGCAGCACTCGGGTCGGCGGGTCCCAGCTCCGGGCGCATGCGCCCTACGCTACCCGCTTCGCCCCTCACGTTGGCAGTTACCGGGAGATGCACCTTCATATCGGGCACTCCCGGACGCATTACGCCCCAGTTCGGCCCTTGGCCGAGCCTGGTTCGCGCTGCTCTACGCCATCGCCTTCGGCGCTGGCTTCCGGGAGATGCACCTTTTTAGAACCTGACGACCACGCCGAAGCCCGCTCCGGAGCGCTTGAGGTTGAGGATCAGATCGTCCTTGATGGAGCCCTGGGGGACATCGAAGCTCTCGTCGTCCAGGAAGGCCCTCAGGCCGAGCCATTCCAAGGGGAAGTAGCGCAGGTCCCCCTGCCAGCGGTGGTAGGTGGCCCCCTTGTACTTGAGGAAATGGAAGCTGACCCTGGCCACCATCCGATCGCCAAAGGCCCTGCCGCCCAGGGACAGGCCGAGCTGAGGGATGGGAACCGGGATTTTTTCCGAGGAGGTCTTGGTCTGAAGGGTGCTCTGGTCAGTGCCCGTGGCCGTCATGTCCAGGTCCCAGACATGGGCGCCGAGATCCACGCCGATCCAGGCCTGTTCCCAGGTGAGGGCGCGGATGGTCCAGTTCAGGTCATAGCTCTTGAACTTGATCCGGGAATCCACCTTTGTGTTCTGCATGTAGGTGGTGCCGTTCAGGGTGACGGGGCGCGTGATGATGGCGCTGCCCTTGAAATCCTGGGCATCGGTGGCGAGCGTGAGGCCGAAGCGGTGGCCCTGGTATTCGAGGGAGGCGCCGGGGTGGGTCTTGTCCTTCTCCAGGGCCAGATCGTTCTTGAGGTCCAGGGAGATGGCGTTGCCGCTCTCCGTGCCCTCGAAGTTGCCTTCCAGCGTGGCGGGCAGGCCGTGGACATCGAAACTCCACTTCCGTTCGGGGACCTGGGCGAGGAGGGGCAGGGTCGCGAGGAAGAACAGGGCCGCGAAGCGCATGGGTTCTCCATTCTTTTTGGGGGGCTTCAGGATGTATCGAGCCCTGCGCCTGCGAACGTGAATATCAGATATCCTTCACGCCCCCCTGGGGTTTCGGCTTCTGGGGAAGGCGCTGATTGATGCCTTCGAGCTCGTCCTGGCGGGCCCCCATGCTGGGCCTGGGGGGAGGGGGAGGGGGGGGAGTCTTCGGTTTGGGCGGTGGGGGCGGTTGGTCCTTCAGCAGCGTCTGGAGATTGTGGACGGCTTCCTCCCGGCCCGGCTGTTCCTTCAGCAATCGCTCCAGCAGGGCCTGGGCTTCCGCGCTCTGGTCCAGGGCGAAGCGGGCCCGGGCCGCCAGCAGCAGGGCGGGGCCCCGCCAGTCGGGCACCGGGCGGGGCACACCCTGACCCGTGAGGGGGGCCAGGGTGACGAGGACCGCGTCGTAGGCCTTGGCCTTGAGTTCGATCTGGGCGGCCAGGAGGCGGTGATCGGGCTTGTTGCCGCGGGGCTTCCAGCGCTGGGCCCCCTTCAGATCCCCCTTCTCCAGGGCCATCTGGGCCAGCCAGGCCTTCACGTTCTGGGGCAGGGGCAGTTCCGCCCGGGCCGGCGAGGCGAAGCACCCTGCCAGGAACAGGCCCAGGATGGGCCGCCAGGCCCGCAGGGGCTTCCCTGCCGCCACCAGCCAGAGCGCCACCCCCAGCAGCGCCACCCAGGCGCCCCATTCCGGGTGGGCCGGCTGCAGGCTGCGGGCCACGGGCAGGGGCTCC
>JAYSNJ010000168.1:0-3212 GCA_043723905.1 Holophagaceae bacterium
CCTGCCTTCCTGCGCCGGGCGGACGGCGACGTGGCCCGCCTGCGTCCCCGGGGCATGGGGGTGGGCCTCAGCCTCAGCCGGTTCCGGGATGCGCTCGAAGTCTGCGAAGGGACCCTGGAGCCTGGTGACAGTCTGGTTTTTTACACAGATGGTCTCTCCGAAGCGCAGGCCCCCGATGATTCCTTCTATGGCGAGGATCGGCTGGAGGTCTTGCTCGGGTATCCGTCTGAGGATCTGCAAGCATCCATCCTTGCGGATGTGGCGGCCTTTGTACACGAACGGCCCCTCGCCGACGACCTGACCCTGCTCATCCTCAGCCGCTGACCAGTGGGGGCAGTCCCCGGGTGAGCGAAGCGCATCCTTCAGAGCCTGATCTCGGCAGCCCGGTTTTAGGCTTGGCGCTTCGCCAGTACCTCAAGCACGATCCGCTCCAGGGAGCGCAGGGTGTAGGGCTTCTGAAGGAAGGCGGCCAGGCCGCGGCCCATGAAGGCCTGGATGGACTCCTGTTCGTTGTAGCCGCTGCTGAGGATCACGGGCATGTCGGGATGGATGCGGCGGATGGCCTGGAAGGCCTCCCGTCCGTCCATGCGGGGCATGGTGAGGTCCATCAGGACCACGTCCACCTTCAGGTCCGTCCTTTGGACCGCCTCCACGGCTTCCAGCCCGTCCGCGGCAAGGATCACCGTCAACCCGAGGGACTCGAGGACGGTGGCCGCGGATTCGCGAATCATCTCCTCGTCGTCCACCAGCAGCACCGTGGCTTTGCGCGCCAGCGCGGGCAAGGCAATCTGCTGGGCCTCCTCCTCCCGGCGGGCTTTGCTGGTGGGGAAGAGCAGCTTGAAGGTGGTTCCGTGGCCAGGCTCGCTGTAGATCCGCATCCCCGCACGGTGCCCTTTCAGGATGCCCATGGTGGCCGAAAGACCGAGGCCGCGCCCTGCCACCTTCGTGGTGAAAAAGGGCTCGAAGATGCGCTCCATGATCACGGGAGCCATGCCGCACCCGGTGTCGCTCACTTCCAGTGTCACGTACGCCCCCGGGGAGAGCTCCTGGCCCTGGAACACGTGATCGAGGTAGGACCGGTCCAACTGGAGCCAATCGGTCGAAAGCCGGATGGTGCCCTCGCGGTCGCCGATGGCGTCTGCGGCGTTGGTCACCAGGTTCATGATCACCTGCTGGATCTGCGCTGCGTCAGCCTCCACGAGGGGCAAAGCCGGGACCAGATCGAAGCGCAAGGCGATCTTCTTGGAGATGGACACCTCTAGGAGATGGGTCACCTCCTGGACGACGTGGTTGAGATCGTAGGCCCGCACGACAAAGCGCCCCTTCCCGGAATAGGCGAGCATCTGGCGAGTGAGGTCTGCCGCGCGGTGGATGATCCGCTCCAGGCTTTCCAGGTGGGGCAGGGCGGGGGATTCGGGGGCGAGCTTCATTTGGGCCACGTTCATGTGGCCAAGCATGGCTGTGAGCAGGTTGTTGAAGTCGTGGGCGATGCCGCCGGCCAGGACACCGAGGCTTTCCAGCTTCTGGGCGTGCTGCATCTGGCGTTCCAGCACCTGCCGGGCCCCCTCGCCACTGCGGCGCTCCAGTTCTGCAGAGGCCCGGGCGGAGAAGATCCTCAACAGGGAGGCCACCAGGGAAGGATTGGACAGCGACTGCCGGTTGGTGACGCAAAGGAGGCCCAGGAGGTGGCCATCAGAATCCTTCAGGGGCGTGCCGACATAACTCTTCAAGGTCGTCTCGCGCAGGCCGGGATCCTCGGGAAAGGCTTCCTGGATGCCGGAGGGGAAGACGCAGGTTCCCTCCCGGAGCACCCGTTCACTGGCGCTTCCCGCCAGCGACCACTCGCGGTTTTCTGCGGGTTGCCCGTCCTGGAAAACGGCCAGGGTGCGGATCCAGTCCGAGCCGTCTTTGGATACCTTTTCCCCCACGAAGGCGATGTCCGCCTCCGATGCCATCGCCATTTGGCGCACCAAGTCCTGCAGGAAGGCTCCGCCCGTGGAGACCCCCACCCCTTCGGCCACCTTCAGGATCTGGTCCTCCATGTGCCGTTTTTCTTCCAGTTCCCGTTCGAGGCCGGTGTTCAGTTCCCGGATCTTGGCGGTGGCGCGATCCACTTGGCGCCGGAAGGCCAGAGCTACCAGAATGACCAGGACCAGCGCCGCCAGCGTGCCCAAGCCCGCGTTGATGAGCCAAGGAGGGATGGCCGTCTTCAACGGCGGGGCCAGCGAACGTTGGATGGCTCGGCTGTAACCCGAACTGGGATTCCGCTTGCCCTCCAAGAGGTAGCTGTCCAGGGATCGCAACAACTCACCGTCCCGGCCCTTCCCCACGGCGAAGAAGATGGCGAAAGGGCTGAAGACCACCGGTGTGCGCTCCACACGGAATTTTGCTTCCTGGGAATAGCTGAAAAGGTTGTTGGCGACCCCTCCGTCGACCTGCCCGGATTCCACGGCCCGCATCACGTCCTCGGAGGTGTCGAACTCCAAGTAGGTGACAGCTAAGTTGAACTGGGCGCAGAGGTCGCGAAAGTGCTCGCCATTGACATCACGGCGCATCAGGCCGATGCGGCGATTCTGGACATCCAGCACGGTACGGAGGCCAGCCTTGGGGTTCGCGTAGAGAATGCTCCAGACTGTGAATGAGGATTCCTTGCCGAAATCCAGGTAGGTGGCCCGTTCAGGGGTAAATCCCACCCCAGTGATGAGATCCACCTCTCCCGTGCGGACGCGGTCCAGGCCTTCCTGCAAGGTGCCGGGCACGAAGCGCAGGTCCCAGTTTTCTTTGGAGGCCACTTGCTGGAGCATCTCCACATAGAAACCCACGGGTTTGCCCTCCTCGCCCATGGCGATGGCCGGGGCATGGGGGAAGACGGCGACATTCACGACCCGCCCTGGGGCTGCATCAAGGGAGACCAGCCCTGCTGCCAGCAGGGCGCTGGTCGCCAGGATTCGTCTCATCCGTAATGGTATAAAACTGGTTTGGAACATATCCCTGCCTAGGATCCTATCGGTCGAGGGCTTTCGGTACCTGAGTTTGATCAGGCTGGCTTAATCCAGAGTGGCCTTCCGCTCGCCGTCCTTCCAGCGCAGACGAAGGCCGGATCCAGCGGGCAGGGCCTTGGCCCGGGTGACGGGCCGGCCGTCCGGCCCGAGGGCCAGCACAAACCCCCGCTGCAAGGGGCCGGTGGGGTCCAGGCCCTGGAGCCGTTCCGA
>JAYSNJ010000169.1:0-3380 GCA_043723905.1 Holophagaceae bacterium
GTCTTCACCACCTGGGCGATGGTGGAGCGCTTCTGGCCGATGGCGACGTAGATGCAGATGACGCCCGTGCCGCGCTGATTGATGATCGTGTCCACGGCCACGGCGGTCTTGCCCGTCTGGCGGTCGCCGATGATCAGCTCGCGCTGGCCGCGGCCGATGGGAATCAGGCTGTCGATGGCCTTGAGGCCGGTCTGCATGGGCTCATGCACGCTCTTGCGGTCCACGATGCCGGGGGCGATGCGCTCGATGGGGTTGGTCATGACGGCCTGGATGGGGCCCTTGCCGTCGATGGGGTTGCCCAGTGCGTCCACCACGCGGCCCACGAAGGCAGGACCCACGGGCACGGACATGATCTTCCCAGTGCGCTTGACGGTATCGCCTTCCTTGATGGCGGCGGCGTCGCCCAGCAGGATGATGCCGACGTTGTCCTCTTCCAGGTTGAACGCGAGGCCCATCACGCCGTGGGGCAGTTCCAGCAGTTCGCCGGACATGGCCTTCTCCAGACCATAGGCGCGGGCAATGCCGTCACCGACGCTGATGACGGTGCCGACCTCGGCCACGTCCACCTGGGCGTCGAAGCCCTCGATCTGGCTGCGAATGATGCGGGAGATCTCTTCCGCGCGGATGTCCATGAAGTCCTCCAAAAACCTGCGAATGAAGACGAGAGCGAGTTAGGCCGAGAGAAGCTGGTTCTTGAGCTGGCGGAGCTGGCCCTGGAGCGAGGCGTCCAGCACCGTGGAGCCCACCTGGACCTTCAGGCCACCAATGAGGGCCGGATCGGCTTGCCAGGAGAGGCGGATGGTCTTGCCGGTGCGAAGGCCCATGGAGGCCACGAGGGCCAGGGACTGGGCGTCGCTGAGGGGCTGGGCGCTGGAGACGCGGGCCTCCACGATGCCCGCGCGTTCGTCCACCAGACCCGCGAAGGTCCTGCGCAACTCGGGAAGGAGATTCAGGCGGCCGGCCTCGGCCACCACGCGAAAGAAGTGGCGCAGCGTCTCGCTCACCTTCGCCTGGGCCAGGATGATCTCGAAAACCTCGGCCTTCTTCTTCGGGAGCACCAGCGGGGAAGCCACGAGGCGCGTCAGGTCGGCATTGGCAGCGACGGCCGCGGCGATCGTCTCCAGCTCCGACTGCAGCTGGGGGATGTTGCCCTGTTTGTCGCCGATCTGGAGGAGGGCCTTGGCGTAGCGCCGTGCCGTCAGGAGATTGCTCACTGGATGCCTCCGCTCTGCTGCCCAACCTGCTGGATGGCGCGGTCCAGGGCCTTGCCGGCCTCGGGACCCTTCAGCTTGGCCTCGAGGCGCGTGGCGGCGCCCTCCACGGCCAGCTGGGCGACCAGGGCCCGGAGTTCCTGCTCGGCCTGACGCTTCTGGTACCCGATCTCCGCTTCGGCCTGGGCCAGGATCTGGGCGGCCTCCGCGGTCGCAGACTCGAGCACGCGCTGGCGCTCGGACTCGGCATCCGCCTCGGCCTTGGAAAGAATGCCGGCCAGCTCCACTTCGAGTCCGGCCATCTTGGCCTCCAGGTCCTTGATCTGGGCCTGGCTTTCGGCCTTGTCCCGCTCGGCCTGGGACAGCAGTGTGACCAGTTCCTCTTTCCGGGCCTTGAACATCGCGGACAGGGCACCCTTCAGGAGGAAGACCAGGCCCGCGGCATAGATGGCGAAATTGAGCAGCTGGACCAGGAAGGCGCCCAGGTTGCCGTACTCCTTGCCGAACAGCTTCATGGCCGGGCCGTGGTGGGCTCCCCCATGGGCTTCTCCCGCGCCTTCGCCATGGGCGGCAGGCTCGTGGCCGGCCGTCGCATGGGCCTGACCTTCCGGGGCCGCATGGCCTTCGGCCTGGCCGGCAGGCTCAGCCTTCGTGACCTCGTGGGCCGGGGCCTGAGTTTCCTGGGCGTGGGCCTGGGCCGCCAGCCCCAGGGGGCTCAGGACCAGGGCGGAGGCAAGGGCGAGACGGGCGGAGAGGGTCATGGTCAAGCCTGCTTCAGAAGGGTCTGGGCCATGGTTTCGGCCAGGAGGTCCACCTGGGCCAGGAGGTCCTGCTTGGCGGCGGCCTGCTGCGCCTTGAGGGAATCCACCGCCGCCTGGCGTTGGATCGAAGACTTGGCCCGGGCCTCATCGATGAGGCGCTGCTTCTCCTTGGTGGCCGCGTCGGCCAGGGCCTTGCGCCGGGTGAAGGCCTGGGCGCGCAGATCCTTAAGGCGCGCCTGGTAGTCCTTCTGGCGGGCCTCCAGCACCGAGGCGGCCTGGGCCTTGGCGTCGCCGCCCGCGCTCAGGTCGCGATCGCGGTCCTCCATCAGCTGCGTGATGGGCTTGAAGAACACCACCCGGAGGTAGAGGTAGAGGACGACGAGCAGCACGATGATGAACAGGATGGCCACCGGGTCCGGCCGCATGGGATCAGGCATCTGGGCCAGGATCCGCCCGATGGGCCCAGGCTCTGCCGGTGATCGCAGTGTCAGATTCGCCAGTTCCAGCAATGCCACAGGCCACCCTCCAGAGACTTCCCAAGGCCACGGCCGGGTGAACGGCCAGGGACACACCGGCACCAGCGACAGGTCCGCGGGAACCTCTGGCACAGGAGTCTGAAAACCTTACCAGATATGTCATAAACCCTCAACGCTGGACTTCGCGCTTGACCCCCCGGAAGCCCCATGGAAAGATGGCTGTTCGGCGATCCGGGCGATTAGCTCAGTCGGTAGAGCAGCTGCCTTACACGCAGCATGTCGGCGGTTCGAGCCCGTCATCGCCCACCAGCATTCCTGGTGAAACACAAGGGGTTGTAGCTCAGTCGGTTAGAGTGCCAGCCTGTCACGCTGGAAGTCGCGGGTTCGAGCCCCGTCAGCCCCGCCAAAAAAAACGCGCCCACCTGGGCGCGTTTTCATTTGGCGGCGGGGCTGACGGGGCACGGACCCGCGAGTGGGATTGCGGAGGCAGGACTCAATGTCCTGCCGGAGCAAGACCAGGGATCGAGCCCGGAGGGCGAAGCGCCCCGTTCGAGCCCCCCGGTCGAATGGGTCGACTTGAAGGGCGCCATCGCTGACGGGGCCGAAGACCTTGAGGCGACGCCACGACCCCCATTCCGACCCTTCCATCCGCCACTCACCGACCCCACCCCTCCACTCGCCGAAAGGTCCGTGAAGCGGCCCTGCGCCCACCCCATTCTGAACTCTGGAGGCCTCCCATGATCCGACCCCACACGGCGCCCTGGCCCGGGTTCTGGGACATCGGCCTGCTCCCGAAAGCCTATGGCGCCCTCCTCTACCAGGTCATGGGTCTCCCGCTTGGCATCGCCGCCTTCACGTGGGTGGTGACGGGGTTCTCCCTTTCGCTGGGTCTTTCCGTCATCGGCGTGGGCCTCGTGCTGGGTCTGGGTTTC
>JAYSNJ010000170.1:0-1636 GCA_043723905.1 Holophagaceae bacterium
CCTGTCCCTGTTCGGATTGTGGGTCGTCTTCCTGGGCCGCAGGCCCGAGTTCATGGGCAAGGCTGCCGTGACAGATGAGCACGGCCACCACTAGAAGGAATTCACCCAAAATAAAAGCGGCCCCGCAGGGCCGCTTTTATTTTGGAGCGGAAGGATCAGACCTTCTGAACGTTGGTCGCCTGGGGGCCCTGCTGGCCCTGCGCGACTTCGAAGCTGACGCGCTGGTTCTCGTCGAGGGTGCGGAAGCCGCCGCCCATGAACTCGGGCCTGCGGCCCAGGAAGACGACCCACAATCCGAACAGGGACAGGATGCCCAGGCCCAGGCCGAAACAGGCTGGCCGGAGGGCCGCCAGGGCCGGGGAACGGAACCCCAGGAGGCCCACCAAAGCGCCAAGAAACCCCGCCAGGATGAGCAGAATGCCCCAGCGGGAGGCCGCCACGGAACTCTGGCCCACCTCTTCAGGCACCGTGCCAAGCGGCGACTTGACCTCTCCGGCGATCTGGGTGCCCTGGAAGATCAGCACGACAAAGAGGATGAAGTAAAGGGCCAGGAAGAGCATCGGTAGACTCCGCAGGCATCCAGAATCGCACAAAGACCCTCGGGGGGGTCGTTGAGGGGCCCTGGAAATTCGGAATTGACAGAATCAATCGTTTGATTAATTCTTGGAAATGGAGCTAATCACTCGATTGATTTACCCCGAAAAGGCTTGCCATGACCCCTCCAGCCCTTCCCCACGACAGTCGAACCCGCCTGATCGAAGCGGCCATCCTCCATTTCGCGGCCAAGGGCTTCGATGGCACCGGTATCCGGGAGATTGCCAAGAGCGCCAACGCCAACTCGGCCCTCGTGGCCTACCACTTCTGCGGGAAGGAGGGGCTCTACCTGGAGGCCCTCAAGGCGATCTTCTCGCGGAAGGTCTCCCCGGTATCCCTGCTGGCCGACCTCCCGCCGGCCGGGTCGCCCGGGGCCCGGAAGGCCGCCCTGCAGGGCTTCCAGGACTACATCCGCGCCTTCACCACCGAGATCATGTCCTGCCAGGGGGTGGATCCAGTCGACGAGGCGGCCATGGTCCTCATGACCCGGGAGATGCAGGCCCCCAGGGCTGCCTCCTCGGCCCTGCTGGTGGAGCACATTCACCCCTATGTCTCCTACCTGACGAACTGCCTCCAGATCCTGAGGCCGGAGCTGGATGAAGATGCGCTCTTCGCCATGGGCGTGAGCATCCAGGGGTTGATGATCCACTTCCGTAACTCCCTGGGGATCATCCGCCTCATCCGGGGCAATCCGGCCTACCCCGAGGACACGGGAAGACTCATCCAACACTTCATCGATTTCAGCCTTCGGGGACTTGGCGTCCCCGAAGCCTTCCCGCAGCCGAGGAACTGACCATGCTCCTGATCTCACCACCCGCCCTCCAGGCCCCCGCGCCTCTGCCGGCGCCCCTGCACCTGGACCTCTCCGGGGCCCTCGGCCGCGCCCGGAATGAGAACCCCATGCTCCGCGCGGCCAAGGCCCGCGTGGACGAACGCCGCGGCCTCATCACCAGCACCCGGGCGGACGCCTTGCCCCAGCTGACGCTGTTGAGCATGGAGACGTCCCGCATGCGGGTGAAATCACCCATCAGCGTCAGCTGGG
>JAYSNJ010000171.1:0-1984 GCA_043723905.1 Holophagaceae bacterium
CCACCGGGGCGACCTCCATCAGCCCGAGCTTGCGCTTGAGCTGCTGGAGCAGGGGATCCGGGAAGAGCAGGTGGATGGTGGTGCTCAGGCCATCCTGGCTGGTGGGCAGGGCGATGTCCTGGAAGGCGCCTGAGCCCATGTGCTCCGCAAAGGCGGCAGCCTCCGGGGCCACTGCGAGAATTTCCACGTTGGCGATGGCGAAGGTTTCACCGGCCAGATCCGACAGGGTCTGGTTGGCACTGCCCATGACCTGATTGAAGGTTTCCGCCAGCGCGTCCTTGGAGTCCCCCACCAGGTCCTCGGCGGGGGTGCCCTCGCCGCCCAGCATGAGGTCCACCAGCATGGTCCCCTCCTTCAGGGGGAGGACGAAGAAGAGCGGTCCGCTCAGCCCCTTCTGGTAGTTGGCCTTGACCAGGATCGCCGTGGCTTCGTGCAGCTTGGCGATGGCCGCTGGTTCCATGACTTCGCCCGGCGCCGACTGCATCTGGAACTCGCGCCCCGTGAGCATGGAGAACACGGAGGCCATGCTTTCGGCGAAGGTGCCGCCGGCTTTCTGGAAGAATTCAGTGTCGCGGGCGTCCATGCTTCATCCTTCCGACCGGCTGCCGGTCACTTGGAAGACTCGTTTGCCATTGGGGTTCAGGGCCACCAGGCCCGAAAAACGGGGAATGCCATCCACGCAGAGGTCGAGCTCGGCGTCGAACCGCTTGGTCAGCAGGATCAGGTCGCCCGCCTTCAGCTGCAGCACTTCCTCCATGCGGAGGTTGGTGCCGTGGATCTCGGCGGCGGCCTCCATCTGGCAGCGCTTGAGGCTGGCCATGAGCAGACGGGCCTCCTCGAAGGTGGAAGATTTCTTGTAACCCGTGAACATCTCCTGGTCGAACTTGGTGGCGATGGGTTCCAGGATGATGCTCGGGATGGCCAGGTTGATCATGCCGCTGACCGGCCCCATCTTCACCTCGAAGACCACCAGCAGCACCACCTCGTTGGGGGCCACGATCTGGATGAGCTGGGGGCTCGTCTCCCGGGCCTGGACGCGGAAATCCAGGTCCACGATGCCGCGCCAGGCTTCGCGCAGATCCTCCAGCACCAGCTTGAGCACGCCATCGAAGATGCTCTGCTCGATGTCGGTCATGGTGCGCAAAACCTTCAGCGGCTCGCCGGGACCGCCCAGCATCTTGTCGATGATGGGGAACACCAGGGTGGGATTCACCTCCAGGGCCAGCGCGCCTTCCAGCGGCTTGATGGAGATGGCGTTGAAGCAGGTGGGATCGGGTACGGAAAGCAGGAACTCCTGGTAGCTGAGCTGCTCGACGCTCACCAGGTTCACTTCGGTGATGGTGCGGAGGTAGGCGCTGAGGGAACTGGAGAAGTTGCGGGCGAAGCGGTCATGCATGAAGTGCAGCGACCGCATCTGCTCCCGGCTGACCCGGTCGGGACGGCGGAAGTTGTAGAGGGTGACCTTGCGCTGAACCTGGGCTTTTTTTGCCGGTGCTGGCGCTGCACCCCGGTCCCCCCCGCCTCCGCCCGAGGCCTTGCCGGCCGGCTTGGTGTGGGACTTAAGTAGTGCGTCTACTTCCTCTTGGCTTAGGATCTTGGCCATGGATTACCCTTCGATGTGCTTCTCCAGGAGCTTGCCCCGGAGCCGCAGCATGGCCTTGGTATGCAATTGGGATACCCGGGACTCGGTGATGTTCAGGAGGGTGCCGATTTCCTTCATGGTCAGCTCATCGAAGTAGTAGAGCTGGACCACGAATTTCTCCTTCTTAGGCAGGACCTCCATGGCGTCCCGGAGGATCTCCTTGATCTCCGAAGACTGGAAGATCTGGTGGGGATCCTCCGCATCCGGATCCGGCACGAAGCTGATGAGGCTTTCGCCCTCGCCATCCTCGCCCACCTCGACGAAGGTGCCCAGGGTCACGCCCTTCAGGTCATCCAGGTTCTTGTGCAGCTCTTCCAGGGGGATGCCCAAGTGGACCGCCAC
>JAYSNJ010000172.1:0-2345 GCA_043723905.1 Holophagaceae bacterium
GCCGCCCAGATGGCTCAAGGTTTGGCTGCGGCACACGACAAGGGTGTGATCCATCGCGATCTGAAACCCGAAAATCTCTGGATCACCACCGAAGGCCGATTGAAAATTCTCGATTTCGGATTGGCGAAGCAGATGAAACCCGTGGACGTGAACGCACCCACTGTGGCTCTTGGCGCCCACCATTCCACCGAACTGGGAATGATCCTTGGCACCGTGGGCTACATGAGCCCCGAACAGGTGCGCGGAGAACCCGCGGATGCCCGGGCCGATATCTTCAGCTTCGGCGCTGTGCTCTTCGAGATGCTCGCGGGCCAGAAAGCCTTCTCCCGCGAGACCGCCGCCGAAAGCATGGCCGCGATCCTCAAAGACGATCCGCCGGAGTTGGTGGACTCAGGCAAACCCATTCCCCTGTCCCTCCGCCGCATCGTTGACCATTGCCTCGAAAAAATTCCGTCACGCCGTTTCCACGACGCGCACGATTTGGCTTTCGCCCTGGAAAACCTCTCCTCCACGACGAGCAGTTCCGCCCCCTTCGTGGCTCCCTTCGCACCGACGAACCGCAGGACGACCAGGACCTGGGCCGCGCTGGTCGTCATCTCCATCCTGGGGGCAGGCTTCGCGGGCTGGGCATTGCGCCACGGCCGTCCCGCTGAACCTTCCTATCGGCAACTCACTTTCCGCCGGGGCAACCTCATTTCCTCCCGCTTCCTGCCTGATGGCCAGGGCTTTGTGTACTCGGCCGCTTGGGAAGACAAACCCGCAGAACTTTTTGTCAGTCGCATGGATGGCACCGGCACCCACCCGCTGGGAATGGCCAACACAGAGGTTTGCGCGGTGAACAGGCAAGGGGAAGTCCTGGTGCGCCTGAAGGGGCGTGTACTGGCCCTGTTGCCCTTGGATGGGGGAACCCCGCGAGAAATCCTGGAAGGGGTCCGCGCCGCGGATTTCGGGCCCGATGGCAAGGAGATCGCTGCGATCTACCAACCGGGAGCTGGGAGACAGCGGCTGGACTTCCCTCTGGGTACGAAACTCTTCGAGGAGGATGGGGCTTACATGTCGACTGTCCGGATTTCCCCCCAAGGTGACCGCGTGGCGCTTTGGATCTGGGAAGGTGGGCCGTTCGTTAGCCTCGTCCTCTTCGACCGCCAGGGACGACGCACGAACCTGATCAAGCGTCTTTCTCCAATCTTGCCTCCGAGCGGGCTGGTCTGGTCCAGGGATGGCCAAGAACTTTATTTTGGACACAATGACACCCTGTGGGCCGCGGACCTCCAAGGTCGCCTTCGGATCCTCAGGCAGGAGAGTACGGGCCTGATCCCGCTCGATGTTTCTCCCAAGGGATCCATTCTCTTCGAGAGGCGCATCCTACAGGGCACTGCCTTGGTCCGCCAAGGTGGCAAGGACCTGGACCTGTCCTTCTCTGACATGACCGAACTTAGAGCCCTCAGCTCGGATGGCAGGCAGGCCCTGCTGATCGGTTATGGAAACAGTGTGGGGCCAGAAGCGCGAGTGGGCATCCGGCGCCTGGATGGCAGTCCGCCAAAATTCCTTGGTCCGGGATTCGCTCTTGACCAATCCCCTGACGGGAAGTGGGTGATCCTCGTCCCCCCTGGTCCAACAGATCAGGTGCAGTTGGTGCCCACCGGCCCCGGCGTGACCCGGGACCTCCCCGTGTCCAGAGCCTCGCTTCAATCTGCCCTCTTCACGTCTAATGGGCGCCAGATCCTGCTGTTGGTCAGGCAGCCCAAGGGTTTCAACCAATGGTTGCGGATGCCCACGGAAGGCGGACCTCCCGAAGTGCTTCCATTGAAGCTCCCGATTGCCCCCGCCGAAATACTTTTCACAAGCGAGGACGGCTCCCAGATCCTGGCCCTTGATGAACAGGGACGCCCAGCGCTCTATCCCCTGCTGGGTGGTGATCCCAAAGTGCTGGCCCCTCCTCTCATGGGTGGCGAGGATATCCTCGGGTGGGATGGCGCGAACCGGTTGCTGGTAGGACGCCTGGGACCCTCCGTCAAGGTAGATCTGATCGATCTCCCCTCCGGCAAACGGAGTCCCTGGGAAGTGCTGGGAACCACAGACAGCGCCAGCATGGGGGTCTACCCTGTCAGATATTCCAGGGATCTCAAGATTTCGGGCTGCTCGTTCAGACGCATGGTCGCCTCCGATCTTTTTATGGCGGAGGGGCTCAAATGATCCTCACTCCTGGCACCCGGCTCGGTCCCTACGAGATCGTCTCGCCCTTGGGCGTGGGTGGCATGGGCGAGGTATGGAAAGCCAAGGACACACGGCTGGGCCGCGACGTGGCGGTGAAGGTGCTGTCGGAGGAGCTCGCCAAGAACCCT
>JAYSNJ010000173.1:0-3611 GCA_043723905.1 Holophagaceae bacterium
CCTTCGTTGCGTTCGCTATTCCGGCCCCCATGGCCCAGGCGCCCATGAAGCCATTCCCCTACACCCCTCGCTTGTTCGGATCCCAGACCAGCTTATGCAGCTGCAATTGGAACCGCACGGGCAGCTGGTCGGCGATGATGCGTTCGGCCAGCCAGCGGATATCCAGCTTGCCCCAGACGGGGCTGAAGAGGAGGTCGAAGCGCTCGAAGAGGCCCCGCTCCTCGCACCAAGCCCTGGACCAGACATAGTCGGCTGCGTCGGTAAGCACGAACTTCAGTTCATCCTGGCCCGGGACCAGGTGCTCCAGGTTGGATTCCAGCCAGCGGGCACCTTCGCCGCTGCCGGGGGTCTTGCGGTCCACGATCTTGACGACTTCCCTCGGGACCCCGGAAATGTCGTGGCTCCCCGCCGTTTCGAGGGCCACTTCATAGCCGAGATCGAGCAGGGCTCTCAGAAGGGCCGGGGCTTCGGGATGGGCTAGAGGTTCGCCTCCCGTGAGCTCCACGAAGGGGGCGTTGGGCCCGCGACGGGGAGGGCCCAGGCGCCGCTGGACCTCGGCGAGGATCTCTTCGAGCTTCATGAACTCGCCTTCCCGGAAGGCGTAGGCGGTGTCGCAGTAGGTGCAGCGTAGCGGGCAGCCCGTGAGGCGGATGAAGAGGCAGGGCCGACCGGCCCGGGAGCCTTCCCCCTGGAGGCTGAAGAAGATCTCGTTGACCTTGAATCTTATGGAATCGGGCATGGGTTTGTTCCGGCTGGTCTGCTCCTGCTCCGTGCTCATGCCCACCGCCTTCCGCCGTCCAGGGTCAGGATCTCGCCGGTGAGATAGGGGCTTTCGGCCACGTAGCGCAGGGCGCGCAGCAGATCCTCGGGCTCGCCGTTCCGCTGGAGGAGGTTCAAGGAGGCCAAGGACCCGGCATCGCTGGTGGCGTCCGGCAGCAGGACGCCCAGGGCGTGACCCGCCACGCGGATGCGCGGTGCCAGGAGGCGGGCGAGGCCCGGGACCAGGGCGCCTAGCCCCGCCTTGGCTGCCGAATAGGGGAGGCGCTGCCCCAGGGGGCGGTGGATGGCCGTATCGAGGAGGAGCTGCAGGCTCCCCTGGTCCTGGATCCAGGGCGCGAGGGCCTGGGCGGCGAGCATGGGGAAGGTCAGGTTCACCGCGAGGGTGTCCTGGATGGACTGGGGGGTCCAGGTGCCGAAGGGCTGTTCCGGGAAGGTTCCGGCCACCAGGACGGCGCTCTGGAAGCGAATCCCTTCCCCGCCGAGGCGCTCCAGATCTGCCATCATCTGGGGAACCAGGCCAGGGTCCGACGCATCCCAGCGAAGAGTCCGCACTTGGGTTCCCGTTGACAGTCTTGCTACCCAATGGTCCTCGTCCGTCCAAGGCCGGGAACTCGTGAGCACGAGGTTGTGTCCGAGCGCCAGGCCTTCCGCCAGGGCCCGCCCCAGCCGGCGGCCACCTCCCGCCAGGATCCACCAGGACCGATTCTTCTCCACGTCACCCCCCAGGCTCCCCCAAGGCTACCGTGTCTCCCACGCTCCGACGCATCCGATGGCGGTTGATCTGGACCAGTCTCATTGCCCTGGTCCTCTCCCTGGGCTCCTTCTATCTGAACCAGTGGGTCTTCTCCTTCTCTGACGACCAGTGCACCTGGATCACCGAGACCGAGCGGGGTGTCGAGCATGGGCGGAAGATCGTCCGGAAGCGGGTCCTGATCAAGGAGATCCTGCCTAACGGTGTGGCGGAGGAAGCCGGTCTGCTGGAGGGCGACGAGCTCCTGATGGTTCAGACGAAGAAGGTCAATCCCGATCGCCTGCTGGAGATCCAGGCCCTCGTGAACGACCAGCTCGAGGGCCGGATCCTTGTCTACGTCGTGAGCCGATACGATTTCGCGAAGAAGGAATACCGCCGTCTCATGCTGCCCGTGCGGGTCATCAAGCCCTTCCACACGACCCCGCTCATCGTGCTCCTGTCGGGCCTCATCGCCTGGGCTCTGGGGCTCCTGGTGGCGGTCTCCTCGCCCCAGCGGAAGATCGCCCGCCACTTCTACTATCTGGGGCTCATGGCCCTCCTGCTGCCGCTGGCCGTCGGGGGCTTCAGGGGCAATGTGCCTCCGTATGTCCAGGCGCCCACCCTTGCCGTGTCCCAGCTCGTCCTCTCCCTGGCCCCCCCCCTCTGGCTGCACTTCTTCCTCCGCTTCCCCCACGCCTTCCCCCTTCGCACCAACCGGCGGTTCCTGCTGGGGCTCTACGGGGGCTTCCTCTGCCTGGGGTTCCTGGTCTTCATTCCCCAGCTGGCTGCGGTGGTTTTCGGGCCCAACCTGATCGCTGAATTCATCCGCACCTCGCCGATCCGGTGGCTCTTCCCGCTGTACGGGATCGCCATTGCCAGCGCCCTGGTGTCCGGGATGGTGCTCTTCTGGGTGGGCGCCTTCAAGCTGGAGGAACGTCGGCGCTGGGCGCTGCTGTCGGCCCTGATCATCAGCTCGGCAATCCTCCTGGATCTGCTCGCCTTCTACATCCTGAGGACCCAGGCGGGGCCGAGCCTGATGTTCCAGCGGGAGAGCTGGATCTTTTTCGCGCCCCTCCCCCTGCTTCCGCTCTCCTTCGCCTACGCCATCCTGCGGCACGGCTTCTTCGATGTGCAGCGGGCCCTGGTCCGCTGGGTCACCTATTTCGCCGTGCTGGGCCTCACGCTGATCGCCTATCTGGGCGGCCTGGCCTGGCTCTTCAGCCAGGGGGTCCAGGTCGTGCCCCTGGCCTGGGTCGGCGTCCTCCTGGGCCTCTCCGCCCTTCCCATCGGCTGGCTCCTGCGCTGGCTGCTGCTCACCCTGCGGCGCAGGTTTCGCCGGGACCTGAACCAGGCCCGGGAACTGATCCTCGGCGGGCTGCGGGAGACCCGGAGGCGCCTGACGGAGGACGCTCTGTTCGTCGGCCTCAAGGGCAGCCTTGCTGAGGCTTTCCGTCCCCAGGTGCTGCTCCTGTTGCCCGTGGAGGGCCATTCGGTCCTGCTCCCCCCCGTCCAGTTGGCCGAGGGCGATGAGGGGGCTGCCGATCTCCACCGTCCCCGGAGGCTGGAGCTCCCCACCCAGATCCTGCGCCACGCCCGGGAGAACCAGGAACTGGTCCTGGGGCTGGGAGGGGATGAAGCCGATTGGATTGACGAGCAGGGGCCGGAACTCCGGGCCCATGTGGACGCCCTCGAGGCCCAGGTGCTCGTGCTGCTCATGGCCAACCAGGAGCCTCACACGGTCCTTCTCCTGGGCGGGAAGTACGCCGAGCTGAACTACGGCCGCGAGGATCGGGAACTGCTCCGGGAGGTGGCCCAGGCCGCCGGCATCGTCCTCGAGACGACGATCCTCTACCGGCGCCTCCTGGATCAGGGGCGCATCGAGCAGGAATTCCAGACCGCCCGAAAAATCCAGGAGAGTCTCATCACTTTCGAAGCGCCATCCATCCATGGCTACCAGCTGGCCCTGAGGCTGGAACCGGCCCTGGAGACTGGCGGCGACCTGCTGTGGGTCAAGCGCCGCAAACACGGGAAGTGGATTGCCGCAGTGGGCGACGTGAGCGGCAAGGGCCTCGCCGCCGCCCTCTACATGAGCCAGGCCATG
>JAYSNJ010000174.1:0-3506 GCA_043723905.1 Holophagaceae bacterium
CGTGCTGCTGGCCCAGGCCCTCTTCGGCAATCCCGAGGCCCTGCTCCTGGACGAACCCACCAACCACCTGGATCTGGACTCCATCCACTGGCTGGAGAACTTCCTCAACCGCTACAGCGGCTCCGTCATCGTCATCAGCCACGACCGCCACTTCCTGAACGCCGTCTGCACCCATATCGCCGACATCGACTACCAGACGATCATCCAGTACACCGGCGGCTACGACGACATGGTGATGCAGAAGACGCAGATCCGCAGCCGCCTGGAATCGGAGAACTCCCAGCGGGAGAAGAAGATCGCCCAGCTCCAGGAGTTCATCCAGCGCTTCGCCGCGGGCACCCGCAGCAGCCAGGTGAACTCCCGGCGCAAGGAAGTGGAGCGCCTGGCCCCCGGCGAGCTCTCCCGCAGCAACATCGCCCGGCCCTACATCAAGTTCGACACCAAGCGCCCCAGCGGCCGCCACGCCCTGGAATGCCACCATGTCTCCATGGGCTACGACGTGAAGGGCGAGCGCCTGGAAGTCATCAAGGACTTCAGCGCCACCATCTCCCGGGGCGAGCGCATCGGCATCATCGGCCGCAACGGCTCGGGCAAGTCCACCCTCCTGAAGGCCCTCCTGACCAACGCGCCCCAGGTGACGGAGGTGGATCGCGACATCGACAAGGGCGAGGTGAAGTGGGGCCACGAAGTCAGCGTGGGCTACTTCGCCCAGGATTTCCGGGAATCCATCCCCGGCGGCTACACCCTGGTGGACTGGCTGCGCCAGTTCGATCCCGATGCGCTCATCGAGGAGATCCGGGGCGTCCTGGGGCAGATGCTCTTCCGGGGCGATGAGGGCACCAAGAAGACCGAAGTGCTCTCCGGTGGCGAGGCCTGCCGGCTGATGTTCTGCAAGCTCATGCTCCAGAAGCCCAATGTCCTGGTCTTCGACGAACCCACCAACCACCTGGACCTGGAGGCCGTCATCGGCCTCAACACCGCCCTCCAGCGCTACGATGGCACCGTGCTGATGGTCACCCACGACGAGGATCTCCTGGACGAAGTGGCCACCCGCATCTGGCACTTCGACGACAGGGGCATCGAGGACTTCCACGGCCCCTACGCCGAGTTCCAGGCGAAGATGGCCTGAACCCCCGCCTCGTGCCAGAATTGAAGGTTCCACGGATCCCGTAGCTCAGATGGATAGAGCGACGCCCTCCTAAGGCGTAGGTCGTGCGTTCGAATCGCACCGGGATCACCAGCAACGGACGCCCCCAGGCTCGCGCCGCGGGGCGTTTTCGCAGTGCCTCTGGTCTGCAAGGAGGGAAAGCCTCAGGAACAGGGATGGATTCCCACGAAGGCGAATCCCCCGATATCAGGGAAGAAACGAACGCGAATTCCGCGAAGGGAGCCAAGAGCGCGAAGAACGGAGGAACCAGGGAAAGGGTCCGAGGCATCCCCGCTTCCGGAGATCCCATGGGCGGCCTTCGCGTCCTTAGCGCTCTTCGCGTTCGTGGTGAATCTGTTCTTTGGGACGCGAAACCGTATCAGGCGTGGACGCTGAAGGAGCTGCCGGCGCCCTGGGCCCCGGCGTTCAGCGTCCCGCTCTGGGTGTAGGCGTCCAGGCCCGGACCGAGCGCCTTCAGCTCGGGGTGCTGGAGGGCGTAGGCCAGCTCCTCCGCCGCCGAGACCATGCCGTCCTGGTTGATGTCCTTGGGGTCTACCGCAGGCCCTTGCGCCGGAGACAGGCGGCGTACTTCCGGTCCGAGTCCCGGATGTGGCCGATGAGCCAGTGCTTCAGGAAGTTCGGGAAGGCCAGGCCACTGATGGAGCCCGCCTGGAACTGGCGCAAAAGATCGGCCGCCTCGGTGAGCAGCAGCTGGTGCTCGGCCACGTGCGCCTCCAGCTCCGGGTAGCCTGCCTCCTCCAGAGCCGCCTCCTCGGCGTTGAAGTGCCGGCGGACATCCTGGACGAAGCGGTCCAGGAGCTGGACGGCCTGGGCGCGATCCCGCTTCTGGATCAGGGCGACGTGCATCTGGTTGAGCAGCTCGGCCAGGAACTGGTGGTCCTGATCCAGGCGGGCGACCCCCACGGAATACTCCCCGGGGAGCCAGGGGAAGAAGGGCTCGTCGGCGGGGGGCTTCGGTCTCGGCTTAAAGAACAACATCGCGCACGTCTCCAGGCAGTGTTCCCCACGTTACCTCACGAACCCCGGAATGGAGCCCGGTGAGGGCCGGGCCCCGAGTCTCAGGAACCTCGGCCCACCGAAAGACCTATCCTGGTACCGGAGGATGCAATGGGGCCCTCCGATTACGCAATGATTGTCATTGCAGCCTTTTTCGGCTTCGTCCTCTATTCGACGCGGCTCGAGGAGAAGCGGAAGGGGGACCGGAGAAGGGCGGACCTGCCCGTTCCCGTCGAACGGCGGAAAGGCCGGCGGCGGGAAGGCGCCCTGAAGTCCTACGCCGCCTGGCTCCTGCGCTCGCTGGGGTCCAGGCTGAAGGGGTAGCCCCGGAGTCGGCGGAGCGGCTCGGGCTCATGGCCCCAGGCTGGGACCGGGGGAGTTCCCGAAGCCTACTTGGTCTTGCCCACATGGAGCTTGTAGGCCCCGATCAGGAGGTTCGGCCCCTGCTCGGGAATGCCAGCCCCCAGATCCTCGGCCCCATAGAAGAACTCGTTGTTCCGGTAGCTCAGCGGGGTGGTCCCCAGTTCCGGGAAGCTGCGGATGACGGCGAAGGCCAGGTGGACGAAGGCGTCGATGGCCTGGTACTGCAGCATGACGGTGCGGTCCATGAGCAGATTGCGCTCGAACTTGTTCATGGCCCGGGAGTAGTAGATGACCTTGTTGTCGAACAGGATGTGGGTCCCGTCCGTGGACACCGTGTAGCTCTTGTCCTTGTGGGCGACGCTGAACTGGTATTCCGTCCCGTTCCTGAAGGCCGTCATCAGGCTCTGGAACTTGTGGTGCTGGAGGTAGGAGCCGCCGAAATCGATCTTCTTCGCCGCGGGCCTCAATTCCCCCGCCGTGGGCCCGTACATCATGTGGTTGTAGCGCAGGGCCGCCTGGCGCTCCTCGGGGGTCTGGCGCTTCGCCTTCTCGCTCTTGGGTGTCTTTCCGGAGGCTGCAGCCATGGGGATCCTCTGTATTTGCAAACACTGCATACAGTATCGCACGGATGGGGGCCCCCCCGGCTATCGCGGGCTCCTCAGGGGAACAGGGACGGGTTCGGCACAGGCGGGAAGGCCCTCCGCTTCCCGTTTCACCCGTGTTCAGGAATCAACAGGGATGAAGGGGATGAAAGAACCAAAATCCAGGGGTAAGGCGAAAGGCTCATCCGCCGTTTAATTTATTGCCCACGAACAGGTAGGTCATGCCCAGATCGGACATTTTACAAGTTAACCGGCGCTGCCACGGCGGCGCATGAAGTTGGAGAGCGAAGCGGGACGCTGAGCGAGGAAACCTGCCCGCAAAGGCAGCGTCCGGTTGAACGATTGGTTAGGCCGCGTATGTGCATACCGTTTGGTTT
>JAYSNJ010000175.1:0-11966 GCA_043723905.1 Holophagaceae bacterium
CCCCTCCGTGGGCGAACTCCTCGAGGATGCTGCCTTCGCGGCTCCGCCTCCCCCGCCGCCCCGGCCACCCCTTCCGACCATGGCGCCCCCCCGGGTAGCGCCTGCACTCCGCCCGGCTCCGTCCCCCCTGAAGCCGATTCTGCCGACCCCCTCGCCGGCCAGGAACCTCTCCCTTCCCAAGCCCGTCGCCCCCAAGCTGGTGGCCCTGGCGCCGCCGAAGGCCAGGCCCCTGTCTCCGGCCGGACCCCGGCCCAGCATGGCGGCGATGTTGGGCGACCTCAGCCAATCTGGCGCATCCTCGGTCCTGAAGCTGGAACTGCCTGCCGGTCTTGACGCCCATGACCTGGAGATCATCGTCCAGGTGCGCCAGAACGGCCATGTGGTGACGGAAGGCCTGCTCAAGAAACCGTCGCCGGGCGCGGGCCTCACCTCCAAATTCAGCGTTGAGCTCAAGCGGAGCTGAGCCCATGCGTTGGCCCCTCCTCCTGGCCTTCGGGGCCATGGCGCTCCCTGCCCAGGAACTTCCCCGCTGGTGGAAGGCCCTCCCCAATCTCCCTCGCCTGGAATCGGCCTTCATCCAGGAGTCCGAGAGCGCCGTCTTCGGCAAGCTCCGGAAGGAAGGACGCCTTCAGCTCACGAAGGGCGGCCGGATCCGGGTGGCCTACCAGGGCGGCCTCCTCGTCATCTCTGACGGGAAGACCCTCATCCAGTTCGATCCCGGGGCCCGAACGGCCCAGAAGCTGGATCTGCGTTCCGCCGCGCTGGAGATGCCGCTGCTCAACGTCCTCGTCGACCCCCGGGCTCTGGAGGGGGTCTATCGGGCCCGAGTCCAGGCCTCCGGGCAAGTGGTCCTGGAACCCCGGAAGCCGGGGCTGCCCAAGGTGGCACTGGAAGGGAAGGGCGAATTCCTGAAGCGGATTATCTGGGTGGATGCCACCGGCGCCCGGCAGATGCTGGAATTGGTGGATCCCCGGGTGCCGGCCTCCATTCCCGACTCCGCGTACAGGCTCCGGGTCCCCCCAGGGACCCGGTGGATCGAGGTTCGCTGAGTCAGGCGCTGGCGCCGACTTCCCGGCGGATCAGGGCCACCACATCCTCGGTGCTGGTGCCGGGCTGGAAGACCTCCCGGATGCCGATGGCCTTGAGGCCAGGCAGATCCTCATCGGGGATGATGCCGCCGGCAAAGACCAGCACATCATCCACGCCCTGCTCCTTCATCAGCCGCAGGATCTCGGGGAAGAGGTGGTTGTGGGCGCCGCTGAGGATGGACAGACCGAGCACCCGCACGTCCTCCTGAACGACGGCGGCCACGATCTGGGAGGGCGTCTGGCGAAGGCCGGTGTAGATGACCTCCATGCCCGCGTCCCGCAGCGCGCGAGCCACGACCTTGGCGCCGCGGTCATGGCCGTCCAGGCCGGGCTTGGCGATCAGCACACGGATGGGAGATGGGGACATCGTCGCTCCAGAAAGATGAACAGGGACAGTCTAGCCCGCGAACCCTGTGCCTTACTGCACTTCCTTGGCTTCCTTGATGAGGACCGGCGTCACGGGCACATCCTTCATGTCCTTCACGGTCTTGGTCTTCACCTTCTTGATCCGGTCGATGACCTCCATGCCCTGGACGACTTTGCCGAAGGCGGTGTAGCCGTATTCGGTCATGTTCTTCGCCTTGAAGTCCAGGTTGGGGTTGTCCTTCACGTTCACGAAGAACTGGGCTGTGGCGCCGAAGGGATTGCCCACGGGCAGGGCCATGGCCACGGTGCCCCGCCTGTTGGTCATGCCCTTCGCCTTGGCGAGATCGCTCTCGGGCGGGACTGGGGCTTCGGTGGGCTTCTTGGTGAGGTCGGGCAGGTGGCCCCCGCCCTGGACCATGAAGGCGGGCATGACGCGGTGGAAGATGGTGCCGTTGTAGTGGCCCTTGCGGACGTATTTCAGGAAGTTCTCCACGGTCCTGGGCGCGGCCTCGGGCTCCAGTTGGACGGTGAACGATCCCATGGAGGTGACGAACTGGACCTTGGGCTTGGGGCCCCCGGCGAGCAGGGGAAGGGCCAGGAACAGGGCGGCGAAGGCTGGGCGCACGGGGACTCCTTGAGGGGAAGCCCCGATTATCCCCTCGATGGCAGCCCTCCCGCCAGCCTGTGGCTAGAATGGGAACGGCCCTATAGCTCAGCGGTCAGAGCTGGCGGCTCATAACCGCTTGGTCCAGGGTTCGAATCCCTGTGGGGCCACCAACGTACAGAAAAGTCGGTACAGGGATTCGAACCCTGGATCGCGAGGGCGGTCCCGGAGATCGGATCGATGGGTTTCTTGGACTGCCGGGCTGCAGTGTCAGAGTCCCCCAAGCCGGACTTCTCCGCCCATAATCGGGAGCGATGAATCTCCTGCGCCGCCACCCCGGATCCACCGCCATCTCGGCCGGTCTCCTGTGGACCCTGCTGGTGGCCTGGTTGGATATCCAGACCGGGCTTCAGTTGAAGCTCGGCCCGTTCTACCTGCTTCCAGTCCTCCTCGTGGCCTGGCAGGGAGGTGCCCTCCCGGGAGTCCTGGCGGCCCTCGCTGCGGCGGCGGTCTGGAGGGGGACCGAAATGGTCTGGCGCCCAGGCTCCAGTCCGGGTTGGATCCTCTTCTGGGACGGGTCGATCCACCTCCTCTCCTTCGTCGCCATCTCGCTCTTCGTCTCCTGGACCCGTTCCCTGGTCCTGCGGGAACGGGCCCTGGTCCACGATCTCTCGGAGCTTCTGGCCAACGTCAGGGAACTGGAAGGCCTGCTTCCCATGTGCGCCTGGTGCAAGAAGGTGCGCGATGACGGGGGCTACTGGCAGCAGATCGAGACCTACATCTCCGCCCACACCAAGGCCGACTGGACCCACGGCATCTGCCCGGAGTGCACGGTGAAGTTCATGGAGGGCCAGGATGGGAGTTCGGCCGAATCGGGTCAGGTCGCCGGTCTGGAGTAAGGCCGGCAACCCAGGTGGCAGATGGGGGCGGATGAGGCCCATTCTGCCTGGACCGGCGCACTAGGGACGCCCGGGTCGGGAATTCATGTTCCGAGCCTGGAAAGCCGTAGGATTGGGGGAACACACCTTGAACATGGCTGTTTAACGTGGAGCGCGCTCCCCCGGGAAGAGCGCTCCAGGGTGATCTGCAGACAGGGGGCGGACGATGCTGAGGTTCCTGCAATTTCCTGGGCGGGAGGGGCGCTTCGGAATCCGGCGCGGTCTTCTCCTCGGGGTCATCGTGCTTCTGGCGCCATGCTTCGGGAGGGCAACCGATCTTCCCAAGGGCCCCGTCCAGTCGCCCTCGAAGCCTGCTGTATCCGAAGACATCGAGGTTCCCCTTCCCCCGCTCACCGAGGGCATCTTCCCCTGCGCCAGCTGCCACGACAACAAGAGCCTCAAGCCCAATCCCCAGCGGCGCAGCCTCGGGATGCATGACGAGATCGCGCTCAAGCATGGTCCCGAGAGCCGGTGGTGCCTGGACTGCCACGACCTGACCGACCGCAACCGGCTCCATCTGGTGAGCGGCGAGCGCATCGAGTTCACCTCCTCCTACCTGCTCTGCGGCCAGTGCCACGGTGACAAGCTCCGGGACTGGCGCGCGGGGATTCACGGCAAGCGCACCGGCCGCTGGGACGGGAAGAAGCAGTACCTGCTCTGCGTGCACTGCCACAACCCCCACGCTCCCCGCTTCCAGGCACTCCAGCCCATGGCGAAGCCCACGCGCCCCGAGGACATCCAGCTCAGGAAGGGAGGTGCGCGATGACCTCTAATAGGGTGCAGCTTCCGGCCGTCGCCGCCGAAGGCGGCGGCGTAAAGCAGCACGAACCAGGCTCGGTGCCCCCGAAGGGGGTGCGCCGGGAAGGCCAAACTGCGAGGGGCGAAGCGGGTAGCGAAGGGCGCATGCGCCAGGAGCTGGGACCCGCCGACCCGAGTGGCTGCGTCCGGAAGTGCCCGACTGGAACCGCGCCGCCTCCCCAAAAGGGGCAGCGCCCGGTAGCCGACGACGATTCCCGCCGCCGCTTCCTGGGCACCGCCGCCGCGGCCATGGGGGCGGCCCTCACCGGGTGCGGGAAACTGAGCATGGACGAATTCCTGCAACACAATTTCCGGGAACTCTCGAAGGAAGAGATCCAGCGCGTCATCTTCCGGCTGGAGAAGGAATACCGGGAGAAGTTCGGGAAGGCTGTCCAGGTGGGGGTGGATCCTGCCCTCCAGGGGGTGATTTTCGGCTACGGGCTCGATCTCTCCCGCTGCGTGGGGTGCCGGCGCTGCGTGCACGCCTGCGTGAAGGAGAACAACCAGTCCCGGGAGCCCGAGGTCCAGTGGATCCGGGTGCTCCAGATGGACCAGGAAGAGGGCGTGAACATCCGTCACGCCGATCCCTACTACGCCCCCGAACAGGTGCCCGAGGAAGGGCACTTCTACATGCCCGTCCAGTGCCAGCAGTGCAAGAAGCCGCCCTGCGTGAAGGTTTGCCCCGTGGGGGCCACCTGGCAGGAGCCGGACGGCATCGTGGTGGTGGACTACAACTGGTGCATCGGCTGTCGCTACTGCATGGCGGCCTGCCCCTACGGAGCCCGCCACTTCAACTGGACTGAACCGAAGCTGCCCACTGAAGAGCTCAATCCCGTGACCCACTACCTGGGCAATCGTCCCCGCAAGCAGGGCGTGGTGGAGAAGTGCACCTTCTGCATCCAGCGCACCCGGAAGGGACTGTATCCGGCCTGCGTGGAGATCTGTCCCACGGGATCGCGGAAGTTCGGGAACCTCATGGATCCCAAGAGCGAGATCCGTTACATCCTCGAGCACAAGCGGGTCTTCCTCTTCAAGGAAGACCTCAACACGCAGCCGAAGTTCTTCTACTTCTACGGGGTGTGAGGCCATGCTGACGCTGGGCAATCTTCGTCGCTTCACCCAGGACAGTCTCCGGATGATGCTCCTCGGCAACCGGTACTACTACCTCTGGGTCACCTTCCTCCTCCTGCTCATCCTGGCTGGCGGCATCGCCTACACCTCCCAGGTGCAGAACGGCCTCATCGTGACCCACATGCGGGACCAGGTCTCCTGGGGTTTCTACATCGGCAACTTCACCTTCCTCGTGGGTGTGGCCGCGGCCGCGATCATGCTGGTCATTCCCGCCTACGTCTACGACTGGAAACCCATCAAGGAGATCACACTCCTGGGTGAGCTACTGGCGGTCAGCGCCCTGGTCATGTGCCTGGGCTTCGTCATGGTGGACATCGGCAGGCCCGACCGCTTCTGGCACATCATTCCCATGATCGGGCGCCTCAACTTCCCCCAGTCCCTCCTGGCCTGGGACGTGATCGTCCTCAATATCTACCTGCTGCTCAACTGGTTCGTGGTCACCTACCTGCTTTTCTGCGCCTACACCGAGCGCCCCTACGTGAAGAAACTCGTGCTGCCCCTGGTGCTCTTCTCCATCCCCGCCGCCGTCAGCATCCACACGGTCACGGCCTACCTCTACAACGGTCTCGCGGCGCGGCCCTTCTGGAACTCGGCCATCCTGGCCCCGAAATTCCTGGCCTCGGCCTTCTGCTCGGGACCCGCCATCCTCCTCGTCCTGCTCCAGGTGCTCCGCAGGACCACCCGTCTCGAGATCAAGGACGAGGCCATCTTCAAGATCGCCGAACTGATGGCCTACACCATGGGCTTCAACCTATTCCTGACGGCCGCGGAGGTGTTCAAGGAGTTCTACTCGGGCACGGAGCACCTCGTGTATATCAAATACCTCTACTTCGGCGTGAAGGGGCACACGACGCTGGTGCCCTTCGCCTGGGCCTCCCTGGCCACCGGCCTCGTGGCCTTCCTGCTCTTCCTGGTCCCCAGGACCCGCAAGACGTGGCTCACGCTCAATCTGGGCTGCGTCCTGATCTACGCCAGCGTCTACATCGAGAAGGGGATGGGGCTCATCATCCCCGGCCTCACCCCCGACGCCCTGGGGGAGATCTACGAGTACCGCCCCTCCAGCATCGAAGTCTTCGTGGCGGCGGGCATCTTCGCCATCGGCTTCCTGGTCTTCACCCTGATGCTCAAGGTGGCCGTGCCCATCATGCTGGGGGAATTCACGCTCCACCGCCGGACGCTACCCAGTGGGGAATAGGACCAAGACCTGAACGCAGAGGCGCGGAGGAAGGCGGAGACATCGGGGGAAGCCTCGATGCCCCGCCCTCCGTGCGTTCCTTCCCCTGCGATCCCCAGGCGCACTCCGCGCTGTTCTGGAGACCTCACGTTGCGGGAGGCTTCCCCATGATCTCCCTGTGCAATAGCCGGGGCGCGAGAATGAGCGCCGCCCCGAAGAGGGTGAGGGCGGGGAAGAGGGTCAGTGGCCTGCCCTGGGAGAGGTCTTCCAGGAGGAGCTTGAGGGCGGTCAGGCCCAGGAGGGGATAGACCAGCCAGCGGTGTTCCTGGACCGGGCAGCACCGGGAGAGGGCGGCCAGCAGGATCACCGCGAGGGAGAGCACGCCCGTGCGCAGGGCGGCCACGGTGCCGGGGTCCGGTGGCAGAGCGTGGCTGAGGGCCGCGATGGCGCCCGCCCCGAGGCCCAGCAGGGTCAGGGTGGCCAGGATCAGGGACGGGACCCGCTGAAGGGGGGGGATCTCCGACCTCCCCCAGCTGCGCGCGAGCACCAGATGGGCGATCCCCAGGGCGATGAGGAGCGGCAGTTCCCGCAGGCCGAAGGCCCGCTGCACCTGCCCGGGGGGGCCCAGGAAGACGGTCCAGCCATGGGCGAGATAGCCCGAGACCAGGGCCGCCCCCCCGAGGTAGAGGGCCGCGTGGGCGTGGAGTGTGGCCCGGCGGAAGCGGACACCGAGAGCCGCCGCCAGCAGTCCAGCCAGGGCCAGGCTCCCGGCCAGGGCGGTACCCGACAGGAGGATGGGCAGTCCGGCGAGGGCGAAGACCAGGGCCAGGGCGGTGTAGAACCGGAAGTTCTTGCCGGATTCCGCCTGGCGCTCTAGAAAGGCGAAGGCCACGGCGTAGCAGGCGGCCGCCACGGCCAGGGCCGCGAGGCCCAGGATTGCCGTGCCCCGGCCCCAGGCCGCGGCCACCCGGATGGCGCCTCCGAAACCCACCAGGAGTACCAGCGCCGTTTGGACGCCTTCGAAGGGGATGACGGCACGGTCGCGCTGGAGGGTTCTCAGGGCGAAGCTGCCCAGATAGAGCACCAGGAGGCCCAGGGCCTGCAGGAAGGCCAGGGGGATCGACAGCCCCCGGTAGGCCTCCGGGGGGCCGCCGGGCCAGGCGGCCAGGACCGTGAGGATCAGGACGGAGGCGTCGGCGGCCAGGGCGGTGGGCCAGCGGAGGCCCCCCCAGCGTCGGCCATAGGTTAGCCACAGGATGGCGAGGCCCAGGGCCAGGAAGGCCGCAGTGAAGGCCGGCACGGCTCCGGTGGAAACCATGAGGACGAAACCCGTGGCGAGGGTGGTCAGGATGACGACCCAGGCCACACCCTGGAGGTCCCGCCTCCAGGCCACGGTCAGGAGGAGGCCCGCCACGGCGAGGAGGGCCAGGGCCGCCATCGGAGGGGAGAAGACTGCGAACTTGGTGGTGGCCTCCCAGAGCAGGGGGAAGGCGATCCCTGCCGAGGTGAGTGCGAAAAATACCGCCGTCATGGGTTTCCCCGATCTTCCCCCGCGGTCCGCCTGGAGGGCCCAGGTCCCCGCGTAGGCGAGGCCGAGGAAGACACCGGCCATGGGCGGAAGCTTCCCGCCATCGGTGAGGGCGCGGATGAGGAAGGCCCCGGCCAGGATGAGGAAGACCCGGCCCAGGAGGCCCAGGACCAATTCCGAACCGCCCTCGGGGGCAAGGGGAATGAGGGGAGCGGTTTCGGGTTCGGGCTCAACCGGTGCGGGCTCAACCGATGCTGCCTCGGCCTTGAGGGCGCCCGCAGCCTCGAGGCTCTCCACCCGCGCCTCCAGTCGCCGGAGGGCCTGGGCCATCTCGTCCAGGCGGTCTGTCAGGTCCGCGGAGGGGTCAGGTTCGGGGCTGTCTGGAAACGCCATGGGATCCCCCTGGGGCGGGAAGCGCAGACGGAATGGAAAGAGGGTGGGGATTCGAAGATACGGGAATCCTGCAGAAGGGCTTGAGTTTTTTGAGAGGGGCCTGAAATATATGCGGGTATTTTCCACTTTCCGCAGGGCCTTCGTCGGGAGGAACCGTGCCAAATCCAACCCAGGCTGGGCGAGGGGCTTCTATTCTGGATCATCGAGTCCACAATATGGATTCGGGATCTTTTGCCTTCTCTCCATCCGCGGAAGTGAGAGAGTGCTTCTGAACCTGCCCCGTGCACATCGAGACCCCAAGGTGGACCCATGAAAACGCTGGAACGACTCAAGGGAGCGGGCCGCCTGGTCTTCTTCTTCTGCGAGAACCCCATCAGCCTGGCGGGCACGGTGCTCACCACCGCCTCAGGCATCACCCTGGCGTGGTTCTGGCTCCTGGAACTGACCAGCCCCCATCCCATGAGTCCCTACACGGGCATCCTGTTCTTCCTGGTGCTGCCCGGCTTCTTCTTCGCCGGTCTCGGGCTCATCCCGCTGGGCATGTGGCTCCGGCGCAGGAAGCTGCGGAAGGCGGGGGGGGTCCCTGAGGAATTCCCCCAGGTGGATCTGGCCTCGCCCTTCATCCGCCGGGGCCTCTTCATCGTCCTGGGGGCGACGGCCCTGAACATCGCCATCCTGGGCACGGCCTCGTTCAAGGGCGTCGAATACATGGATTCCACCCAGTTCTGCGGCCAGGCCTGCCATTCGGTCATGTCCCCGGAATACGCGGCCTACAAGGACTCGCCCCATGCTCGCGTGAGCTGCACGCAATGCCACATCGGCCCCGGGGCCGGCTGGTTCGTGAAGTCCAAGCTCTCGGGCACGCGCCAGCTCTTCGCCGTGTCCTTCAAGACCTTCTCCCGCCCCATCCCCAGCCCCGTGGAGCACCTGCGCCCCGCGCGGGAAACCTGCGAGCAGTGCCACTGGCCGCAGAAGTTCCACGGCGACAAGTTGGTGGTGCGCACCAAGTACGCCGAGGACGAGGCCAACACGCCTGCCACGACCGTCCTGCTCCTGAAGATCGGAGGACGGACCTGGCAGGGCACCGAGGGGATCCACGGTCGCCATCTGGATGCGGGCGAGCGCGTCAGCTATCAGGCCACGGATGCCCGCCGCCAGGAGATCGCCAAGGTCACCTACCGGGACGACAGCGGGAAGTCGGTGGAGTATTTCGCCCAGGACAGCAAGCTCAGCCCCGAGCAGGTGGCCAAGCTTCCGGTGCGGGGCATGGACTGCGTGGACTGCCACAACCGGCCCACCCACGCCTTCGAGATGCCCGATCGCGCGCTCGACAAGGCCCTGGACTCCAAGCGCATCAGTCGGGACCTGCCCTTCATCAAGAAGAAGGGCCTGGAGGTCCTCAAGCAGGTCTATCCAGACCAGGCCACCGCCGCCCTCCAGATCCCCCAGGCTCTCGAGGCCTTCTACAAGACCAGCTACCCGGAACTCTACGCCCAGAAGAAGGCGCTGGTGGACGCCGCCGCGGTGGCGGTGAAGGAGATCTACCTCCGGAACGTGTTTCCCAGCATGAAGATCACCTGGGGCACCCACCCCAACCACATCGGCCACGGTGGCAACGATCTCGTCGGTGGCTGTTTCCGCTGCCACGATGGGAACCACAAGGCCTCAGACGGACGCGTGATCCGCAACGATTGCGAATCCTGCCACACCCTCCTGGCCCAGGACGAGAAGGACCCGAAGGTCCTGAAGGACCTCCAGATCAAGTAGCCACGGCTCGGGCCCCCGTCCCAGAATGATCTCTCCCCCCGGTGCCGGGAACGGCAGCGGGGGCCTGGAGGCTCCCATGCGCCTGCCCATGTATCAGATCGACGCCTTCACGGATCGCCCCTTCGCAGGCAATCCCGCCGCCGTGATGATCCTCCGGGAATGGCTGCCGGACGCCCTCCTGCAGGCCATCGCCATCGAGCACAACCTTGCGGAGACGGCCTTCCTGGTGAAGGAATCGACGGGCTGGCGCGTCCGCTGGTTCACCCCCGAGCTGGAGATGGACCTCTGCGGCCACGCCACACTGGCCTCGGCCTTCGTGCTCTTCAATGAACTGGGGGAACCCGGGGAATGCCTCCACTTCCAATCCCTGAGCGGTCCCCTGAGCGTCGAAAGGGTGGGGGAGCGACTGGTGCTGGACTTCCCCAGCCGTCCGCCCGTGCCCGTTGATGTCCCCAAGGGCCTCTTCGAGGCCCTTGCCATGATTCCGCGACAGGTTTTCCAGGCCCGGGATCACTTCCTGGTGATGGATTCCGAGGCCGAGGTCCAGGCCCTGCGCCCGGATTTCGCCGCGCTCGACCGGGTGGATTCCCCAGGCGTGATCGTCACGGCGCCGGGAGAGACTGTGGATTTCGTGAGCCGCTTCTTCACGCCCGGCGCGGCCATCCCCGAGGATCCCGTCACGGGCAGCGCCCACTGCACGCTGATCCCCTACTGGGCCCAGCGCCTAGGGAAGACGCACATGTCGGCGCGGCAGATCAGCCGCCGGGGCGGGGACCTGGACTGCGAACTGCGAGGGGACCGGGTGTGGATCGGCGGCCGGGCCGTGAAGGTCCTCGAAGGGCATTTCCTTCTGGCCGATTGATGGGAGGCTCCACCCCCGCCATGCTGGAGAGTCGGAGGATGCATGAGCCTTCTGCTCGCCGTTGATGTCGGCAACACCAATATCGTCCTGGGCGTTTTCGATCCCTCCCAGGGACCTCAGGCCCCGCTGATCCATTCCTGGCGCCTGGCCACCAGCCGGGAGCGCACCGTGGACGAGTACGGCCTCTCCACCTTCGCCCTCCTGCGCCACTGCGGCATCGAGCCCGAGCAGATCGGCCATGTGGTGGTCTCCAGCGTCGTGCCCCCCATGCACCCGGTGCTCAACGCCTGGGTGAAGGTGTATTTCCATGTGGACGCCCTCTGGATCGAGCCGGGCATCAAGACCGGCCTGAAGCTCCTCATCGACAACCCGGCCGAACTGGGTGCCGACCGCATCGTCAATGCCGTGGCGGGCCTGGAGCGCTACGGGGCGCCGCTCATCGCCCTCGACTTCGGCACCGCCACCACCTTCGATATCGTGAACGCCCAGCGGGAATACCTGGGGGGCATCATCCTGCCGGGCCTCAAGATTGCCGCCGAGGCCCTCTTTCAGCGGGCCTCCCGCCTGCCCCGGGTGGAGATCGCCGAGCCCGAGCGGCTGGTGGGCCGCAATACCGTGGAGGCCATGCAGTCGGGCCTCTTCTACGGATACGTGGGCCAGGTGGACGGCATCCTGGAGCGCCTGCTGAAGGAATACCCCGGCTGCCCCGTGGTGGCCACCGGCGGTCTGGCCAAGGTCATCGCCCCCGCCAGCCGCTACATCAGGAACATCGAACCGGACCTGACCCTCGAGGGGCTGCGGATCCTGTGGATGAAGAACAGGAAATGAATCCACGGATGGACACGGATAAACACGGATAAAAGAAGAATGAACAGGGATGCAGGGGATGAAAGGTGAACGGCCAGTGCCTGGGCCGCCCCGGTTGAGCACACGGGCGCAGATCATGGTGGTCTCCACGTCCTTGTGCCCCACCCGAAGACGCTCCCGCAGCTGATCGAGGAACCTGGGAACCGGGGGTTCCTGGGATCCAATCCGCCCGTTACCAGTCTGCCTAATCTCCTGAACCACGTGCACCCCCCGGAGGGCCCTGAGTTCACCTAATGCGGTAAACTTCGGATTGCCCCACCCGCAGGAACCGCATGAGATGACACAACATGTCGTCTTTTTTCGCTTGTCAAGGTAGGTCCAGAGTACGCCTAATGCCCTAGGACGGGTCGCGCCTAGGCGCCTCCAAACCCCCCTCCAGACCCCCTCCCAACCCGGTTAGGCGTACTCCAGCCCCTCCGTCCCCCGTCGTCCAATACAAAGTTAGGCAGC